>DATDOY010000001.1:0-40007 GCA_035293045.1 Acidimicrobiia bacterium
TTACGTTCGCAACGTAGAAGTCAGGGGTTCAAGTCCCCTCACCTCCACCACATCTCTTAACTTGAACTCGGGCGCGCGGAAGAGCACGTCGAACGGCGCCTGGTACTCGACATCCGCGATTTGACCGTCACGGATCTCCAAGCGATCGAAGACGGCCTTGTTGAAGCCCCGTCGGACACGCGGTGACCCGGCCGCGTAGGCACTCCCGCAGTCGGTGGCGAACCGCAATGCGGTGTCGAGGACCGCCGTCCACTCTCCGGCGGTCGCGTCGAGCGCGGCGAGACGATCGTCAACGATCGCAAGCTCGTCGCCGAGACGGGACTGCTCCTCGCGCAACAGGTCCACGTCGATCGCTCCGGCGTAATACGCCTTCAACAGCTTGCGCCGTTGCGTCTCGACTTTGGCCCGTTGACGCTCCAAACGTGTGCGCTCGGTGTGGCTGGTGGCCTGGCGCGCGTCGATCTCCGCGCGCACGGCAGCGTTTAGCTCCGCCGCCAGATCCTTCGGCAGGGCGATGCGCTCATAGAGGTCCTCCACCTGCGCCTCGATCTCGTCCGAGGGCACGTAGCGCTCCTGGCAGCCCGTCGTGTTCCTCGTGTTGCGCCCGAGGCAGTAGAAGTAGGTGTAGGTGTCCTTCACCCGCATGAACGACACCCGCCGTCCACACACCCCGCAGAACAACACGCCCTTCAGGTAATGCGGGTGCTTGCGTTCGCGCGTCCCCCGCGCCGCGCGCGAGGCGAGGAGGCGCTGGACCTTCTCGTAGGTCGCCCGATCGACCAGGGGCTCGTGGATGCCCGGGTACTCGACCGAGTCCCACACCACGACACCGGCATAGACGGGGTTGGCCAGAATGCGGGCCCAGCCGTTCACCCCCACGCGATTGGCGCGCCGGTTCCGCATCCCGCGCCGGTGCATCTCGTCGTCGAGACCCTCGATCGTCCACGCGCCGCTCGCATACAGGTCGAACCCCTGGGCGACCAGGGGAGCGCGCTCGGGGTCGGGCACGATGACCGCCACGTTGCTGTCTCCGACCGGGTGGCGTTCGTTGCGGTAGCCGACGGGGGCCAGGTGGGGCCAGCCCCCGGTGCGGGCCTTTTGGCTCATGCCCTTCTTGATCTCGGTCGACAGGTTGGCGGAGAAGAACTCGGCCTGGACGGCCATGATCCCCTCGACCATCCGGCCCGACGGCGTGTCGTCGATGTGCTCGCCCGCCGACTGGAGGATCGCCCCGGCGCGGGTCACCGCGGCGCGGATGGCGTAGTGGTCGGCGACGTTGCGGGCGATGCGATCGATCTTGGGGGCGAGCACCACGTCGACGTCGCGGCGCTCGGCGATCCGCGCCAGCATCTCCTGGAGGGCGGGTCGATCCGCGCTCGTCGCCGTCTCGGCTCGCTCCACGTATTCGTCCACGACGTCCCAGCCTTGGGCTACGGCGTGGGCCATGCATCGCCGGCGCTGGGCCGGCAGCGACAGACCGTCCTCGTGGAAGTCGGTCTGGAGCTGCTTGCGTCCCGAGACCCGCAGATAGAGCACCACCCGCAGCACCTTGCGTAGCGCCATCGGTTTCCTCCTTGCCGTCATGCCCCGACACCCCGGCGGACCGGTGCGTCGCTCCGCTGCGGTCCGTGGTCGAGCCTGACCTCGAGCACCCGTTCGCGGGCTTCGAGGGCGGCGTCGACAAGGGCGCGGGCCAGCGCCGTGAGATCGGCTCCGGCGACATCGTCGCACGCCGGTGGGACGGGCGCGGCCGCGTGCTCGGGGTCCATCATGATGGGACCGGGGCGGTGGGCGGGGTGGTCACGGCTGGATGGGACCACGGGCCTGTCCGTGGGCGGTCCGGTGCGCGCTCCGGTCCGTCGCCCGATTGAGGATTTCTGCCAGCCCACGGTCCCGACGTGGCAATCCCATACGCACGCGACGAGTCCGCGCCGTAGCCCACCCCGACCGGCACCAGACAGGCTGCCCGCGGAGCACGTCGACGACCGGACCGGCACCTTGCCGCGGACGGTCAGCGAGCATGTTCACCGCCGCCAGGCGACCTGGAACCGGCATACAGGCGGGCGGGCGGTACAGGTTCCCCGGAGGGGAACCTGTAAGGGTCTGTTGCCTGGTCGCGGGCTGCCGATTCGCTCGCGGTCGGGGACTTCGTGAGGTTTGGCGGGCGCGGGTCGGGTGTTCTTTTGTCATTGTCGATCCGGGGTTGTGGCTCGTCCGCGGGCAGGGTTCGGTTCGTGGTGAAGGGTCGCCGGGTTCGGGCCGGGCGGTTCCCGTCGGGGCTAGCGGGTCCACCGTGGGCGTGACGCTCCGGCCGCCTGCACTGCCCCACACCCGCGCCGTGCCTCGCGGGTCGCAGACCGGAGTCCGCACGGGCACCTGGCCGGACCGGTTCCACCGGTCGACGACCGTGGCCACACTTCCGGTGCTCGTCGAGTGGGTGCACCAGGATCACGACCGAGTACAGCGGGGGAAGGAGAACCATCCGCGCGTTACATCTGCCTTACAGCAGGAGAATCAACGACGCGACGCGATTACAGGACGAACGATCCGCATTACAGCAACCGAACGAATCGACTCACCGAACGAGCGAGAGAACGCGTAAGCCAAGGACGCGAACGAGGGATCTGTAAGGCCGTACACACTGGCCCAGTACCTGGGCGGCGTCCTGACGGCAACCAGCCCGCCCTTACAGACAAGCGGACTCCCGCGAGGCCAGGCCGCCCGCGATCGTGGGGCTAGTCGCCCAGAATGGCAGAAACGTCGCCCCCTGACCGACACCTTCATCTGCTCGTTCGTGTCCCAATGGGGCAGCCTGGTGCCCTTTGACACGACGGGGGGGGTATGTGGCACCGTGATGCCTCGGGTGACCGGGTCGCTCTCCCCGACGACCGCTTGGTAGCGCGCCTCCGTGGCGCGCGGGAAGGGGAAGGCATCGTGGGCGGGATTCGGAGGACGCGGCGTCTGGGGGCACTCGCCGTCGCGCTCGCATTGCTCTGCTCGATCTCGGCGACCCCCGCGTGGGCCGACAACCCCAACGCTCCGGCTAACCAGCAGGGCGACGCCCTCAAGGTGTCGGGGTACGTGAAGCTCCCGGGCGGCACGCCCGTCGAGGGGGCGAGTATCACGGGCGGCCCTCTCGGAGCCGTGCTCAGCGACGCCAGCGGCTACTACGAGGTGCAGTTCCTCGGCTTCGGCGAGTACCAGCTGACGGCCACCAAGCCCGGGATGACGAGCCACTCCAAGACCGTCGTCCTCACCATCCAATACACGAGCCAGACCGCCGACTTCCACCTCAAGTGGCTGACCGACGCCGTGCTCAACCGGACGTTCATCTCGACGGCACCGGGAGGCTTCACGCTCACCCAGACGATCACTACCTACGCCCCGGCGTCGTCGTGCGCTCTCGTCAACGACTCCCGGACCGGGGCCACGACGTCGGTCCCGCTCAGCGCCGGCGGCGCGCAGTCCACCGGGACGTGGACCGCGAACCTCCCCCAGAACACCCCCGAGGGCGGGTTCACGCTCACCACCGCCATCACCAACTGCTCGAGCGGCATCCAGATCGACGTCGGCGCCACCAAGAACTACCTGATCGACAACACGGCTCCTGTGCTCCGGAACCCGATCCCGGCGGATTACGGGAACACGACGAGCCGGGCGCCCACGATCACCACGCACGCCGTCGAGGGCGGCTCGGGAGTCGAGGTGTCAGGCGTTTCCATGACGCTGGACGGCATCCCCGTCGCGATTTCGGGTCTTCCGCAGACCTCGGATGGGGTCGTGGTGGCGTACGCCGCCCAGAACCTTCGCATGGGCGTCCACACTGTCACGGTGACAACGGTGGACCGCGCCGGCAACGCGGCGCCCGGTTTGTCGTGGGTGTTCCTCGTGACCGATGTCGCGTTCAGCTCCCCGCCGGCCGCGATCGACGCCTCGAGTGTGAAAACGGTCCCGCTCGCCTTCGTGCCCGGGGACCCGTTGGCGATCGGCACCGCCGTCCGGGTCGGGCAGACGGAGATGACCCTTGCCCGCTCTGGGCACCCCGGGTTTGGTCTCGTGTGCGGGAACCTCGACCTCTCGCCGGTGCGGGCAAAGTTCACCAAGGTGGACGGGACCGCCGTGTACGTGGCTCCGGCGAACCTGTCGCCGTCAACGCAGTCCGTGTGCTCGTACGTAATCGTGCCCGATGTCGACACGACCGACCCGGTTCGCGTGGCCATCCCCGCGCGGAGCTATGGCCTCGGTGCGTTGAACTTCCCCGTTCCGCTCGGGACGATGCCCGGGAGCCAGGCCGTCGTGGTCTTCGAAGCACAGGGCGCACCCGTCGTCCAATGGCAGGCCCCCTGTCCTGTGGTCAACGCCGCCGCGGGCGTTGCGCCGTCCGTCCCGGTCCCGGTGTGCGACCCGGTGCCTAACTACATCGACGTCGACGCCGGAACGGGGTTCGACAAGACCCTGCAGTCGCAAGCGGCGCTGCACCACCACGACGGATACGAGCACGCGGGCACGCTCGCGGTCCCGTCGGTGTGGGCGTCGGGCCCCGCGGGGTGGAATCTGGCGTCGCCGCCGATCGACGTGTCCCACATGCAGGCGACCGACGCGGTGTCGCAAGCGATCACCCCGGTGTCGCCGTACGCGGCCGCCGGCGGGGGAGCCCGCGCCGTGCTGCTGCGCACGCTTGAGACGTGGGTCAAGGAGAACAGCGATGGCACTCGCGGGACGTCCCTGGTGGCGAGCTTTGAGTGGTCCCCTGACTATGACGGCCGCGCCGGCCACGCCAACTACCTGGCCACGGCGTGGGCCGATGGGCTGACCTCGTCGTCGAGGACCACGCGCCTCTATGCGCAAACCGGCGACCAGATCGTGGCCTCAGTCGACGATGCCGGAAATCCGATCGCCTGGACGGCGTTCGACGACACGCAGCGGGGAGCTGCGACTGGGTTTCTCGAGCGCTTCACACTCAACGGTCAGTCCGTCTCGGTGTCGTCGGGGGTCATGACGGTGACGACGACCGACTCCCAGACCTGTGCGTCCTGTCGGGTCGCTTCGCAGTGGTTCCACGTCGGTGGCTCCACCCACGAAACGCTCGCACCGACGCCGGGGGGGATCGGGGTCGACGCGACCGGGCCAGCCCCACCGGAGATCGTCACAGAGTCGAGTGGGATCTCGTGGCTCTGCAAGCTCGTCGGCGGCAATGGCACCACCCAGGGGTCCGCGCCCGGAGGGACGGGCCTACCGTCCACCACCAACTCCGACCTCTGCGGCGGTGGTGGTTCGGGCTACACGGTGCCGGCGGAGACGCGGGCCTGGTACGTCAACCTCGATCGGTTCAACACGTCATCGAGAACGAACCGGTGTGCGAACGGGAACCCGCAGACCTTCGCGACCAGTGGGTCGGGCTGCGACATCATCTACAGCATGGGCTACTACGCCACCAACGGCGGGATGCACGTGCTGCACATAGGGGCGCCCTGTACTTCGGGATCGGGTCAGGGGGTTACGCTCTTCAGCGGTTGCCACGACTACACGACCGTCGCCAACGGGCTGAAGGAGTGGTTCAACGGCTACGTCGACAACCCCGCCCACGACTTCGGCGTGCGTGTCGCCATCGGGTCGAGCAATAGCGGAAACCCGACGCAAACACCGTTCGAGCAGAACGGACGGGAGGCGTACGAGAGGATCTGGTCGATCCTCAAGCCGTATTCGGTCACGGCCGCCGACCGCAGCGCCCACGAGACCCTCTACTTCACCGTCTCAGGCGCCTTCGACGTCGAGACTCCGCTTGAACGGTCCGAGTTCCGTATCGCCACTGAGTCCTTGCCCTGGATGCAGGGCTGGAACCGTCGTGCCAACGCGACCCACGCCGAGGACCAGCAGATGAACCTCTACAACACCGGCGCCGTGGTCAACAAGCCCTATTGGACCACGGACCAGTGGGGGAGCGGATGGACGGGCTACCAGTTCTGGCAGTCGATGTGGGGTAAGGGTGAGTCCGATTACGACCAGAACTTCCCGGCCCCCCAGAACTACTTCAAGAGCGCCAACGGGTGCTGTTGGGCCGAGGCATTCCACTTCCTTCAGCAGCAGGCGATCGAGAACGCCTACAACGACCGGCTGCCGAATCCCAGCGCGGTGTCGTGGATCTGCCACCCGCCATCCACCAACTTCTCCGACTCGCGAGCGTCGTTCCTCGACTTCCGGAACGACCATGGAGTGTGGCACTCGTCGGACCGGCCCTTGTATCGTCTGAACGTCCCCGACACCAGCTTCACGTGTTGACGCCGACGCGCTCGCAGACCGACATCGCGCCAGCCCCGCGCCGCGTCCACCGCCTTGGCCTTGGGATCGCGCTGCTTGTGATCTTGGCCCTGGGGATCGTGGGGTATCGCGTCGCGAACCGAAGGATGAAGGCCCCGCTGTCCGACCCCGTCGCATCCACGAACCCAGGCACGGTGGCGACCCTCGCTGTCGGAGCGCCCGGGCACGAAGGAAGACTCGTCGGCGACGCGCACCGGGTCACCTGCGGAAGTCTGCCAGTCTCGGTGTGGTTCGTGATC
The DNA here is from genome assembly GCA_035293045.1 of Acidimicrobiia bacterium. Lineage (GTDB taxonomy): Bacteria > Actinomycetota > Acidimicrobiia > IMCC26256 > JACPCJ01 > DATDOY01. The sequence continues at coordinate 6,558 of DATDOY010000001.1, forward strand.
GCGATGAACGCCGAGAGTTGTTGGGCCCTGATCACGCGGCTCGGGTACAGCCAGAACCTTCTGGCGGGCGTCGACCCTGACGACCGCGACCGCGGGCAGCTCGTCATGAACGTTCTCGATCCGGACCACACCACGGTTCGACTCGATCCCGAGTCTGGTCGGGCGATCATTTACGAGGTCACGCTCCAAGCCGTGTGCTTCACGACCACGCGCGATGTGGTCGGTGCGTACGACCTGGAGAATGAGGCGCTCGTCGCGTCTGGTGATGCCGACTGTCCCCAACCCCCCAACTACACCCCGGGGGAATCGTGGACGATGGACTGTCAGGACACGGCCTTCAATTTTGGTGACAAGACGAAGGACCACGACTGTTGGACCCTCGCCATCACCGCGACCGAAGTCGGGACGATGGCCGGGAGCCCCGGATTCGATCCGAACGTCGGGTCACTGGCGATCGAAATCCCCGGCGCGTCTACCGAAGGGGGGCCTACTCGTAGCTCGACCGACGAGGGCAAGCGCTTCGTCATTCCGGCGGGACTCACGGTCGGAGTGCCCGGCGGCGACCCGACAATCACCCGTGTCACGGCCTCCGCCGTGTGCTTCCGAACCGCCAAAGGGGAGGGTTACTGGGACCTCACGAAGGGCGAACTGGTGATGAGACCCGAGCCGTCCCTATGCGGGTAACTGGCGCCCGCCAGGCAACGCTCGGGAATCCGCGGACGTGTCGTCGGTGATCGGCTGCCGGCCACCGTCGTTCAAGTAAGAACACATCTGGTCCACTCACTCAAACTCACCGCCAAAGACTGGGCTGACTGACGGCTACGGCGGCGTTGATTGTCGCACGTCCTGGTGACATGGCTGAGCGGCCCTCGTCGGGTCCAGAACGAGAGCGAGAACGACGCTGTGCGACGTTGACCCACATGCCTGACGCACGGGTGTCGGGATTTCACGCGACCCGGGGGTTCCGGGTCACTCACCTTGACCCATCCCCGCCTCGCGGGCCTTGACGATCGCCTGCGAGCGATCGGCGACTCGGAGCTTCGTGAACACGTTGCTCACGTGATTCCGGATGGTTTTCTCGTTGACGCCGAGCCGTCTGCCAATCGACTGGTTGTCCAACCCTCGGGCGAGTAGATCCAGCACCTCATCCTCACGCGGGGTGAGGTCGGGAAACGTGGTACTGGCTGAGCGCACCACAAACAAGGCTGCGGCACGCTGCGCGACAGGGGGCCCAAGAATGACCTCGCCGTTGCCGACTGCGCGAAGGGCTCGCTCGATCTCCTCCTGCCCCGCTCCCTTGACGACGTAACCGCGGGCGCCAGCGCGCATGGCAGCAAAGACGGCGTCGTCATCGGCGAACATCGTTACCACCAGCACTGCGGTGTGCGGGTAGTTGGCCACAATGGTCCTGGTGGCGGCGGTCCCTGAGCCGTCGGGCAGCCGAAGGTCCATCACGACGACGTCGGGACGGTGGTGTTCGACCGCGTCGATGGCCTCGGCGACGGTGGCAGCCTCGGCGACCACTTCGACGCCGTGCAGCGTCGTCAGCAAGGCGACCATCCCCATGCGGAATACGGGGTGGTCATCGACGACCACAACCCGAAGTGCCTTCTCCGTGGCTTCCTCACGCACTGCGCACCTCGGAGGGCAACTCGGCGACAACTCGGGTACCGCCACCCGGTGCCACGTCGATGAACAGCCGACCCCCGACGCCCATGCTGCGCTCCCGCATCGACGAGAGCCCGACGCCGGCGGTGATTTCGCTGCCCAAGCCCACACCGTCGTCCTGGATCTCGATGATGATCCCCTCGTCACCCCGCAGTCGGACGACACAGGTTCGAGCCCGCGCGTGACGAACGACATTGGTGATCGCCTCCACCGCGATGCGGTACGCGGCAACTTCCGTCGCGGCCGCCAACATCGGGAGCTCACCGAGCACTTCGACGCCGATGGCGAGACCGTCGGTCGAGCATCGAGCCGCGTACGCACGCACTGCCGCCACCAAACCAAGTTGGTCGAGGGCAGCCGGGCGGAGGCCGTGGACGATGCGGCGGACCTCCTCCACACTGGCTTCCACTTCGGCGGTGAGGCGAGCGAGCAACTCGTCAGCCCCCGTTCCGGAGGTTTCGCGTTGGTTGCGTGCGGCGCGAATTCCGAGGGCGACGCCGGCGAGGGTCGGCCCCAGCCCATCATGCAACTCGTGTTGGAGGCGGCGCCGCTCGCCCTCGATCGCGACAATAAGCTCGGACTGGGAGCGCCGCAGCTCGAGTGACGTGCGCACGCCGTGGGCCGCGACGGCCGCTTGACGGGCCAGGTTGGCCAAGGCCGCGATGTCCACCGGACGGAAGGGGGCCGCGGCCGGTGGACATGCGGTAAGCGTTCCGACTCGCTCGCCCTGGTGGACGAGCGGCCACGTCGACGGGGACCCTCGGTCATCAAAGCTGCCGGCCCTCGCCACTTCCCGCATGCCGTTCGGCGTGACGAACTCGACGACGACGCCCGCGCCGAACGCGGAGGCCATCGCCGTGGCCAGCTCAGGCAGGACCTCGTCGGGTCCGAGCGCCACCTCCATCCGCCGACCCAGGTCGGCGAGGGCGATCCACGGGTCGCGTCCGACGCCGTAGAGGAGGCGGTCGACGGCACCCTGCACTCGGAGGCGAGCACGGTGGAATCCTGCCGCGACGAGAACGCTGGCAGCAACGGCGGCGACGAACCCGACGCGTTGCCCGGTGAGGGCGGCGATCGCCACCGCGACCGCCTGGACAACCACGATGGCGATGGAGAGCAGCCCCCAAACGATGCTCCGACTGAACAGCCGGTTCACCGTCCACGACAGGGTCCGCAGGAGGGCGACGACCGAGACAACCGGGAGGATGGGCAAGGTCACCGCGGTCATAACCTCCACCGCCGCGCCCGGCAGTCGTTCGGCCATGGAGGGAACCGCGGCGGGGAGTGCGCCGACCGCAACGCCCCAGCCAATCACCTGGAACAGGCTTGGTTCGCCGCCTCGCTGCCGGGACAGGAAGACCAACGCCGTGACGTGGACGGCGAGCAGCACGGCGAACACCCACGGCGGGACGCTGCTGGCGGCCTCGATCCACGCGCTGTTCCCGAACCCGAGCGGCCTGGCTCCCAATGTGCCCGCCCGGTGATGCACCAACAGTCCGGCAGTCGACCCGACGACCAGCGCGGCGATGAGACCGGTGCCGAGCCCTCCCCCGATACCCCCTCGCTCCGTCCGATCGGGAACCAATACGACAGCGGCAGCAAGGAGGATCGCCCGCCCAAGCACGTTGGCCCATAGCTGGACATCGACCGTCGCCGCCCCGAACGGAAGCCACGCATCCGAGCGAATGCCAGTGGTGGCAGTGAGGGCGCTGAGCGCCAGGGCCGCGGCGCAAAGTTGGAGAAGCCATCCGCCCGCCGGCATCCTCCACCGGCGCACCAACCCTGCGCCGAGAAGGGCGGCGGTCAACGCACCGGCGAGCTCAACCGTCCAAAAGAAGATGTCGGCGTCGGCGCTCGAAGAAGCGTCGATCGCCACCGCCATGCGGAGCAAGGCAACAAATCCGATGATGACGGCAATCGTGGCGGGAGCGAAGGTGAGGACGTCGACGAGACGGTGAGGAGGTCGTGCTGCCTCGTCCCAGGCCGCCGCCGTCCGTGTCATCGCCTTAGTGTGACGCTCAGCTCGATGGTCCGCCCGTTCTCGCCACCGATACGGGCGTTGCCCGCAGACCAAAACCGGCGACGACCAGCCAGACCGCGGCCGGGAACCACCCACCCCAAGGCACCACGATCTGGAGGACCAGCAAGAGCACCGCGATGAAGGCGCTCACGCCTCCGAACCATGTCGGGAGTACCCGGTGACGGAGAGCGGCGACCGCCACGGCACCCGCAACCAAAGCGAGAGAGCACCAGGCGCCCGCGTAGAGGTTCTCCTCGAGCGTGTGAAGCGTCAGCGGAATAGCCGGATCGATGCTGTCCTTGGGCTCGTAGGTGGCGAGTTGGGTGTGGGCGGCGGCCATCGCCAGCATCGCCGCGGTGAGGAGACTTCCCCCTCCGGCGACCAGCGCGGTCAAGGCGCCGGGTGGTTCCACTGCGCGGAGGACGGTGAAGATCCAGGCGCCGAAGATCACCAGCGCCATGGCGGCTAGCGCCTCCAGCGCCCCGCCCAACAGCAGCACCGATCGGGCCGACTCGAGCTTGTCGAGCATGGTCTCGACGGAGAGGTCATCCGTGACCGAGAAGCCCACTCCGACCACCATCACTCCGAGCACGGACACGACCCCGACGGCTGGGCCTATGAGCCACGCCGTGGACCTTGGTCCTGTCGCCGAACCTTGCCGTTGCTCCATGGCCGTCATCTCGTCCTCCTTCGGCACCCTTACGGTTGGTGCGTGCCAAACATGTGCTGGCAATCCTGTCCTGACGACAACGAATTCCGTCGCGGAGCGCTACTCCGTTCCGGCGTCCGGGTCCTCACTCCCACAGACCTGGAACCCGACCGCTCGGAAAAGGCGATCGGATTCGTCGAAGCCGCCTTCGAAGAGTGGCCGCATCTCTTCGTCAAAGCCATTCTGGTCGCCGGCCGCCGCCCTCTCGCGTGCGGCTCGAAACGTCGTCAGCCGAGCGGCGCGTGAGTCGTTCGCTGTCGTGGCGTCAGCGAGGACCTCGGCCGGAGGATCGAGCGCCCGAAGCCCGTCCACAAGCGCCTCGAGGGAGGGAATCGTAATATCGAAGAAGTCGGTCCAGGCCGTCAGCGGCGCCGGGAACGAAGCGAGATAACGATCCTCGGCCGGGAGCAGCGTCTCGTTCGCGGTGGCGCAGAGGGCGTCCCCCGCCGTGATGTATGCCGCCTTCTCGGCGGAGAACTCCGCCGGGTCCGGCACGTCCTCTCCGCCGTCGTCGTCGTCGTCATCCTCCTCCTCGCTCAGCTCGCAGCGGTCGGCTCCATAGTCGACCAACGTCTCCTGGAAGCCGATGAGGTTCTCTCCCCCCTGCGCTTGGAAGAGTTTCTCGGCTCGCGTCGGATCTTTTGCGGCGGACTCGATGTCTGCCACAGCACGGCGACCGAGGGCGAGGGCGTCGTCGATCTGCTTGGCGTCTGCTTCGGGGGGCTCGAGATCGTCGAGGGCGTCGACCTCGCGCTCGAAAACGGGGGCCGCCCCGCGCAGGAACGCTTGCGCGGCTTCGGGCGTGTCGGGGAAGCCGCCCTGGAAGAGCGCCTGGAACTCAGTCCCTCCCTTCCCGCACACCGTGTTGGCGGCCTTGATCCAGTCCTCCCGGCTGAGGGCGACGCGGTCGCCCCCGCCGTCGCATGCGGTCATGCCGACCGCGCCGATGATGGACAACACGACCGAGCGGCGGATTGCGCTTCTCATTGGGTTGGATCTCCTCTTGTCGGACATTGTGGGTATTTCGTAGCTCCGAAGATGCGTGCTGTGGTCTCCCACGATGGGCCGCCCGTTCGTTCGTCGTCGAGCGAGTCACGGGACGACGTGCCCGAAGTGTGCAGGCGACCGTGTCCCGACGGCTACCGGCTGGGGTCCCGCATGACCGGGAGATCTGAGCTGAGCCAGCAACCCCGAACTTCACCGACCTGTCGGAACGTGGCGCGAGCGGGTGCTGGTTCAGTGCAGAAATGCATTCCTTGGCACATCTTGGTGTCTCGGAAATCGCATCGATGTCGACGCGGGTTCCGTCTACGTCGAGACGAGGGGCTTGGATCGCCACGAGGGGGATTCCGTCGTCCGCTCCATCCCCATCCGATGTGAGGCAGACAGGGTCCAAATTGTCCGGTTCAAACGTTGTCCACTCACCTCCACTACCCCGGGCCTGATGGCTCGTTACTTGAACTCCGTGAGGAAGTCGGCCGGGCTCAGCATCCGGATCCCGCGGAATTCTCCGATCCGGAGAAGGTGGCGGTCACCCGACACGACCACCTCAGCCGCACCCGCCACGGCAGCCTCCAGGACACGGTCGTCAGCGGGATCATCACGGACGACGTCGAGCCGTTCGGTTGGCTCGACGACCGTGGCGATCACGACGACCTGTGTCAGGGCGCTATCGCTCATTGCCTGTTCCCACCCGAACTTGTCGGTGAGCACCCGCGCCAGTTCGCTCAAGAGCGGGGCGGAGGTCACCATCGCGAGCCGACCGTCGATCGCTCGCCGATAGACGGCCTCGGGGTTTCCGCCAGGGAAGAGGAAGGCGGAGACAAGGACATTCGTGTCGAGGACGACCCTCACCGGTCCCGGAACTCTTGCACGAGGCGTTCCACATCGTCCTCGTCCCGAATCCCAAGCTCGCGCGCCGCGGCGGCGCCATAGCGCTGGAGCGACTCGAATCGCTGGGTCTCCCGCCACACCCGATACACGCGCAGCATTTCGCGGAAGAGCTCACTCTTGTTTCGCCCTTCCTCCTCGGCGATGCGTTCGAAGTCCCGAGCGGAATCAGGCGGGAGGGAGACCGTTAGCACCTTCGAAGTCCTCTTCAACATGTAATACAGTGTATGAAGTTTCGATCCACGGCGTCAACCCTCGGGGACGGGCCGTCGTGTCGAGTTCAAGTAAGAACACATCTGGTCCACAAACTCGCCTTGCAGCAGTTCCTCGACGAGGGCGGCGCGCTACCCCTCGGCCGCTTCGCTCACGGTTGGCAGTTCACCACAGGCGCGCGCGGGGGGTCGTTGAGAGGAAGCTGGCCCGCGGGCGCTGCGGCCGCGCAGGCGGGCCCCGAGCGGCGTAGAAGGTGGTGAGGGCCCGGACCGGGCCCTACCGGGGGTTGGCGTGGCTCGGTGGCGGACGAGGATGGCGACGGCGCTTGTCATGGTGTTGGGCCTCGCGGTCACCCCCGCTCGACCGGCGTCGGCCGACAGCCTGTACGTCATCTCGGGGACGGTTTTCGGCGGCGAGCGCCCTCGCGCCGGCGTCTTCGTGAGCGACGGCCAGAGGACGATCGTCACCGATGCGTCGGGGGCGTTCGAGTTCGAGCGGTCTGCTCCCGGCGTGGTCTTCGTGTCGGCCTGGTTGTCCAACGGTTCGACCCGGACATGGGTTGTGGTCCTGGCGGTTCCCGGGGAGACCGTGATCGAGTTTTCGTTCCCCCACTCCCTCGCCCTCCGGGGGCCGGGGCTCTGGGACCCGATGAGCACGGCGGCCGGCCCGATCACCCGCACGCTCCGGATCGTGACCGACGCCCCGGACCCGGGCAGCCCGGGCCAGGCGGGCCGCTCGTGCGTGTCGGTGTTCGACTCGAGAACGTCGACCGCCACGCCCGCCACCCTTTCCGAGCTGTACTGGAGCGGCCTGTGGGAGTGGGAGTGGGATCTCGAGTTCCCGCAATCGACGCCTGAGGGCGACTACTTCATCGACATGATCCTCACCGACTGCGGTACCGGAGCCCGGTTGACCGACGGGCCCGTTACCCGCTCCTACACCATCGACAACACGCCGCCGTCGGTGTCCGACCCGACCCCGACCGGTTGGGTCGCGTCCTCGACGGTGGTCAGCGCCCGGGTCGTCGACGCCGCCGGATCACTGCACCCCGACATCGACGACGCCTGCTTCCGGCCCGTCCAGCTCTGGATCGACGGGACGAGATACGGGCCGGAGGGGCTGGCGTGCTTCGAGCGCAGGGGCAGCCCCGATCGGCTGTTCGCTCCGGTGAGCGGCCTCGCCCACGGCCCCCACGCGGCGGAGATCCGCGCCGCGGACGACGCCGGCAACATCGCTCCGCCCCTGCCGTTCTCGTTCGCGGTGGACGCCATTCCTCCGGCGCTCGGCGCCCCGAACCCGGTCGGGGTGACCGCCGACCGCTCTCCGAGCCTCTCACTCGGGGTCGACGAGCCCGACAGCGGTCTCGATGCCTCCAGCGTCGCCATGCGATTGTCGAACGGCGTGGTCACGTCCTCGCTCGACGCCGAGTACGACCCCGGAGCGAGTCGGATCACCTACCAGGTTCCCGGCAGCGTCGAGGGAGCTGCCCTCGGGCGGTTCCCCCTTCCCGATGGGACCTACCTGGTGGAGGTCGACGTGCGCGACCAGGTGGGGAACGCCGCCTCGTTTTCGTGGTCGTTCGAGGTCCGGACGCTGATCCCGGGGTGAACCCCGCTGACCTCGCTGACGCGCTCTCGACGACCCGCCCGAACGATTCCAACCACCTCACGTGCCTGCGCGGCTGCGGACTGGCACAGGCGACCCGTGAGGGCCGGCAGGTCCGCTACGAGCTGGCATCAGAAGCGCTGCGGTTGCTGATCAGCCTCGAGTTGGAGGTCCAGCCTTCACACGCCGATCTCGACGGTCGTCGCTGACCTGACCGACCGTTCGACCTGGACCGTCCAGCCGGCCGCCGTGGGACAGCCTGGAACCCACGGCCGACCTGCGCTGGTGCGGAGGGGGCAATGGCTGGCGTGGTTCACCGTCGGCTGGAACGCAATCGAGGGAGTCGCCGGCATCGCCGCCAGCATTGCGGCGGGCTCAATCGCCCCGGTCGGCGTCCGGTGTCGACTCCTACGTCGAGGTGCTCGCCGGAAGCGTCAAGTACCCAGATTGATGTCGAGCCTCACGCCGCCTGGATCAGTCGTGGTTCCGGGTTCTGCGCTGCAACCAACATCGGCCCCGAGTGCGTGCGGGAGTGGCACGAGCCGCCGACCTGAGCGACTGGCTCAGCGGGCCGAGGCCCGTACCAGCGTCGTCGGCCCTGTGGCGCGACGCGTTCAAGATGCCCTGATCGGCCGGTTCAAACGTCGTCGTGTCAGGACCCGCGGACTCGGCGCGCGTCGAAGGCCCGGGATCGCGGCATTTGCCGCGCCCGGGCCTTCGACCCGTCGCCGCCGCCTTCTAGGTGGTCGGCGGGAGGTCGGTGTTCCAGATGTCGTGGATGATCTGCCAGGACCCATCGGGCTGACGCTGCCAGACGCGGAGGTCCTTCCCCTCGTCCTTGGCGGCATCCTCCCCATCCCCCATGCGGATGCTCCAACGACCATGGTCGAGAACCACGTCATCGTGCCGGTCGACGGCGAGCGACGTGAGTTGCAGATCCCGCATGCCGAGGTCCCAGAAGCCCGGAAGCGCGTTCCGGATTACCGCACGACCGGTGAGCGTCGGAACGTGGGGAGGCATGAGGCGCCCCTCCTCAGCGAACAGGTCGGCGAGGGCGTCAGCATCCCGTCGGTTGAACGCGTCGACGTAGCGCGCCACGAGTAGGTCGATCGTTTGCTTCATCGCGTTTCCTCTCCAACCGCGGCGATCTGGGCGGCGAGCCACTCGTCCTCGTCGTGGACGTGCTGTTCGAGCAGCGCTCGGAGTTCCGGGCCGTCCTCTTGCGCGTGGGCGGCAACCGTATGAGCGATCTGAGCCGCCCACGCCTCTTCCTCGGTCCCCGCCACCACGAGCGAACACGGGCCGGGGAAGTTTCGACAATCGAACACCTTGCGTCTGGCCATTTGGGCCTCCCTTCGTCGATGAACGAGAGCCCATGTTCCGGTTGATCGGCGGCAGGGACCATCCCAGGACACTGGGATATTGCGAGCCCAGGCGGGGCCGTACACTCTGGTCGGTGGGAGCACGGGGTGGAGACGTTGCCCGAGCCGCCCGGGACGTGGCGCGCCGTATCGAGCGGCTGGCAGACCGCGCCGACGACATCGTGGGCCTGCTCAGGGAATCCGGCGCCGAGCTACGCCGAGCTGTGCCGTTTGCCTTCGACGCCTGCTGGTTCACCATCGACCCCAGCACCCTCCTGGTGACGGGTCACTACAACGCACACCTGGACGGCGAGGCCGACCTACGCCGGACGGTGAACCTTGGCCTGGCCAGGAACGAGTACCAGGAACCCGACGTCAATAAGTTCGCCGACCTCGCGACGCGGCACCGGCCCGCCGACACCTTGCACCGGGCGACGAACGGCGATCCACATCGGAGCCCGCGGTACCGAACCCTCCTGCGTCCCCTCGGAGCCGAGACCGAAGTCCGCGTGGCGATGCGGGACCGGGGGAACTGTTGGGCGGGGGTAGCGCTGTACCGGCCCCCGGGAGAGCCTGACTTCAGCGAGCGCGACATCGACCTGATCCTCTCCGTCGCGGATCGAATCGCGCGCGGTGTTCGCCAGGCGTTGCTGCTGGGAGATCTGGACGCCGCCGACCCCGACACCAGTCCCGGTCTCGTGCTGTTCGACGAGCAGGGCGAAGTCGAAGCGACGACGCCGGCGGCCGATCGTTGGCTCCTCCACCTCGTGGACCCTGAGCCCGGAGAACAGGATGGGGTTCCCCACGTCGTGTACGCGGTCGCGGCGCGGTGTCGCACGTCTGATCATGACCCGACGATGCCGGTCAGGACCCGTGTCCCGACCCGTTCCGGTGGCTGGCTCGTGCTCCACGCCTCCCTGCTCGGCCACGGCGAATCGGCGCGAACCGCCGTGATCATCGAACCAGCACTCCCCATGGAGGTCGCTCCCTTGAAGCTCCAGGCATACGGCTTGACCACTCGCGAGCTCGAGGTGGCGAGCCGCGTGCTCCAAGGGGAGACCACCGACCAGATCGCCGCGGCTCTGTTCATCACGCCCTACACCGTTCAGGACCACTGCAAATCGATCTTCGCCAAGGTCGGGGTCACGAGCCGCCGCGAACTGGTCAGTGTTCTCGCTGCGCGGTCCCTCGGGGCGGGGAGCGCGCCTCCCACCGCCAGGCAGTAGCGGAGCGGGCACTGCGCCCGATCAAGCGCCAAGCGACCCCGACCGCGTGCGTGCGCGCGCGTCACGCTCGAGCCGAAGTCCCGCGAGCAACGGTGGGCTCGAGAGCAGCGCCCTGACCCCGACTCCGTGCACCGCTTGGTGTCTCCCGGCCAATGCCACTCAGGCCACCGCTGCTGTTGCGTCACGTCGGCTGTCGCTGACCAGGCGGACGCCCACGGCGATGAGGAAGATGAACGTCCCCGCGCCGGGCATGAACACGCGGCCCAAATCCGGGTTGTCGGTCAAGAGGAGGAGAGGCCCAACCACCGTGAGCGCGATCCCTCCGACGACCCCGAGTACGCACGACGCCCGGTTGGCGACCTGACCGAAGCCTCGCCAGGCGAGGAGTCCGACGCCCACGGCGTAGATCGGGAGCAGGGTGGCCTGCAAGACGATGTGGAGGGTGGTCGCCGGCGTGGAAGCCCTAGGTCGGAGATTCGCTGGGACGCGGCGGAAACGATCATCGCCGTCCGCTGGCGTCCTGCGTGGCGAAGTCCGCAACGTAGAAGTCAGGGGTTTTTCAAGTCCCCTCACCTCCATTTCCCGGACTCATGCTCCGCGAAGCCATCTGATTCGAGGAGTCAACAACTCGGGCCAACCGTTGACCCGCCGGCAAGGTCTCGCCCCGTAGCATTCCGGCGTGGAGCGTGACGAGGCGATCGCCCTCACCGAGGGCAATCTCTGGACGATGTGGTCGCAGTTCGGGCGGGGGCCGCAGTGCGCACTGATCGACGAGCCCGAGCTGCTGAGGTTCGAGACCCCGATCACCCAGGCTCCATACAACGCCGTCTTGCGCTCACGGCTCGACCAGGGCGTCGACGAGCACATCGATGCGGTCCTCAACGCGTATGCAGCTCGGAACGTCCCGGTCGTGTGGATCGTCCACCCGTCCGCCCGACCGGCCGATCTCGACCGGCGGCTCGAGGCTCGGGGGCTCGTCGAGGCGGAGGTTTGTCCGGGCATGATCGCCGACCTCGAGGAGGTCCCGACTCCGGACGCGCGTCCGGACGGCATCGAGATCACAGAGGTCGGCCCGGACGCGCACGACCCATTCATCGAACTCGTCGCCTTTCGGTACAACCTCCAGGACGACGCCGTGCCCGTGCTTCGGGGGGTCATGCAGGCCGTACGGTTCGCCCACCCCGACGCCCCAACGCGAGGTTGGATCGCGCGGCGCGACGGAGTCGTGATCTCGAAGGTCGTGCTTCATTTGGGAGCGGGGGTCGCCGGCATCTATGGCGTCGCCACACGGCCCGAGGCCCGAGGCCTCGGCCTCGCGCGCAGCTTGATCCTCCGGGCACTCGATGAGGCTCGCAGGTTGGGGCTGCGAACCGCAGTGCTCCATTCGACACCGATGGCGGTGACCCTCTACAAGGGCATCGGCTTCCGCACGGTCGCCGACTTCCGCCTGTACGCCCTTCCCGACACCCTCCGTCTCTGAATCGTCTCTCGCGGCACACGAAGCACGCATGCACCGCACCGGTTGCTGTTCGTTCGTTTGGATGCGGACAATCCCGTTCCTGACTTCGTCCGCGCGGCCGTTGGCAGACGCACCCACCGATGCGTTCCCGGAGGAGATCGGTCTTCCGGGCGCGCTACCCGGTGTGGCGGGCGATGGTGGCGAGGATGAGTTCGGCGGCGCGGTCGTGGTCCAAGCTCGCCCCGAGCGTTTCGGCGTCGCGGAGCTCGTCGGGGTCGAGTTGGGCCCGTGACTCTTTGACGAACACGCGGTCCCGAGCCGATTCGTTGAGCCCGTACCACCACCAGCCGAGGGATCCGGTCTGCGCCGCGTGGCCGAGCGCGGCCACGATTGCGTGCTCCCCGACGCGCGAGAAGGCGTAGATGGCGGGCCCGATCATGTACGAGACGACCTCCACCTGCGACAGCGCTCGTTCGGCGTCCACCAGCGCCGCCCGAAGCTCCGACATTCCCGCAGCGGTTTGACCCAGCTCGCACAGCAACGCCCCCGACACGGCGCGCGACGCGAGTTTCCAGACGTCGGCGCCCGGGCTATCGAGAGACATCGCGCGCCGGAACAGCGTCAGCGCACGTTCCGGATCGCGGTCCGCCCCAGGGTGGTCGGTGAGCACGGCCAAGATGTACGTCGAGAAGACAAGGATGGACGGGCTCCCGGCGCGTTCGGCGAGAGCCACCCCCCGCTCTGCCAGGGGCCGGGCGCGGTCGAGGTCGGCGTCGGCGAGGCCGATCCTCGCCGCACGACCGGAATAGACCCACGCCCTGATGCTGGGATCGTCGTCGTCGTCGTTGGCCGCGGGATTGTCGACGACAACGCGATTTGCGAGTTTCATGTTCCCGCTGTGGAAGGCCACGGTGCCGACCGTGTAGGCGGCCAGCGGATCCAGCGGGCGACGAGACCGGCGCGCAACATCCACCGCCTGGTCGGCCGCGACCTCGGCTGCCTCGAGGTCGCCGTTCGACCAGTGCCAGAAGGCGGCGGCGGCGTAGGTGCGCTCGAGTTCGACGGTGGCTTCGGGTTCGAGCCGATCGACCACGGTCGCGCCCCACGAGCCGACCTCGCGGGCAAGCCACGACGGGAAGAGCTCGTAGCGCAATGGGGCAACGAGGTGCGCGGCGGAGTCCGCCTGACCCTGATCGACGAACCAGCCCAGCGCGGTTCGGAGATTGGCGATCTCCCTGATCAGGATGGCCACCCCATCCGCTTCACGGGGGCCCGCCAGCATCGCCGCCGCGTACGTAACGACGCCGAGATAGCGGTCCGCGTGCCACTGGCGCAGGGCTGCCGTGGCCCCGGCATCTTCAAGTCGGTCCCCGGCATACTGGCGAATCGTCTCCAGCATCCGGTAGCGCACCGAGGTGCCGCGCGGCTCGGCCACGACCATCGACTTCTGGACGAGCCGCGCCAGGGTGTCGAGCGCGTCGAGCGACCCGAGGGCGCCGAGCGACCCGAGGCCGTCGGGACTCGACGTCGCCAGCGCCTCGGCGTCCTCGAGAGCGAAGCCACCTGCGAAGACCGACAACGCCGCGAACAGCGAGCGCTCGTCCTCGCTCAGCAGCTCGTACGACCAGTCGATGGTCCTGTGAAGGGCCTGGTGACGGTCGACCGCGCCGCGGCCGCTCCCCGTGAGGAGCCGGAAGCTCTCGTCGAGACGCCCGCTGATGTCCTGGGCGCTCAGCGCCCCGATGCGGGCGGCGGCCAATTCGATGGCCAGAGGGACACCGTCGAGCCTTGCGCAGATGGACGCCACGCTCATTGCGTTGTCGTCGTCGAGCGCGAAGTCGGGTCGGATCTCCTTCGCCCGCTCGACGAAGAGCTGCACGGCTTCGGCGTCCTCGATGGCGCTGATTCCGGCGCCGGGCTCAGGCTGCCGCATCGAGGGCACGGGGATGATCTGCTCGCCCCGCACCCCCAGCCCCTCCCGGGACGTAGCCAGGACGCGAACCTGGGGCCCCGCATCGACGAGCGCGATGGCGAGTTCCGCGACGGCGCTGAGCAGGTGTTCGCAGTTGTCGAAGACGATCAGGAGGCGGCGGTCCTTGATGACGTCGAGCAGCGTGATGCGCGACGGTTCGCCCTGGCGAGGGCTGATCCTCAGGGAAGCGGCCACGAGGTCGTCGATGGCGTGGCGGTCGCGTACGGCTTCGAGACCGCACAGCCAGACACCGTCCGGGAACTCGTCGACGAGCGACTCCCCCGTGGCGCAGGCGAGGCGTGTCTTGCCGACCCCGCCGACCCCGGTGAGCGTCACCACGCGGTGGCTCGCGAGCGCCTCCACGACCCGGCGCCGCTCGTCGACGCGGCCGATGAATCGCGTGAGATCGGACGGGAGATTGGTCCGCCGGGCGACGGACGCCCGAAGCGGAGGAAAGTCGGCCCTGAGGCCAGGATGCGTCACCTGGTGGATCCGCTCTGCTCCGTCGATGTCCGGCAGGTGGAACTCCCCGAGGTCCACGAGGAGCGCCTCGCCGGGGAGGGCCCCGACGGTGAGCTGCCGCACCGCCGACGAGACCACGATCTGACCGCCGTGCGCGGTGCCGAGGAGCCGGGCGGTGCGGTTGAGCGGCGGGCCGTGGTAGTCGCCGTGTTCGGGGGTGGCGGGCCCGACGTGGATCGCCATGCGGGTACTGACGGAACCGGTGGCAAGTGCCCGCTGAGCGTCGATGGCGGCCGACAGCGCCGCGATGGTGTCGCCGAACACGGCGCACGTTCCGTCGCCGGTCTGCTTGAAGACGACCCCCCCATGGGCTTCAACCGCGTCTCGCATCGTGGCGTCGTGTGTCCGGACCATCGCCGCGGCCGCGAGCGCATCGGACTCCCACGCCTTCGTCGATCCTTCGATGTCGGAGAACAAAAACGTCACCACGCCGGCAGGGAGGGGTGATCCGCGCAGCGGCGGCGCCGTCCCGAGCGAAGGATCGTGGCGGAGGATGCGGGTCTCGAGGTTCCGCAGTTCGATGCTCGGCTCGATTCCGAGTTCCTCTTCTAGAAGCGCGCGCAGGGCTTGGTAGGCGCGCAGCGCCTCGGCCTGCCGGCCTGCTCGGTAGAGGGCCACCATGCGCTTGGCCCACAACCCCTCGCGCAGAGGGTGCTCGACGCAGAGTCCGTCGAGCTCACCCACGAGCCGGTCGTGACGGCCGCACGCCAGCTCGGCCTCGATGCGGGCCTCGAGCACCGCGAGGCGGGCTTCTTCGACTCGGAGCGACTCGGCCCGTCCCCATGTCGTGTCCGACACCTGGGCGAAGGGTGTGCCGCGGAACAGCGCGAGGGCGTCCCGAAAGCGATCCGCCGCGGCGTCCGCTCGTCCACCGTCGAGGAGCGCCCGCGCCTCCCCCGCGAGGTCCTCGAACCGGATCAGGTCGACGTCGGCCTCGCCGACGTCGAGGCGGTACCCGGGTGCCTCGGTGATGACGAGTCGGCGGCCGGCCTCTCCGAGGGCCTTGCGGATCCTCGACACGTAGGCCCGCACCGTCCTGGCGGCTCCGGCCGGGGGGTCCCCCTCCCAGAGGTCCTCCGCGAGCCGGTCCACGGAGACCGTTTGGCCCGCCCGCGCGAGCAGGAGGCAGAGCAGGGCCTGTTCGCGCGGGCCACCCACATCGACGGGATCGCCCGCAGCCTCCACATGGAGC
This sequence comes from Acidimicrobiia bacterium, assembly GCA_035293045.1. Lineage (GTDB taxonomy): Bacteria > Actinomycetota > Acidimicrobiia > IMCC26256 > JACPCJ01 > DATDOY01. The sequence continues at coordinate 22,395 of DATDOY010000001.1, forward strand.
GGGCCGAGCACACCGAGCGAAACGGTCATTTCCGACGGCATCCGCTCGTCAATCTACCGGTGGTGCCGGGCTTCGGCCTCCCCAGTGTGAGTTCCTCGCCGACCTGTAGCCCGACTGTCGCCGGGTTGCAACGTCGAATCGTCATCGTGCACGGGACAGGTTGGCCGTTCCTCAAGGAGGTTCCATATGCGCACCATGGCACGCGAACAACGCAAAGTGATCGAGTCGCTCCGCCACGTCGCCTTGTTCGCGAACTGCAGCGACGCCGAACTGACCGAAATCGACGGGCTGGTGTCGGAGATCTCCATCGACACGGGCCGCACCCTGATGTCGGCGGGGGACGGTGGGCTCGAATTCGTGGTGGTCGTCGACGGGTGGGCGTCGGTCACACGCGACGACGAAGAGATCGCCAAGGTTGGACCGGGCTCGTTCGTCGGTGAGCTGGCGCTGATCGACAAGCGCCCCCGGACCGCGACGGTGACGGCCATCACGCCGATGCGCCTGTGGGTTCTCCACGAGGGGGAGTTCGCAACGCTCCTCGGCGCGGTGCCGTGTGTCAAGAAGAAGATCGAGGCCGCTGCGGGCAGGCGTCGCCGGGGATGAGGCGCGCGGAAGAGATGCTGTGCCCAATTGCTGGCGGCTACGCCCCAGAAGATTCGCTGAGGCACCGGTCCCGCGACGCAACTCCGGGAGTTCGACGCATTCGACAACGGTTGGCGGACCGCTGGACCGCGTGCGTGACACCGTTGTGAAAGCCAAGAAGGCGGCGATGATTGACTCCAAAGGTGGTGAATGAGCCTCGGCAGCCACTCAGATCCGTACCCTGGGGGCGTGAGGGGCGCGGGAGATGGGGTGCGGCTGGCTGAGTTGGTGGCGGCGCTGTCACTGGCGACGGATCTGGGCCTAGGTCAACCGCAGGAGCACATCATCCGCCAGACGCTCATCGCGTTGCGGATGGCGGAGCTCGAGCGCCTCTCCGATGATGAGGTCGCCGCGATCTTCTATGTGTCGCTCTTGGCGTGGGTTGGCTGTGTGGCCGACGCGCACGAGATGGGCAAGTGGTTCGGCGACGACCTGGCGGTGCGGGCCGACAGCTACCTCGTCGACATGACCGGTCTGCCGATGATGCGCTTCATGATCGGCCACGTCGCGAGCGGAAGCTCTCCGATCCGGCGGCTCAGCATGATTGGCCGGTTCCTGGCGGGCGGGTCCAAGGAGGTCCAGCAGTCGATGGCTTCGCACTGCGAGACCTCGGGCGACCTGTCGCTGCGGCTCGGACTCGGTCCCGAGGTGCGTGACCCGCTGCAGCATGCCTTCGAGCGTTGGGATGGCAAGGGCTCGCCGGCCCAACTGGCGGGCGGCGAGATCGCCCGCATCATGCGGATCATCCACGTGGCCAACGACGTCGAAGCGCTGCACCGCACAGGCGGGGTGGACGCCGCGGTCGGGATGCTCCGCTCCCGACGGGCCACCGAGTTCGATCCCGATCTCGTCGACCTCTTCTGTGAGCATGCCGGCGAGTTGCTCGGGGGCACCGACGAGATCGACGGCTGGGACACCCTCATCGGTGGGCACGAAACGTTGAGCCGAGAACTGAGCGACGAGGACCTCGATCGGGCGTTGGAGGCCTTCGCCGACTACGCCGACATCAAGTCGCCCTTCACACTCGGACATTCACGAGGCGTGGCGCAGCTTGCCGGTGCTGCTGCTGCCACCCTCGGCCTGCCGCGTGCCGACGTCGTGCTCGTACGACGAGCCGGACTGGTGCACGACGTCGGCACCATCGGCGTCTCCGCCGGCATCTTGGACAAGGCCGGACGACTCACCGACGCGGAGCGCGAGCGGATTCGCACCCACCCCTACCTCACGGCCCGCACATTCTCGAAGGCCCCGGCGCTGCTCGCCATCGGCCAACTTGCCTCAATGCACCACGAGCGGATGGACGGATCCGGCTACCCGTCGGGCCTCACGGGCGATCGACTCCCGATGAACGCCCGGATCGTCGCGGCGGCCGATGTGTACCACGCGCTGCTCGAACCGCGGCCCCATCGCGCCGCGCTGGCGGCGGACGCGGCCCGGCAGGTGCTCGCCACTGAGGTCACCGAGGGCCGCTTGGACGGCGACGCGGTGCGTGCTGTGTTGGACGCAGCCGGGCATCGGGTGCGTCGGCCGGCGGGCCACGCGGGAGGGCTCAGTTCTCGCGAGGTTGAGGTGCTGGTGCTGTTTTGCCGGGGGCTGACCAAGGCGCAGATCGCGCGGGAGCTGACCATCTCTGCCAAGACGGTCAGTGCTCACTTGGAGCACGTTTACGTAAAGCTCGGCGTGCGCAGCCGGGGCGCGGCCGCGATGTTCGCGATGCGGCATGGACTCATCGCGGTGGGTGAGGAGGTCGACCGAGATTCAAAATAGGGCGCGCACCCGATGCCGTACTGGGCCGTTGCGCTGTACAAGAGTGCATGACCTCTTCACAGCCTCTCGCCCTCAATGTCGACACGCCCGCGACGACGCCCTGGTCGGTGGGCGGCCTTCTTCTTGAGACGCTGGCCGCCCGCGACTTCGAGCGGATGGCCGACTGCTTCGAGCCTGCAGCCACCATGCGGGCGCTGCTGCCGCCCGGACTTACGGAGTGCGAAGGCGCAACGCAGATCGCCGACAACCTTCGGAGTTGGTTCGGCGGAGCGGAGGAGTTCGAAGTTCTCGATGGAACGGTGGGAGAGGTCGGCGGTCGTCTCCACGTCTCGTGGCGGCTCCGCCTCCGCCCGACCCCGTGGGGCGATGACGCCTGGCACATCATCGAGCAACAGGCCTACCTGCGAGCCGGCGAGCGCATTGACGCCATCGACCTCCTGTGCTCCGGGTTCCAGCCCGACGACCGCGGCTGATCCCGAATTCGACGCGTGGGTCGCCCCGATTCCACGCGTGCTCCCGCCACAGCGTGGTTGTCTGGACTCCACGGTACGTCTCGGCCGCATCCTTTCTGTTTCGTGACTAGCGTCTGTCGGCGCCGTGGCGCTCAGATGACGTCCACCATGACCACGGCGCGAGGGGGAGAGCAGAGTCATGACCACGTCAGTCACAACGATCCAGGGAAGCGCAGTCGAGTTCACCGACGAGCAGCTCGAGGGTCTCGGAATGCAGTTCCGGGGACCGGTCTTCCGTCCAGGTGATTCCGGTTACGACGAGAGTCGAGCGGTCGAGAACCTCGCCATCGATCGGAGGCCGGGTCTCATCGTCCGCTGCTCAGGCACCGCCGACGTCGTCGACGGGGTGAACCTCGCCCGCGAACACGGGCTGCTTCTGGCGGTGCGGGCGGGCGGCCACCACGTGGGCGGGCACGGCACGGTCGACGGTGGGCTCCTTCTCGACCTGCGCGACATGAACGGCGTGTGGGTCGACGTCGCCAAGAAGACAGTCCGGGTTCAGGGCGGTGCCACCTGGGGGCAGGTCGATCGTGAGACGCAGCAGTTCGGACTGGCCGTGCCGGGTGGGGTGGTGTCGACCACCGGCGTGGCCGGCCTGACCCTTGGGGGAGGGATCGGCTGGCTTCACCGCAAGTGGGGACTGGCATGTGACAACCTCGATTCTGCTCAGGTCGTGTTGGCCTCCGGCGAGATCGTCACCGCGAGCGAGACCGAGAACCCCGACCTGTTCTGGGGGATCCGGGGCGGCGGCGGCAACTTCGGTGTGGTCACCGACTTCACGTTCCGGGCGCACACGTTCGGTCCGGAGATCGCCCTCACCGCCGTGTTCCACGACGCCGCTGCGGGTGAGGAGCTCCTCCCGAAGTGGCGCGATCTGGCGCTGGAAGCCGGCGACGAGGTGACCACCCGGGCCTTGTATTGGTCTATGCCTGAAGCCGACGCCCTCCCCCCGCCGGTCCAGGGCCGGGACGTCTTGATCATCGGCGCGCTGTACGCAGGCGACCCCACGAAGGGCGCGAAGGTGCTCGAACCGTTCGACAACCTCGGGACGCCGTTGGCCGACATCAGTGAGCACATCCCCAACTACCGGGCCTTCCAGGCCGGGTTCGACGAGCTGTCGGCGAACCATCACAGCTACTGGAAGTCGGTCTATCTCAGCGAGCTGACCGACGACGCCATGGCGCTCGTTCATCAGAGGGCCATGACCAAGCCCGACCCGCGCGTCCTCGTCCACATCCCGATCATGGGGGGAGCCACTGCTGCGGTGGGGGCCGATGACACCGCTTTCGGGGACCGGAGCGCCCCGTTCATGCTCAGCGTGGACGGCAACACCTACGACGGTTCGAACTTCGAGACCGTCAGGTCGTGGGTGAACAACTTCATCGAGGACGCACAGAAGCTCGACGGGGTTGGTGGTGCGTACCTCAACTTCTCCGGCGACGATGCAACCGAGGAGACGGTCGTGCAGGCCCAGTACGGCGGCAACCTCGAGCGGCTCCGTGCGGTCAAGAAGGCCTACGACCCCGACAACCTCTTCCGGGTGAACAACAACATCCGGCCTGCTTAGGCAGGCAACGCCGCTGACCCGATCGCAGCGCGCCCCCGCCGGGCGCGCTGCGATCGTGATCGTCGGATGCCCACAACGCAGCAGCACGAGACGCCCGGATGGGCCGCTCACGTTCCACCCACGCGGTCGCCGTGGCGATCGTTCCACCGACATGCTTCCGCGGGCCGAGGGGTGTGCTCGTTGGGGCAAACTTTCGGGGTGATGATCGAAGTCCAGACGTTCCGCCTCGCCGCGGGGACCGACCTCGATTCGTTCCTCGCAGCCGACCGGCGCGTCCAGGAAGAGGTGGTGAACAACGAGCGGGGGTTCGTGCGGCGCACGACGGCCCGGGACGGTGACGGCGAGTGGGTTGTTACCGTCCTGTGGGACTCCGAGGCCGACGCGGACGCCGCGCCTACGCGCGGTGCGGGGCACCCCGCGACAGCGGCGTTCGCCCGCTGCATCGACTCCTCCTCCCTCCGAATCCACCGCTACGAGAGCCTCGACTAGCAAGGTGACGCGAACATGACTGCTGACTGGCCTCGCCCCGTCGTCCACTGGGAGATCGAGGCTCGGGATCCGTCGACCCTCCGGGCGTTCTACGCCGGGCTCTTCCACTGGGACATCGAGGACGGCCCCGTGATGATGATTCGCGCCGGCGTCGGCGGCCCCGAGCCGGGGCCGGGCGGGCACATCCGCGCCGGCGAGCAGAGCCGCGTCAGCCTCTACGTCCAGGTGCGCGACCTGCGCGACTCCATTGCCAGGGCCGTCGAGCTGGGCGGGACGGCCGTGGGAGAGCCGTTCGACGTTCCCGGCGGTCCCACCCTCGCCCCGATCACCGACCCCGAGGGCAACCCGGTGATGCTGGTCCAGCAGTAGGCAGGACGCGTCGCCACGTCCCTCAGGCGCTGGAGTGAATTCGATGACCGATCGGACCCCCCAGAGACCAACCAAGGCCACGTCGACCGGCGCGACCGACGCCGCGGGTGACCCGTCGCCTTCAACGTTGATCACGGCTCGGATCGCGGAGCTCGGGGACTGGCGCGGGGACGTCCTCCGCCGCATCCGAGCGCTCATCAAAGAAGCAGACCCGGACGTCGTCGAAGCGTGGAAATGGAGGGGGACGCCGGTCTGGGAACACGACGGCGGCGTCTGCACCGGGGAGACCTACAAGGCGATGGTGAAGCTCACGTTCTTCAAGGGCGCTTCCCTCGAGGATCCCGCGCGACTCTTCAACGCGAGTCTCGACGGCAACGTCCGCCGCGCCATCAACATCCACGAGGGCGACGAAATCGACGAGTCGGCGTTCAAGGACCTCATCCGCGCCGCGGTCGCGCTGCACGTCGCGAGGAAGAAGAAGTAGCTCGTGACGCCGGCTGCCAGGAGGCCGGCGGCGACCGCACTCAGGTTCCGAGGACCGCGACCTCGGCGTCGGCGTCAGGATCGGGCTCGTAAAACGCGCGGGGGAGCAGATAGATGTGGGTCAGAAGCTCCGCGTAGTGCGCCGCGTTCTCGGGGTCGAGAATCGCCCACTCCGCGATGGCGTACGACGCCGTCCCGGTGATGAGCGACAGGTCGACGGCGGGCAGGGTCGTGCGCACGCCATACAGCGCGTGCTGCTCCTCCATCGTGGCGGCTCCCCGTTCATTCTCGAGGCGGCGGAACTCGAGGTACCGCTCGGCGAACGCAGGGTTGCGCATCGCGTGCAGGGTGAGTTCCAGCCTCAGCATCTCGAAGTGCGGTGTCGCGACGGCCCGGGCGATCCAGTTGGACGCGGCCGCGGCCGCGTCACCCGGGTGCGTCAACGATCCGGTCTCGCTCCGGGCCTCATCCATCGCGTGCGTCGATGACTCGATCATCGCCTCCGAGTGGCGGTCGAGGACCGCCATGAGCAGGTCTTCCTTGTCGGCGAAGTTGGAGTAGATCGCGCCCGTCGTGAAGCCGGCCGCCGAGGCGATGGATTCGAGGGACGCGCCGGCGTAGCCCCTGGAAGCGAAGGCCTCGGTTGCCGCCTCGATGAGGGCGTCCCGTGTCATCTGGCGGCGGCGGTCGGGCGTGAGCCGTTCTTGGTTCATGCGGGTCATCATCGCAGATAATGGGTTGACAGTGAGATAATGACTGCTATCTTATATTGCAGGGCACATATCACATTGCAACCGTTACGGGTCCAGTGCCCAGGATGGAGATGCGGCGATGCGGAATCCTGATCAACCTCGGGAAGCGGCCAACGAAGCCATGCGGTGGGTGCGGCGCCGACTGGCGTGGGAGGAGTGGCTCGACGACCTGCGCGGCGAGGGGCCGCGTGGGCCGCGGGTGAGCCGCGGCTACGAGAACGACGTCAGGAACAGGCTGTCGTAGGCCAGGCCCCACGGCGGCCGAAGGAAACCGAGGGCGCGGACGTCCTCGAACCACGACGCGAACGGCGAACGGCGCGAGAACGTCGCCCCGCCGATCACCCGGCCCAGCCGGGCGAGTGAGGATTCGGCCAACTCGGCGACGGCTTCCTTTGCCCGCAGCGTGGCGTAGAGCGCTTTGGGGTCGTCGGACGCCACGGCGCGCAGCGCACCCTCGAATGCTTGGACGGCGACCCAGTGATCGAGCTCGGCTCGCGTCCACTCCACTTGTTCGTACGGTCGAAGCGAGTCCGCCTTCGGCTCGAGCTGCGCCTTGGCCGTGCGTATTGCCTCGTCGAAGACCCCGAGGACCACGGCGGTGAACAGGCTGGAGATCAACGGCCCTGCGCGAAGCGTGATCTCCTCGATCGGTCCGTCCCATGCGAAGCGCGTCGCCGGGCAGGCCTCGAGCCGCATGGCGTGGCTCTGGGTGGCGGCCATGCCCATTCCGTCCCACTCGGCGATGAGCTGCACGCCCGAGGACCCGTCCCAGGGGCGGCCGCGCTGGTCGAGGACGAAGACGGTTGGCGCGTCCTCGCCCTCCGGCACCGCGGTGGTGATCATGAACGACGCCACGCCCGAACCGCTGCCGAAGTGCTTGTCGCCGCTGACCCGATATGCGGCGCCCGGCACCGGTCCGTCGGCATCGCCGTCCGGGATCGCCCGTGACTTGGTGCGGAGGATGTCGCCCCCGCTTCCGGGTTCCGACGTGATCGTTCCCCACTGTGCGCCGCCGGCGGCCGTAGCGAACACGGCCTCGCGCTGCGCCGCCCAGTCGGGTCGCGCCGCGTCGGGACTCGCCAACCAGAATCCGAGGACGGCGGGGTGCATCGACGACACCAAGGCGACCGATGGATCGGCGGCCGCGAGCGTCCTCAGGACGTCGCAGATGGGGCCGGTCGTCTCCGCCACGCTGCGCCACAAACCGCCCATGTCCTCGGGAACCGCGACTCGGAGGAAGCCCGCGTCGGCGAGCCGACCGAAGTCCCCTTCGTCGAGGTGGCGCCGGGCCTGTCGCTCCGCTCGGTCGCCCCGCCAATCCTCGGCGACCTTGGCGATGTCGGAGGTCACCCCGGCCCATGTCGTGGTCATTGGCGCAACCTAGTCGGCAGGCCGCTCAGATCGTCCCCGCGAGGGGGCGCCGCGCTCGCGGTCCTACGACGATCGGAACGCTTCGTCGGCGCGGGCGAACTCCTGCATGACCGCCTCGAGGTCGTAGGGCTCCTCGGCCAGGGTCTCGGTGCTCCACTGGCTCCGCGGCTGGGCGATGAAGTCGCCGCCGTACACGTGGATGGCACCCGTGTACCGCCGCACCGGGTTGTGAACGGCGTGGATGGCGTCGTCGCCGAGGAGGAGCACGTCGCCCTCGCGAAGTTCCTTGCCGCCCGACGTCACGATCCGGCCTTCCTCGCGGCGGAAGAACTCGTTGTCCTCCTGGCCGCCGTATATGGCGATGGCCGCCCACATCCGGTGGTCGTGGGGGTAGAGCGACATCAGCGGAGGCCACACGACGTCGAGGATCGTGAGTTCCGGCGCGTTGTAGAGCACGCTCAGGCCGGGCGCCGGGGCGACGGCGGGATTCCCGCCCGGGTTGTCGATGGCGAACCGCTGCAGCACGTCCCGCACGGCCAACTTCGGGTCACCGTCGGCAACGGCGGCGAGGCAGTCGGCGACGAGCGCGTCCGTGTCGAACATGGCGACTCCCCCTCGAGGGTCACGATGCGAGCGCGGATGAGAGTACCTCCGGGAGGGTGGGTGGGGCACAGGACATGCCTCCACGGGCCATGGCATGATCTGACCCTCGTTCCCTCGATCCCTCGTTCCCTCGATCTGGGTGGTGGCCTGTGGTGACGATCGCGCACCCCGTCGTGCTCCTCCCAGGGATCATCGCTCCGGTCGCGGTGCGATACGGCGCTCTGGTGGAGCACCTCAGCGACGCCACGGTCGTGCTTCGTGAACTCGCGGTCTATGCGACCGACGCACCACCACCCGACTACACGATCACGACGGAGCTCGACGCCCTCGACGCCGCGGCCGACGCCGCCGGGCTCGATCGTTTTCACGTCTACGCCCACTCCGGTGGTGGAGCGGTGGCGCTGGCCTACGCGGCAGCCCGAGGGGATCGGCTGGTCAGCCTCGCGGTCGACGAGCCGGCATCCGACTTCACGCCCGACGGGCACGCCGAGGCCGGATGGTACGAGTGGGACGCCACGTCCTCGCTCGCACCGGAGCAGTCGACGCGGGCCTTCTTGCAGCTCCAAGTGGCCGCGGACGTCGTGTTGCCGGATCCCCCTCCGGGGCCACCGCCACCGTGGATGGCGCTGCGGCATGCGGGGATCCAGGCCTTCACCGGCGCGATTCGTACGTATCACGTCGCACCCGCGGAGTACGCCGCGTTCGGCGCGCCGGTGTACTTCAGTCGGGGATCTCGGACCCATCCTCGCTGGGCGCAGATGCAGAACCGCCTCGCGGCGCTGTTCCCCGACTTCACCGGCGAGGTCTACGAGGGCCTCCACCACCTGAACACCTCGCACATGGCCGAGCCCGCTCGCGTCGCGGCGACCTTGACCCGGTTCTGGGAGCGGAGCGAACGAGCGCGCTGAGCCCGCCGCCCGGGGCGGTCAGGGCGTCAGAACGTCAGAACGTCATGACGCGATCGGCCTCAGCCATGAGGCGGGCGACGTCGGGCGGCGTGGTCCAGATCCCGTCGACCTTGGCCAGATCTGCTTCGGAGACCCCCCGGGCCTCGGCGCAACCCCGTCAGATGTAGAACGGCACCCCGCCGGCCCGGAGTTTCGCCACCAGATCTCGCATGGGCGGGACGCCAACACCCGCGGTCTCCTCGATCGCGTCGCCCAGGAGAAACTCAGCGGCGTCGCCCCCGAAGAGAATCATCGGCTCGTCGCCGACCTCGAGCGATCCGTTGGCGGCGATGTGAAGTGGAATCGACGCCCGGGTGGGGTCGCTCGGGCCCGTCACCACCATGTTGAGGACCTTCATCGCGCCTCCTCCGTCGCCGGTGCCCGCATTCTGTCGCGCGGCGCTGCGCCGCGCTGCCCATGGCCCGTTCTGGTCCGCTTTGCGCTGTCCCGTACCCGCGCGGTCGGATTTCGCTCTCACCCCTTGACGTCAAGCGACGATTCGCAGCCGCGCGAAGGCGCGAAGCGTGTGCCGGGGGATCGAGGAGACAGCCACGATCCGCGTGTCAGGCGCGCGGCCGGTTGTGGTGCGAGACTGGCCGGATGGCAACGGGAAGGGTCAGCTCGGTGTGGCGGTATCCGGCGAAGTCGATGATGGGCGACGCCTTCGACGCGCTGGTGCTCGGAGAAGCGGGCGTCATCGGCGACCGGGGATGGGCCGTCCGCGACGAGGTTCGCGGCGGCATCCGCGGCGCCAAGAAGATCGGCTCGCTGATGCGCCTCCATGCGCGGTATCTCGAAGAGCCCGAGGTAGGGAAACCCGTGCCGGCCATCGAGATCACCACGCCCGACGGCGATCGCGTGCGCTCCGACGACGCTGACGTGAACGACCGGCTCTCGGCCTTCCTCGACCACCCCGTGTCGTTGTGGCCGCTCCAGCCGCCCACCGATCTCGACCACTACCGGCGCGGCGCCGCGGACAGCGACGATCTGATGACCGAGCTCATGGGGATCTTCGGACGCGAACCGGGAGAGCCGCTGCCGACGTTCGAGGGTCTTCCCATGGACGTGCTCATGGAGTACGAGTCGCCGCCGGGTTCCTACTTCGACGCCTTCCCGATTCTGCTCGTCACCAACCGATCGCTGGCCTCGCTCGCCGAGTTCGCGCCCGGGTCGTCGTTTGATCCGCGCCGCTTTCGTCCCAACGTTGTGATCGACACCGAGACCAACGGAGCGAACGAGGCCTCCTTCCCCGAGCAGGAGTGGATCGGCCGTCGCGTCACCGTGGGCGAGGTCGAGTTCGAGGTGACTGCGACCTGTCCCCGTTGCGTGATGGTCACCCGCGACTTCGGCGACCTCCCTGAGGACCGCCAGGTCCTGCGCACGATCGTCAAGCACGCGGACCAGAACGTCGGCGTCTACGCGACGGTCGTCCGGCCCGGCACCATTCGCGCCGGCGACGAGGTTGCCATCGACTGAGCGTTAGCCGAGGAGGTCGCCGAGGAGGTCGGCCGGGGTGGGCAACTCCGGCGGCGTCGGCTCGCCGGTTGGACCGTGTGGCCCAAGCGTGAACCACCTCCAGCGCGCACCACGCCATCGAGACCCGCGCGGGTCTAGCGTCCAGTTGGTGGATCTTCTGCGCTCGTGTGAACTCGTGGCGTTCGTCAGCGTGACCGACTCGGCGCGTGCGCGTGCGTTCTACGAAGCGACGCTGGGACTCCCGCTGGTCGAGGAATCCCCGTTCGCGCTCGTCTTCGATGCCCACGGCACCAGTCTCCGGGTGACCCCGGTGGCGGACCTCCGTCCGCTCGGCTCGACGGTGTTGGGGTGGGCCGTGCCCGACATCGTCGAGGCGGTCGACACGCTGACCGAGCGGGGGATCGTCTTCGAACACTACGAGGGCCTCGACCAGGACGCGTCTGGAATCTGGCATTCACCGGGTGGCGCCGCCGTTGCGTGGTTTCGCGACCCGGACGGCAACATCCTGTCGCTAACGCAGTTCCTCGCAGCGTGAGTTCCGCTCGCGGGGGTCGATGCGGGTCGTTTCGCTGAACGTCCGTACGGCCTGGGGACTCGACGGCCGCCACGCGTGGCCATTTCGCCGGCGGCGCCTGGCCGCGATGCTGGCGTCGCTTTCGGCCGACGTGCTGTGCCTCCAGGAAGTGGTGTGGTGCCAACAGGCTTATCTTCGCCGACACGTCGGCGGCAATTGGGACGTGCGGGGTTGGGGCCCGCGGGCGTACACCCCTCGGTCAGGCGCTCTCGATCTGCACCCAGCGCATGTCCTCGTAGCGGTCGCCCGCGACGGCGTCCGGTGCGAGGACGACGTCGAGCTCGGCCATCTCGGCGCCAGAGAGTTGGAGGTCGAGCGCGGCGACGTTCTGGTCGAGCCACTTCCGGCGCTTCGTCCCCGGAATCGGAAAGACGTCGTCACCCTTGGCGTGCACCCACGCCAGCGCCAACTGCGCGGCCGTGGCGCCTCGGTCCTTGGCCATCGCCGTGAGCCGCTCGACGAGCTCGAGGTTGCGCGAGAAGTTGTCCCCCTGGAAGCGCGGCTGGAACCGGCGGAAGTCGGTGGGACCGAAGTCGTCGGGAGACGTGATCTCTCCGCTCAGAAACCCGCGCCCCAGCGGGCTGTAGGCCACGATGCCGATACCCAGCTCGCGGGCGACGGGAAGCACGGCCGGCTCGAGGTCTCGCGACCACAAGGACCACTCGCTTTGGAGCGCGCTGATCGGATGGGTCGCGTGCGCGCGCCGCAGGGTTTCCGGGCCCGATTCCGACAGCCCGAGGTAGCGGACCTTGCCCGCCGCCACCAACTCGGCCATGGCCCCGACGGTCTCTTCGATGGGGAGGGTGGGATCGACCCGGTGCTGGTAGTAGAGGTCGACGTGGTCGAGCCCGAGGCGGCGGAGCGATGCGTCGCAACACGCGCGTACGTAATCGGGCTTCCCGCTGATCCCGCGTGACATCGGGTTCTCGGGGTCGCGAACGATCCCGAACTTGGTGGCGACCACGACGTCACTCCGCCGGGAACGGATGGCCGGACCGACCAGGGATTCGTTGGCCCCCATTCCGTACACGTCGGCCGTGTCGAGGAAGTTCACGCCGAGATCCAGGGCGCGATGGATCGTCGCGATGGACTCGGCTTCGTCGGTCTCGCCGTAGAACTCGCTCATGCCCATGCACCCGAGACCCTGGGCCGACGCGACGAGACCCTCGCTTCCGACGGAACGCTGAGGAATGGTCATGCCCGAGCCTATGTCGGCTCTCCGGCGCTAGCGTCGGCGGGATGAACCTCAAGGACGCGGCCGCCCGCGGCGTGAACGTGATCCATCGCACGCTCTTCAACGTCACCAAGGGGCGGGTCGGGGGCAGGATGTTCCGGATGCCCGTCGTGATGCTGGTGACGACCGGCCGCAAGACAGGCAGGCGGCGCCAGACGATGTTGACGTCGCCGGTGCAGGAAGGCGACAACGTCGTTCTCGTCGCATCGTACGGCGGAGACCCGCGCCACCCGACGTGGTTCCTGAACCTCCGCGAGAACCCCGAGGTCGAGATCACGATGCAGGGCAAGACTCGTCTCATGACCGGGCGCGCCGCATCGGATGACGAACGGGCCCGGCTCTGGCCTCTGATCGTCGAGCGTTACAAGGGGTATGGGCAGTACCAGACGCGGACCGAACGAGAGATCCCCGTCGTCATCTTGGAGCCGCGACCCTGACGGCCTCGACCGAACTCCTCTACCTGTTCGACCAGGAGCGCCGCGAGTTTGACGCCGTGGTCGCTCTCGTGGATGACGGCCACGTCATGTTGGATCGCACGGCCTTCTATCCCACGGGCGGCGGCCAACCCCACGACACCGGTCTTCTCGCGTGGGAGGGAGGAACGGCGCGCGTCGTCGACGTCCGAAAGGACGGCCAAGCGGTCTGGCACTCGGTCGACGGCGACCTGCCCGCGGTTGGCGCGCCCGTGCGGGGTGAGATCGATTGGGTGAGGCGCCACCGACTGATGCGCACCCACACGGCCCTTCACATCCTCTGCGGCGTCATCTGGAACGAGTGGGGGAGGGCCGTCACCGGCGGCAACATGGAGCCGCTCGAGGCACGGATGGACTTCGAGTTCGACCCCCTGCCCGAGGGATTCGGTGCGCGAATCGAGCAGCTCGTGAACGCCGAGATCGCCGCCGATCGACCGATCGAGGTCTACGCGCTCGACCGCTCCGAGGCGTTGCATGACGACGCCCTCATTCGCACGAAGGTCAATCTCATCCCCGAGTCGGTGACGGAAATCCGGGTGATCGACATCGTCGGTCTCGACAAGCAGGCCGACGGCGGAACGCACGTGCGCTCGACCGGCGAGGTCGGGCTCGTCGAGGTCGTGAAGACCGAGTCGAAGGGCAAGGCCAACAAGCGCGTTCGCATCCGGGTCCTCGACGCCTAGCGACCCCAGCCGATCCCAGCCACGGATACTCGTGAAGCGCAGCTTGCGCATCGTCCCTGCCGATCATGTGCCCATGACGCTCAGCCCGGTCGCTGCCTTGGGGCGCCCTCCAGCGCCGGACTGCGGCTACATCGTTACGTCGCCGAGGGCGGCCTCGACGGTCTGCTCGAGAAGCATGGCGATGGTCATGGGTCCGACGCCACCCGGGACTGGGGTGATGAGGTCAGCGCGGTCCAGTGCCTCGTCGAAGGCGACGTCACCGACGTTGCCTTCGTTGTAGCCGGCGTCCACGACGACGACCCCAGGTTTGAACCACTCACCGCGGACGAAGTTGGGTCGGCCCACGGCGGCGATCACAACGTCGGCTGTCCGGACGAGATCCCGCAGGCTCTGCGTCCGGGAATGGCAGTAGGTGACGGTGGCGTTCCGGGCAAGGAGGAGCATGCCGACGGGCTTGCCGAGGATGGGGCTTCGGCCGATGACGACCGCATGCTTCCCGTCGAGCTCAACCTTGTAGGCGTCGAGGAGCCGGAGGATGCCCGCGGGCGTACAGGAGGCGAAGCCGGGCAGCCCGAAGGCCATCGCCGCGAAGGAGTGCATGGTGACGCCGTCGACGTCCTTGGACGGCGGGATCGCCTCGAACGCTGCTCGCTCATCGATCTGACCTGGGACCGGATGCTGGAGCAGGATCCCATCAACGCCGGGATCCTCAGACAGCTTGGCAATCGCGTCGACTAACTCGGTTGTTGAGGCGCTCTCGGGAAGGTGTACAAGACGCGAGTCGATGCCGGCCCGGGCCGACCGGGACTGCTTCATCTTCACGTACGTCACCGAAGCTGGATCCTCTCCGACAAGGACCGCGGCGAGGCACGGGCGACGCAGCGACCGGGCGGCGAAGGTTTCGGCGGCGGACGCCACATCAGCCAGGACCTGAGCGGCGAGACGCGTGCCGTCCATGAGGCGAGCTTCCGAGTGGACCATGAGCGCTCCTTGGGTCGAGGAATCGCCCAGGCGCACGGCTCGTGACGACAGGAGAGTTACCCTGCCAGGTCGCTCCCCGGTGGTTATTCCACCTCAGCGCCAGTCACGACCCAGGACGAGACTACCGAACCGCTGTCACCCATTACGGGTGCCCCCGAACGCCGGCTCTGAGTGACGCCACCAACGAAGCAAACGTTGCCTGACGCGACACTAGGTGCGTGGCGAACGGACGCCATTGCCTTTCGCTCCGTTGGCATCGGCCACCCGCCGGAGCAGCGTCCGGAGCGTGTCGGCCTCTACCTCGTTGAGGTGGCGGCCGAAGTGTTCGTCGATCCCCCTCAGGTGGACCGGCGCCGCCCCGACCAGTCGCGTCCGTCCCGATTCGGTGAGGCCCGCATAGACCACGCGGCGATCGTCGTCGCCGCGCCGGCGCTCGACGAGCCCCTCGGCCGTCATGCGATCGACGAGGCGAGTGAGCCCGCTCTTCGAGATCAGGACCCGCGCCGCGAGCTCATGCATCGGGAGCTGGCGTCCCGGGGCTTCGTTGAGGTGCAACAGCACGTCATAGAAGGTGACCGGAAGACTGGTTTCCATCTCGAGCTCGGCGGAGAGATGGTCGAGCACTGCGGCGTGCGCTTCGAGGAGTGCTCGCCACGCCTCAACTTTCGGCTCCGGCCCGGACACGAAACGGGAGGGTAACCCTTCGCGGGACGGCGTGCACCGGTGGTTAGAGCGCGGCGCGAACCAGCACCGCGACCGCCGACAGCGCGGCGATGCCGAGGACGGCGGGGCGGAGACTCCGCTCGTCGACATGAGGGATCACGTGGCGTGACAGCGCGAACCCGACGACGATGCCGGGGCTGATGGCGAGTCCCCATTGCCACTCCCGTGTTCCGAGTTCGCCGACTGCGGCGAGCGTTGCCAGCGACAGGATGCTTCCGACCAAGAAGATGGCGTTCAGCGTCCCCCGGAGGGTGGGGCCGTCCTCGTGTTGATACACCAACGCGAGCGGAGGACCGCCGACGGATGTCGTGGTTCCCATGACCCCCGAGAGGGCACCGACGCCGAGGAGGACGGCTGGCGTGCGCGCGAGGTGCGGATGTCGCACGCTGATCGCCACCTCGACCAAGAGGATCAGCCCGAAGGCGACTTCGAGATGGCGCTGAGCCAGCACGGCAACGACGAGCCCTCCAGCGACGGTGCCGGGCACCCGCCCCGCGAGCACCCACGCGACCCCGACCCGGTCGACCGAGGCCCGATCCCGGAAGGCGATCAGGGCGACGAGCACGGTGGCGGCGACCGACGCGGGGGCGGGTACCAGTTGGGGCTCGATCAAGATGAGGATCGGCGCGGCGACGAGCATCGACCCGAATCCGATGGCTCCCTGGAGCGTGCCGCCGACCGCGAGGGCCGCGGCGGCGAGGATGAGTTGGACCGCCGACACGCGGAGGATCATCGCAGGTGACTTCCGTCACGAACCCATTGTCTGACCGTCACTGAACACCGTTAACTGATCGCCGGATCTGAACTCGCAGACGGGGGCACCAGGATGTTGGAACGGCTCGGGAAGATGCTCGTGCGACGTCGGCGCGCGGTCGTGATCGCGGCGGCCGTGGGTTTCGTCGCTGCCGGCGCCATCGGCGGCGGCGTGGCGCAGCACCTTTCTTCTGGCGGCTTCCAAGACGACTCAGCGGAGTCCGTCCGGGCTGATGACGTCCGCGAGGACCTGTTCGGCACGGCGGACCCCAACTTCCTCCTCGTCGTGACGGCGCGGGCCGGCACCGTCGACGATCCGGCGGTGGCGGCCGTGGGACTCGACATCACCGAGCGGCTGGCCGCTGAGCCCGAGACGACGGATGTCATCTCGTACTGGACCCTCGGCAACGCGCCGCCGCTTCGCAGCGACGACGGGACGAGAGCCCTTGTCATCGCGCGGGTTGACGGCGACGAGGACGAAGTCGACGCGGCCGTGGAGCGCTTGACCCCGATCTATGGACGCGACGGGGACGTCGTCGAGGTCGGCGTCGGAGGGTTCGGCCAGGTCTTCGCCGAGGTCGGCAAGCAGATCGAAGGCGACCTCACGAAAGCCGAGGCGCTGGCCCTCCCGATCACCCTGCTGCTCCTCGTCCTGATCTTCGGAGGGATCATCGCCGCCTCGCTGCCGCTGATGGTCGGGATCCTCGCCATCATCGGTACGTTCCTTGTGCTTCGGGTCATCGCCGAGCTGACGCAGGTCTCGATCTTCTCGCTCAACATGACGACGGCCCTCGGCCTGGGCCTCGCCATTGACTACAGCCTCTTCATCGTTTCTCGGTTCCGCGAGGAGTTGCACCGCGGCGCTACTTCGGACGACGCCGTCGTGCGGGCCGTGCAGACCGCGGGCCGTACCGTGATCTACAGCGCGCTGACGGTCGCCGTGTCGATGTCGGCGCTCTTGGTGTTCCCGCTCGCGTTCCTCCGGTCGTTCGCCTATGCGGGGATCCCCGTCGTGCTCATCGCCGGCGTCTCGGCGGTGGTCGTTCTCCCGGCGGTGTTGGCGATGCTCGGCGCGCGTATCGACCGTTGGGCGATCCGCGCCGCGCAACCCAAAGAGGTCGGCGACGGGTTCTGGCACCGGCTCGCCGTCGCGGTGATGCGGCGTCCCGTATTGATCGGGGTCTCCGCCGTCGCCGTGTTGCTGTTCCTCGGGT
>DATDOY010000002.1:0-2463 GCA_035293045.1 Acidimicrobiia bacterium
GGTGGGCAGGATGCCCTCGACGGCAGGGAAGTACGCCCTCACCACCGTCCCCTCACCGGGCTCCGAGTAGAGAGTGACATGGCCCCCCCACCGGCGGACGATGCCATAGACCGTGGCGAGGCCCATGCCGGTCCCCTTGCCGGGCTCCTTGGTGGTGAAGAAGGGCTCGAAGGCCATCGCCGCCACGGCGGGCGCCATGCCGTCCCCCGTGTCGCTGACCGAGAGGCGTACGTGGCGTCCCGGAACCGCGTCGGGAACGTTCGCCGCGTACTCCTCATCGATGTCGACCGTCGTGGTCTCGATCACCAGCGCGCCGTCGTGACCGTCGATGGCGTCCCGCGCATTGACGGCAAGGTTCATGAGGATCTGCTCGAGTTCGCCCGGATCGGCATGCACCATGGGGAGCGTGTCCTCGAGGCGGCTCTCGAATGCGATGTTCTCGGCGAGGGTCCGCTGAAGGATGCGATGCATGTCGGCCACCACGCTGTTGAGGTCGAGGATGGTGGGCTCGACGATCTGGCGACGGCTGAAGGTCAGGAGCTGCCCCGTGAGATCCGCGGCCCGGCGGGCCGCGGAGATCACTTCTTCGAGGTCCTCCTGGGCCGGATGGCCGTCGAGATCCTCGGCGGCGAACGACGCGTAGCTGAGGATGACCGCGAGCAGGTTGTTGAAGTCATGGGCGATCCCTCCTGCGAGCTGCCCGACGGCCTCCATCCGCTGCGACTGGCGCAGCCGGGTCTCGAGGGCGCGTCGTTCTTCGTCGGCGGCGTGTTCGCGGGTTACCACCGTGCACGTCACAAGAACTTGAGTCGGTGTTGAGAACTCGTCGCGTGCGAGAGCCTTCACGCGGAAGCGCACCCACTCTTGGTCGCCGTGCTTCGGTCGGACCCGCACTTCGGCTTCGACGACCTCCTCGCCGGCTCGCGAGAGCTCCTCGCCGATCCCCGTGAGTGTCGGGGCATCGTCGGGGTGAATCAGGAGTTCGATGCCTGCCCCGCCCCGCAGTTCCTCGGCGGAGTAACCGAAGACGTCGTCGCGGTTGAGGATGACGAGTTCGTCGGCGACGGGGTCGACGCTGAACATGGCGTCGGGTGCCCCAGAGATGATGTCGTGGAATCGCGCCTGGTCGGCCACGATGCGACATTCCGCCGCCTCGAGCTCGTCGACGAGATGGAGCGCGCGGTCGCGGCGTCGCGACACGAGCTCGACGAGGCCGGCGATTGGCAGAGCCCCGGCGAGTGCCGCAAGGGCGAGTAGCCACGGCAGCGACCGGGAGAGCGCGCTTGTGAGCGGGGTTCGCGGCGCCGTCACCAACACCAATTCGTGCGGTTGGCCGGCGGCTTCGCCTGGCTCCGTGTCGAGGTCGACCCTCGCGCTGCCTTCCCGGTCGTCGAGTCCGAAGGTGACGACAGCGCGCGGACCCGGGAAGGGGAGTTCTCGGCTACTCGAGAAGGCGATCTGGTCGTCGGCTTCGCGCTCGATGTAGAGGGCGAAGTCGAGGGCAAACGGGCTGTCGCCTCCCTGAACGAACTCGTCGCCGTTGCCAATCCCGACCCCGGCTGGCATCGGGATCTCCCCGTACACCATGGCGTCGGGTTGGGACTCGGACCGCATCGCAACGCCGAGGGCCCGCAACAGCCCGTCGCCGCGATACCCCGTGAGGGAGAACTCGCCGGGTGTGACCTTGCCGATGCGGCCGAGCAGGTCGGGGTCGACGGCGTCGGCGAGATCGCCGACGGTCATGGCCGCATTCCAGCCGTCGGCGTCCATGCGGAACAGCGTGACGCTCCGGTAGAACTCGAGCCCGCTGGACGCGGCGAACTGTTCGAACGCGGAAGGGTCGCCGTCGCGGATGGTCGCCACCGCCACGGCCGCTTCGAGCGACGACTTCGTGCTCCCGACGAGCGACTGCATCGCCGTCGCGGTGAGCCGCGCCTCTCGTTCGAGGATCGCCCGCTCGTCGGATTCCGTGACGCGCTGACTGGTCCCGAAGGCCACTCCGGCCACGACGGCACCCACGAGCACGACCACCACGGCCGAGCGATGGGGAATGATTCGATGCACGGTGACACGCCCCCGGGCGTCCGCGGCCGCGCCGTCGCGACCGTGAGGTCCGACCATACGGAGACCTGCACGAAAAGGCCCGGGACTTACGGCTCGAACCTTATGGCCCGACCAGGCTAGACCGTCCGCGGTTGCGCAACCACGGAACGCAGGATTTTTGCGAGAGCGAGGTCACAGATCGCGATAAAGCAGGTGCGCGGTACACCGATGGCCAACTGCATCGTCGGGGAGTCATCGCTCTTGCCGGGCGCGAACGTTACGAAACTAGGCTCCCCCCGATTTCAACGGGCACACCGGATGATCCCACCTACTCTCCGCGCACTCACCATGGCCACTCTCCTCGTCGCCGCGGCGACGTTCGTTGCCGCGGACGCGGGGGCGCAGATCCCGCCGATCCTC
>DATDOY010000003.1:0-18555 GCA_035293045.1 Acidimicrobiia bacterium
GCCGTCGGCGCCCCCGAGACGACCGGTGACGCCCAACATGCGGGGAACCGAGAAACCCCAGATGTCGGCGTCGAGCACGCCGACGGTGAACCCTCGGCGCGCCAGCGCCACGGCGAGGTTGACCGTGATCGACGACTTGCCGACGCCACCCTTCCCAGACGCGACGGCGATGATGCGGGTGGTGAGCGGCACCTCGGTCTCCGGAGCGGATTCGCGAGCCTTCCAGCGCACCTTCTGCATGAGCTCGGTGCGCTGCGCCGAGTCCATCTCCGAGTAGTCGACCTTCACCGACGTGACCCCGGGAAGGCCCCGCACCTTCGACTCGACCTCGTCACGGATCTCGACCCGCAGGGGGCAGCTCGAGATCGTGAGGGCGATACGGACGGTGACGGCACCCTCATCGCTGATGTCGGCGCCGCGGAACATCCCGAGGTCGACGATGTCGCCGTGGAGTTCGGGATCGATGACGCCGCGCAGGATCTGCTCGACGTCGTGCTTGGTGGGGAGGGTGGGGGAGTCAGCCATGGGTGGTCACAGGATCGCGGCGTGCACGATCATCACGAGGATACGTCGCCATGCCGAATAAAACCGGTGTCGACCTTGAAAATATGCCCCAAACCCGGGTACGGTCAACGCGGACATGGATCGACTGGCAGTTCACAAGGCGCTCGGCGACCCCACGCGGTACGCCATCTACGAGGAGTTGGCCCGAAGCCGCCAGCCCCGATCGGTGCGTGAGCTGGCCGACGCCCTCGACCTCCACCCGAACACGGTGCGCCCCCACCTCGACCAGATGCGTGAGGTCGGCCTCGTCGACGTCGACGCCGTCCACCGCGGGACGGTCGGCCGGCCCCAGCACCGTTACTCCCTCGCTCCGGGCGCTCCGAACGCGGGCGTCGAGCCGCCCACGCACACGTTGCTCGCCGCCCTGCTTGCCACGCTGGCCGAACGCAGCGGGGCCAGCATCGAGGACGCCGTCGCCACCGGTCGCACCTGGGGCACCGAAGCGGTTCGACGCACCCCCTCGAAGGAGTGCGCCCCGCTCCTCCTCGCCGAGCTCGACCGGTTGGGCTTCGAGCCCGCCTCGGCGCAGCAAGGCCCGTGCCTCGACGTCGCCTTCCAGCATTGCCCGTTCAAGGAGCTTGCCGAGGCGTACCCGGAGCTTGTGTGCAACCTGCACCGAGGCATCGTCGAGGGGATCGTCGGCGACCGGGGAATGGTCGAGCACTTTGGGGCGTTGTACGACCGCGACCCGTGCACGGTGTCCGTGACCATCGGAGTAACCTGATTCCCATGTCTGAGCAGACCGTTTCCCTTCGCAGCTCCACCGAAACCAAGACGGCGGCCCCCATCGCGCTGACCGACGCCGCGCAGGCCAAGGTCAGGGATCTCATCACCGCCGAGGGCGACCCCAACCTTGCGCTGCGAGTTGCCGTGCGTCCCGGTGGGTGCTCGGGCTTCCAGTACGAGATGTTCTTCGACGCCGACATCGCAGCGGACGATCTCACCGCCGAGTACTCCGGCGTGAAGGTGGTCGTCGACCCGGCGTCGGCGCCGCACCTGCACGGTGCGAGCCTCGATTACAAGGACGGCCTCATGGAGGCGGGGTTCACCATCAACAACCCCAACGTCTCCCGCAGTTGCGGCTGCGGCCAGTCCTTCTCTTAGCACCGGCTCCTAGCAGCGGGTCCTGTTCTTCGCGCTCTGTGCACCCGTCCAGGGGCGCGGATCGCGAATGAGCGGTCGGTCCTAGCCGTCGTCGGCTTCCGACGACGACGTCGCGCCGTCTTCATCGGCTGCGTCGGCGGCGCCCGTCACCGACTCGATCAGACCGCGGACTTCGGTCCGGTCGAAGGCGCCATCGAGGCGTGCCGCCACCGCGCCACCGGGCTCGGCGGCGAAGACCCACGGCTCGGTCTCGATGCCGAAGGCGGCGACTGCCGGCGCGAACTCCTGCGCTTGGTTGTCCTTCCAGACCTCGATGTGGATGAACGTCGCTCGTTCGTCGAACTCGGGCGCAAGATCGACCATCAGGTCCAACACCGGGCCGCACACCCGACTCGTGCAGAACGCCGGAGTCGAGATCATGACGACGATCGGCAGGTCGCCACCGAGGGCGTCGTCGAGCGAGACGGCATGGAAGGGACACGCCGGCGTGCGCGTGCAGATGGGGTCCACGTCGGCCGGATCGGCGGTCGTCGGGGTCTTCACTGACGGCAGCCGGGATCCTTCCTTCGGAGCGCTCGGCTCGTCCTTCACCTCGAAGGCCACCGAGGCCGTGAGATCGCCCACGGTGACGAGCGCATCCCACACGCCCGCGGTGTCAAAGACCGCGTGCGTCACGTAGACCCCGCGATCGGGCGGGAGCCCGTCGGCGTGGAACGTCGCGGCCTGAGGTGGACGCGCCGTTTCGTTGGGCGGGGTGAGCTCGACGATCACTTCCTCGCCCTGCACCAACTCGATGGTCTCGTCGGCCTTGAGGCGAAAGATCCCGATGGCCAACCGCTGCTCGCCACCGACGTAGAGATCCTGGCTCGCCACCTGCGCGTTCAAAGGCTGCAACCCGGGCACACTCGTCGACGTCGCGCCGGCGCCACCGCCGGCGCCCGCCTCGGTCTTCGTGTCGTCGCCCCCGCATGCGGCCGCCACGGCGGCAAGGCCGGCAGCGCTGAGGAACACCCGACGGCTCACCCCTGATTCATTCATGTGCGTATCCTGCCGCGCAACCATGGCCAACACAGATCGCGCGAGCCGAAGCGGCTCTCCTGGGGGGGCGACCGTCGCCTTCGTCCTCAACGGCGAGCCGGTGTCCGTCGCCGCCGAGCCGGCCGAGACGCTCCTGTCGGTGCTCCGCGAGCGCCTCGGGATCACCTCGGTGAAGGACGGATGCGCTCCCCAGGGCCAGTGCGGGTGCTGCACGGTGCTGATCGACGGGGCCGCCCGCGTGGCGTGTGTGACCCCGGTCGAACGCGTGGAGGGCCGCGCCGTCACGACCGTCGAGGGGCTGGCCCCGGACGTCAGCGAATCGCTGGCCGCCGCGCTCTGCGCCAGTGGGGGTTCGCAGTGCGGCTTCTGCACGCCAGGGATCATCGTTCGCCTTGCCGGTCGGGCCGAGACCGATCGCTCGGATCCGAGCCGCGCGCTGGCAGCCCACCTGTGCCGGTGCACCGGATGGCAGACCATCGTCGAAGCCCTCGACCTCCTAAAGGTCAAGAACCCCCCTTCTGTCGGCGGTTTTCGACCCTTAGGGACTCGCGATCTGGACGCGGCCGGTCGCCGCGCCGAACTCGAGGGCGGCGTGCGTCAGCGGGTCGCACCCGACGTCCCGCTCGGTCACGGTGGCTTCGCGGACGACACCGCCCCGCGCGACGCCCTCGTGGCCGTCCCCGACTCGACCGGCGGGTGGGTCGTGGCGCCGACGCTGCACGAGGCGCGCCGGCGCGCCGGCAAGGTGCAGGGCCGCAACACGCCGTCGCACCCCCCACCCCCGTTCGCCCTTCCCCCTCTTCCGGCCGGCGGCGTGCGACTCGCGACCTCGTGGGTCGAGCCTGCCTATCTCGAGACGGATGCCTCGTGGTGTGAACCCGGAGGGCAACCTGCGAGTCCGCTGGCCAATGGCGGAGCGTTCGGAGCCAAGCTCGATTCGATCGCGTCAGGGGCCGCCCGGCACCTCGCCGCCGAGCATGGCCGCGCGGTCCGGGTCGTCCTCTCGCGCGAAGACACGGTGCGTCTCGGCCCGAAGCGGCCGCCCATCGCCGCCTCCGCCGTGCTCGATCATTCCGGCGTCCATTCCGTCGTCGTCGTCGACGGCACCGTGGCGGCCCCCGGCGTCGCGTTCGCCGCGTCCTACGACTGGCCCTACGGAATCGAGGTCGACCTTCGTGTCACGACCCGTCCGCTCGCCGGACCGCCCGTCTCCGACGCGATCCGTGCCGCGGGTTGGGCGGAGCAGGTCGTGCTCGTGGAAGGCGCGCTCGAGGAGGCCGGGGTCGACCGCACCGCGCTCGTCGATGCCGCGTCGGCGGTCGTCCTCCTCGACACCTGTGCGCTCGCCCCCTCCGGAGCACGGGCGGGAGCCAGCGTCGCGGTAGGCGCGTCCGGAGAGGTCGCGGGCGTTCGGGTGAAGGTGGCCGCCGGTGATCCCCTCGACGAGGTTGTCGTGCGGTCCTACGCGATCGGTGCGGTGCACATGGCGTTGGGATGGGTCCTCTCGGAGTCGATCGCCGTGGATCCCGAGAGCGGCGAGGTTCTCGACCTCACGATCCGCAGCTTCGGCATCCTACGAGCGCGCGAAACGCCGCCGATCGAGGTCGAGATCGTCGACGCCGCCGGTCCGCCTCTCGCGCGCTCGTCGGACGCCGTGTTCGCGGCGACGGCGGCGGCCGCGTGGAATGCTCTCACCCGATCGCTCGGCACCCGGCCTGAAGTGTTCCCGAGCCGGCCGACCCGCTGACGCAACCGCGAACCCGGAACGAGGAGACCCCATGCCTGTCCAACCGCTCGACACCCCCCACGCCCCACCCGCAGCCGGGCCGTACTCGCACGCGATCCGCGCCGGCGACTGGGTCATCCTCTCGGGGCAGGGGGGCTTCGACGCCGCGACGGGGGGAATCGCGGAAGGCGTCGAGGCTCAGACGCGTCACACGCTTGCCAACATCGAGACGGTGCTCGGCGACTGCGGCGTGAGCATGACCGACGTCGCCAAAGTCACGGTCTATCTCGCCGACATGGACGACTTTGCCGCCATGAACGAGGTCTACGCCGCGGCCTTCGCCGGCCACAAGCCCGTCCGGACGACCATTCAGGCCGCCCGACTCCCGCTCGACCTGCGCGTTGAAATCGAAGTGTGGGCCTTCAAGCCGACGGCGTAGTCAGCACCGCGGGTAACTTCGCACCCATGGATTGGCTCGGAGGAGTTGCCGTCGTCGCGTTCTTGGTCCTCGTCGGTCCGTTCAGCCTGTTCGTCGGCGGGATGCTGTGGTCGGCGCTCATTGGGTACGCCGCCACCGAGGACGCCGAGGATCGATATCCCGATTCCGAGTCGGTCTAGTACCGCGCGGGGTAGCGCGCTCGCCTAGCCCGGAAGGTCCACGCAGTTTCCGGTGTCGAGGTCGGTCTTGCCGTCGTTGTCGACGTCGGCGACGTTGTGGTCGTGGTCCGCAACCACGACGCAGATGCCACCGGCGCCGGGGGGCTTCTTCGCCAAAAGGAAGAAGTCGTCGTCCTTGGTGATGTCCGTCAGCGGGCCGAGGTCGGTTCCCCACAGCAGCCACGCCCCCGGAGTCGGGCCGTTCCCGCCGGCGTTCACCGTCGGGAGCGTGTCCCAGAACAGGTGGACGTGGAACGACCCCGCGTCGTTGACGTTCGGGACGAAGTCGAAGGCCTCGAGGTCGATCAGGTACCGGTCGGCCTCGAGGCGCACGTCGGTGATGCGGGCGGCCGTGCCTTCTGGGTCGCCCTCACTCCCTGAGCCACCACCTCCGGCCGACTTGTCCGTCGTGGGAGTGTCGTCGCCTTCGGTGTCGGGGCTCGTGGACGCGCCGTCACGCGACGTCGTCGCCGTGGCGCTCTCGCCGGGTCCGTCGTCGCCTCCGCCCAACACGAGGATGCCGACGACGATGAGAGCGACCAACCCCGCGACCGCTCCGATGAGGGGGAGCGGCGCTCCGCGCTTCTTCGACGGCGACGACGCGGACCGCGCAGGCGTTGGCGCGCCGGCCCCCGCATCGGATCCGACCGGGGGTGGGGGTGGGGGCGGCGCGGAGGACGCGCTCGCGTCGTCGTTCGGTGTGAGTGCTGGGGTGTCGAGGGGTGGGGGAGGAGGCGGTGGGAAGGGACTCCCGGCAGCGGGTTCCTCGGTCTCGACGCCGGGTCGAAGGTCGACGGTCTCGGGCGCGGGCGTCACGGCCGTCGCCGTCGCCCCGCGGCTCGCCTGAATGGCGGCCCCGAGCGCGATCGAGTGCTTCGGATGGGCGTCCACCGCCACGGGTCGGCCGAGCTCACCGCCGACGAGCTGGGTGACGAGCGGAATCCGTGACGATCCGCCGACGAGGAGCACGGCGGAGATGTCAGCAGGCTCGACGTTGGCCGAGGCGAGCGCCCGCCGCAGCGCGCTGATGGTCTCCTGCAACGTCGGGCGGATCATCGCTTCGAACTCGGTGCGCGTGAGGCGCACTTCCGTGGAGATGTTGGGCAACATGACGGGGATCGAGACATCCGAGTCGTTGGAGAGCGCCTCTTTGGCCTCGATCGTGTCCTGACGCAATCGGGCCATCCCGGCCATCGCCGCGGGCTCCTTGGGGTCGAGCTGTTCGAGCTGGCCCTCGAGCGACCGCCGAACGTGGGCGAACACCGCCTCGTCGAAATCGACGCCGCCGAGGCGTTCGATTCCTTCGGGCGTACCCAGGATTTCCCAGCCGGCGTCCGTCTTTTGAAGCACGGCGGCGTCGAACGTTCCGCCACCGAGGTCATAGACGGCGATCACGGAACCGGGCTCTACCCGGGCATTGGAGGCGTAGTAGATGGCGGCCGCCTCGGGTTCGGTGATGGTGCTCGCGACGTCGTCGAGTTCGGAAATGCGCAGGGCCTGGGCGAGAAGGTCCTTTTTGTAGGGCCCCCAGTTCGCCGGGTGGCAGACCGTGATGTGATCGGGCCTCCCTCCCTCGAGTTCCGCGACGGCGTCGACCGTCCAGCGCAGGAGCTTCCCCAGGAGCGTCTCCGCTGAGTACGGCGTCCCGCCCAGGAGGAGCGGCGTCGGGTCGCCGATCCGCCGCTTGAATTCCCGCGCGACGCGGTCGGGCTCGGTGACGCCCCGTCGGTTGGCGGCGTCCCCCGTGAGGATCTGTTCGTCCTCTCGGAGGAAGACGGCGGAGGGAATGGACGCGGCGCGATTGCCCAATGTGACAATCTCGACCCGTCCGTCGCGGTGTACGGCAGCGGCCGTGTAGGTCGTTCCCAGATCGACCCCGAGCTGGTAACCCACCCAATACTCCCTTTGGTTTCGGGTTCGCCCGTGCAGAACCGCTCCGGTCTTGGGATACTAGCGACGAGCGTTCGCGACCACGTGGGCGAGGCGAACCCCACACGGCGGGCGGAAGGGGGGGATATCCCCGATGTGGTCGGCGCGGTGCGCCCGTACCGTGCCCAGTAGCCCGAAATTCGGAGCGCACAACGATCCAGGAAGGACCACACGCAATGGCGATCACACAGCAAGCACTCGAGTTTCTCCAGTCCCTGTTCCTCGGCGACGAAGCCGCCGTCAAGGAATACAACAACGACCCGGCCGGCTCACTCGAGCGCCATGGGCTCGCGTCGTGCTCACCGGTGGAGATCAACCAGGCGGTCGCTCAGCTTGCCCCTGGTCTCCCGGGTGAGGCGCAGGCGCGCGCCAACGCCTACTTGAGCTCGACCCAGGGCGTCGGTGGATACACCAACGGCGGACCCTCGCAGGCGGCCCAGGGCGCCGAGAAGGTCGACGCCGGCAAGTACGGCAGCCCCGATCCGGCCCCGGCGGCCGCGGTGCCGCCCAGCCTCCAGGCTGTTTCCACGGAGATCAACTACATCACCCAGATCACGCAGGTTGACTTGGATCAAGTGAACAACTTCACCGACAACTCGGTGAACCAGGTCATCGTCGCCGCCGGCGACGTGAACCAGACCTTCGACCAGGACACGACCAACGTGACGGCGTCGGGTGACGGAGCGGTGGCCGCAGGTGCCGACATCCAGAACTCGCAGGTCAACACGGGCACCAACACCGGAATCATCGCGGACGAGGCCGATGGCGCGATCCTCGGCGACGGCAACACCACCATCGATTCCGATGGGGGCGATGTCACCAACGTCCAGGGCGACGGCAACGTCGTCGGGGCGACCAACAGCGTCGTCGGAACGGGTGCGGGCAACGTCCAGGGTGTGGCCGTCGACCAAGGCGGCTCCTCCAGCGGCAGCTACAGCGGCACTCGTGGCCTCGGAGAGGGCGGCGGCGACGTCGTGACCAACTTTGGCGACGGCGGGACTGCAGGCAACGCCGACGTCACGCAGCTCGACGGCGGCGGGTTCGCTCGTGGCAGCAGCGAGAGCTCGAGTGGTCAGGACCCCGCGTTCGGCGACGATGTCAACATCAACATCGGCCAGGGCACCCAGACCGCCAACGAGACGGTGGATCAGAGCACCGACGCGAGCGTCGAGGAGACGATCAACACGACGACCGTGGCCAACGTCGGCGACGACAACGACACGACGATCGCCGCGGAGCCGGAGTCCGACCCTGAGCCGGAGCCTCCGGCCGACGTCGACGGTCCGTAGCTAGCCCCGGGCCTTGCCCGGTCAACCGTCCCACGGTCTGTCGAGTGCCCGGCATCATGCCGGGCACTCGACATGCCTGACCCATACCCTCTCGCCATGGCCCAGACCACCCTGATCACCCTGATCGACGACCTCCTTCGCGATCCCGAGGCCCGGATGGCCTACGGCTCGGACGGCGAGGCCTACCTTGCTGACCGCGGCTGGAGCGACCTCGATCCCGAAGACCTGGCCGAGGCGCTGTCTGCTGCCCGGCACGCCCTCGCGGCCGACGTCGCGGGCGACCTTCCCGATCCCGATCTCGGCGCAGACCCGTACGCGGTGCTCGACCACGTCGCCGGCGTCGAGCCGCTGTCACTGCCCCTCGACGACCTTGTCGCCGCCGTCGGTGACGGTCGCGAGGGAGTGGACGCGGAATCCCCCCGGTTCGGATCGGGTACCGACGCCGCCGACGGACCCGAGCCGGCCACGGCCGAAGCCGAATCCGATCGGGACGACGGGGCGGAGGAGGGGTCGTTGGCCGATCCGGTCGAGCTTCCGGAGCAAGGGCCGATGGCAGACGTCTCCGCGAGCGTCGAACCCGTCGATGACGAGGAGGCCGGGGGGCCCGAGGAAGAAGACGACTGGCTCGATCCCCTGAACCCATGAGCGACATCGAAGAACGGGCCGAGCCGTCGGACCCGGTTGCGCGGGCGGCGAGTCTTGTCGACCTCGGGATTCAGGCCGCAAACGCATACGGAAGAGAGGACTTGGTGCACCGGCTGCGCTCGACACGCGAGCGCCTCGACGCCCCCGACGTCCGCGTCCTCGTCGTCGGTGAGTTCAAACAGGGCAAGAGCACGCTCATCAACGCCTTGTTGAACTCGCCGGTATGCCCGGTCGACGACGACGTGGCGACGTCGGTCCCGACGATCGTCCGTCACGGCGCCGATGTCGAGGCCGTCGTGTACTACGAGCCGGTCGACGGCGCCGACGGCGCCGATTCCCTGCGATCCGAGGTGGTGCCGGTGACCCGCCTGGCCGACTACGCCTCGGAAGTCGGCAACCCCAGCAACGTGAGGGGCGTGGCGTACGTCGAGATCCGCATCCCGCGCCAGCTCCTCGAAACGGGACTGTCGCTCGTCGACACGCCCGGGGTGGCAGGTCTCGGATCGGCGCACGGGAGGATGACGGCCGCCGTCCTGCCCAGCGCCGACGCCGTGATTCTCGTCTCCGACGCGTCGCAGGAGTACACCGAGCCCGAGCTGTCGTTTCTCGCCCAGGCGGCGGAGTTGTGTCCGACCGTCGTGTGCGTCGTCAGCAAGATCGACCTGTATCCAGAGTGGCGCAAGATCACCGAGCTCGACGCACGCCACCTCGAGGATCGCGGGTACGACGTGCCCGTGCTCCCGCTGTCCGCCGCTCTGCGGCGTGTGGCCGTCGAGGGCAACGACGCCGAGCTGAATGCCGAGTCGGGGTTCTCGGCGCTCGTGTCGATGCTCCGCGATCAGGTCCTCACCCGGGCCCACGATCTCGCCGCGGGTCGGGCGGCGACCGACATCCTGTTCGTCGCCTCCCAACTCGAGGGGCAGTTCGCCGGCGAGCGAGAGATCCTGACCGATCCTGAGACTTCGACGCGGGTGGTCGATCGCCTCGAGCAGACGAAGAAGAACGTCGAGGAGCTGCGGAGCAAGGCGGCCCGGTGGCAGACGACGCTCGCCGACGGCGCGGCGGATCTGAATGCCGACACGGAACACGACCTGCGGGCGCGCATTCGAACGGTGCAAAAGACCGCCGAGGACATGATCGACGACGGCGACCCGGTCGACATCTGGGCGGAGTTCGAGCCGTGGATCGAGCAGGCCGTCGCCACCGAGGTCACCGCGACCTATCGGAAGATGTACGAGGGCATCGAGGCTCTCGCCACGCAGGTGGCCGAGCATTTCGGCGACGAGGAGGAGCTCGTCCTCGCCGACCTCCTCGCGAACCAGGGTCAGGAATATCTCGCCGGCGCCGCCGTGAGAGACGACCTCGAGTTCAAGCGCCAGGGCGCGCTCGGGCAGACGTTCAGCGCCCTCCGCGGTTCTTATGGTGGCTTCCTGATGTTCAGCATGGCGAGCCAGATGGTCGGCCTTGCCGCGCTCAACCCGGCGGTGGGAGTTTTGACTCTTCTGGTGGGCCGCAAGTCGGTGCGCGAGGAGAAGGACCGCCAGCTGGCGCAGCGGCGCGTGCAAGCCAAGCAAGCGGTCAGGACGTACATCGACGATGTGAACTTCCCTATCTCCAAGGACGTCCGCGACACGCTGCGTCGGGTCCAGCGTCGGCTTCGCGACTCCTTCCAGGCCCGAGCGGAAGAGCTCCAGCGGTCGACGAACGACGCTCTGACGGCCGCGCAGGCCGCGGCCCAGCAGGATGCATCCGGACGCGAGGCGCGCCTTCGTGACGTCGACGCCGAGCTCGAGCGCATTCGCTGGCTCCGCCAGCAGGCGGAGGACGTCGGCGGTCCAGCGGCTTCAGGGCGGTCGGGCTCGTGACGCTCATCGACCAGGTCCGCGCCGCCCTGGCCGACGCCATCGCGGCCTACGAAGGATCTCCCGCGGCCAGGGCGCTCGACGCGGCTCGGTCGCGTCTCGATGAGCCCTTGCGCGTCGCGCTGGCGGGCAAGGTCAAGGCGGGGAAGTCGACCCTGCTCAACGCGCTCTTGGGCGAGGAGTTGGCGCCCACCGATGCCGGCGAGTGCACGCGCATCGTGACCTGGTACCAGGACGGCCCGACGTATCAAGTCATGGTCGAGCCCGTCGGCGAGGACCCACGACCCACGCAGTACACGCGGGACGCGGGCGCCATCGAGATCTCGCTCGACGGCGTCGACGCGGCGAAGGTTCACCGGCTCATCGTGCAGTGGCCGCTGGCCGCGCTCCGCCACACCACCCTGATCGACACGCCGGGCATCGAGTCGCTCAGCATGGATGTGTCGGCTCGAGCGAAGGCGTTCTTGTCACCCGAGGACGACCAGCCGACGGCCGCCGACGCCGTGCTCTACTTGATGCGCCACCTCCACGCCGGCGACGTCCGCTTCCTCGAGACGTTTCATGACGACGACATGGCGCGGGCGACCCCGGTCAATGCCATCGGCGTGCTGTCCCGAGCCGACGAGATCGGCGTCGCCCGCCTCGACGCGATGGAGTCGGCACGCCGGATCGCAGAGCGGTACCGCCGCGACACCAACGTGCGCGCGCTCTGCCAGACCGTCGTCCCGGTGGCGGGGCTGCTCGCGCAGGCCGGGTCCACGCTGCGCCAGGAGGAGTTCCGGGCCCTAGGGATCCTCGCGGCCCTCCCGGCCGAAGATCGCAACGCCGCTCTCTTGTCGGTGGACCGGCTCCGCTCCGAGAGGCTACGGATCGGCCTGACGCCGGAGGAACGCGACCATCTCCTGCTCCGGTTCGGCTTGTTCGGAATCCGGTTGTCCACGCAGTTGCTGTCCGATGGCGTGGCAGCCAGCGCGCCGCAGTTGGCGGAGCACCTTGTCGGCGCCAGCGGTCTTCCGGAGCTGCGGGCCGTCCTCAACACCCAGTTCACGGAGCGACGCGACGTGCTGAAGGCCCGGGCCGGCCTGCTGGCGCTCGAAGCGGCGTTCCGCGATCATCCGCACCCCCGGGGCGAGGAACTTGCCGCGCAGGTCGAGCGCATTGAAGCGGGGGCCCACGAGTTCACCGAGGTGCGTCTGTTGAACGCGCTCCGGACCCGAGACGTCGGCTTCGACGCGGACGAGGTGGCCGAAGCGGAGCGTCTTCTCGGCGCGCAGGGTTCCTCACCCAGCGCGCGGCTCGGCGCAAGCGGCGGAGGCGGCGACGACCTTCTCGCGTTGGCCCGTGATCGTCAGGCCTCGTGGCAGGCGAAGGCCGAGAGTCCGTTCAGCTCGAAGGAAACCGCCGACGCCTGTCGCGTCCTCGTCCGCACCTGCGAAGGACTCGTCGCCGCCCTCTCGTGAGGGTGTGCGTATGGCGTCGCGCATAGCGCGACGCCATACGCACACCCTTCAGACTCAGGGCAGGATCTCCCGGAGGCCCGAGAGCATCTCCGCTCGTGTCGACGCGCCGAGCTTCTGGCGGATGCGGGCGACGTGGTGCTCAACCGTCTTCGCCGAGACGTGCAGACGCGCGCCGATTTCCTTGTGCGTGAGGCCGTCGACGACGAGCGCCGCGACGTCGCGTTCGCGGAACGTGAGGAGGCTGCCCGCCACCTCCCCGCGGGCGGCGTGGAGCTCCGGCAGTATTCGTCGGATCTCGCGAGCCTTCGAGAGCAATGACCGCGCTGCCGCGGGGTCGTCGGTGCGCACACCCGCGCTGCCGAGCAAGAGCGCGGCCTCCCAGCGGAGGCCGGCGTCCTCGAGTCGGCGGGACGCGGCGAAGACGGCCTCCGGATCGACGCTCCCCTCGGCGATGGCGAGCCACGTGTGCGCGGCGTGAAGGAGGCACTCCGACTTGTCCGACGGGGGGCCGGATTCCTCCATCGCCTTGCAGGCCTCGCCGACCACGACCGCATCGCCGAGGAGTCCCCCGGCCCGCACGAGCCTCCATGCGAGGGCCCACACGAGCAGCGGCGGGCGTCCGAGGGCGTCGAGGATTCGCTCGGCGGCGTCGCGAGCGCGGCGGACGTCGTCGGAGCGGTCGAGACGAACGGCAACCGCCACAACCTCGGCCACCGCACTCACGGTCACGGCGTCGGCGCCGCAGCGGTCGAGCGCGGAAAGCGCGTCGTCGAGACGACGGCCGAGCGCGTCGACTTCGCCAACGCGGAGGGCGGCCGCCGCGTCGATGGCGGCCGCGAGGAGGGCATCGCGGGCCGCAACCGGCTTGCCGTTCGCACGCTCCTCAGGCGTCTGGTCCCACGTACCCCCGACGATCGTGACCCACGCCAACGCCAGGTGGTGGCGCCCCGCGAGGAGCGCACCGCCGGGCTGCTCTTCAACCCCGCGGCGGGCGGTGCGGAGCGCCATCGCATTGGCTTCGAGCATCTCGGCGGCCCACATCGACACCATGACGTGCGGGCTCTCGAAGATCTGGGCGTCGTCACGGCCGTCGAGCAGCGCCGCCGCCGCGAGGGCGTCGGGAATGGGATCGCGGCCTGCCTGCAGCGCGGCCACGGCCGACGCCATGCCCCTCGCCGCGGCCCCGACGGCATCGGTGGCGACCGACGCGGGTGCGGAGACCGGCGCGCCGCTCAGTGCGCCGGCGAGGTTCGCCAAGTGCGGGTCGTCAGCGGCGAGGGCGCGCTCGATGGCCTGGGGCCAGCGTCCGTGCGCTCCGTGCGCCACCGCTGCGACCCGCGCCGCGCGCTGGTCGTCGGAAGGAGCGGACTCCGCCATACGGAGGGCGTCGTCGACGTCCCCGTGACCGAGAGATTCCTCCGCAGGCGTCTGCGCCGTCTGCACGGGTGCAGCGTACGCGGCCCGGCGGCGGCGGTACTCGGGAGGACTACCCTCGCTCTGCAGTCTTGGCGACCAGGAGGTGCCTCATGGGTTTCAGCGTGAACCCACCACCCACACCCCCGTCGAAGGAAGACGCAGAGGCGGCCGCGCGGGATGCGGGCGAGACGGCATCGAATGTCGTGGACAATCTCGCGGACGGCGACGTCGCGGGTGCGGTCGACGCCGCGGACGGCACCGAGGATGGAACCGCGGCTTCCGATGATCCGCCACCCCCGCCGGCTCCTGCCGGCCGGATCGTGTTGCCCGACGGGACAACGGCCGCCCTTGATCCCATCGGCGGTCCGGATGACCTTCTCAGCGGGGACGTCACCGTCAAGTCGGGCGACGATTCCGTGACGATCAGCGGCCCCCCTCTCCCGGATGCGGGTGGCGCTCCAACGCTTGAAACCCCGGTCGGCGCTTTCCCCGACGTCGCGGTGACCCCGACCCCGGCGGGCCCCGTCCCCATCCCTTATCCGAACGTGCCCGGCGGCGAAGCAGGTCCCCCCAAGGGTCGCGGTCGACCTCGCGCCAAGGATGGTGAGGATCAGGATGATGACAATCAAGGTGGCGGTGACACCGCGTGGGGCACGGGCGCGCTCGCTCGATCGGCCGACCGCACCCGCCATCCCATCGCCGACGATGTCGACGACGGCGCGCGCCATCAGGTGATCGCCTCCGCCGATAGCGAGCCGCTCGTGTATGACGTGACGGATCCGCCGAAGGCGATGGAAGGCGACGACGATCCATCCGACCTGGCATACGACGGCGACGGCGACGGCGTTGCGTTGATCGCCGAAGATCGGATCGCCATCGCCGAGGCTCCACTCGACCCCACCGACTGACGGCTCCGGGTCCATCCGGGCTCATGGATGACCATGGACAAGTGACCATGGTAAACTTCAACCATGACCGCACGGACCGTGCCAGCCGGCGAGTTCAAGGCAACCTGCTTGAAGTTGCTCGACGACGTGGCCATGACCGGTGTCGAGTTGATCGTGACCAAGCGGGGGAAGCCCGTGGCACGGGTCGTCCCTGTGGAGTCCGTCGACAGCCTCGTCGAGCGGCTGCGCGGCGAGATGCTTGGGAGCATCACCTATCACTGCACGGAAGCGGAGTTCCTCGCGCCGATCGACGTCGAATGGGACGCGCTGCAGTGATCCTCTTGGACACCCACGCGTGGGTGTGGTGGTGGGACGATCCCTCGCAGCTCTCCGGTCCAGCAGCCGGGGCGCTTGCCGCCGCTGACGAGGTGCTCGTCTCGGCGATGAGCGTGTGGGAAGTAGCCATGCTCGCGGAGCGAGGTCGCATGACGCCGCGCCAAGGTGCCGCGGATTGGATTCGCAACGCGTTGCGGTCTCCCAACACGCGCCTGGTGGACGTCGATCTCGACGTCGCCATCTCCGCCGTCGGCTTCACGTCGCATCTGCGCGATCCGGCCGACGCGCTCATTGCGGCAACGGCACAGGCGTTTCAAGTGCCGGTTGTTACCAAGGACCCCACGATGCAGGCGGTGCCCGGGGTCGTCGCCATCTGGTAGCCGACTACGTGGCCTTGTGACCCTGCCAGCGCGACTGACCGAAGCGATAGCCGACCGAACGCACCGTCTGGATGAGGCCGGCGTGCTCCTCGCCGAGCTTGGCCCGCAGCCGTCGCACGTGGACGTCGACGGTACGGGCGCCTCCGTAGTACTCGTATCCCCAGACCCGAGAGAGCAGCGTCTCGCGCGTGAACACCTTCCCGGGATGGGTCGTGAAGAACTTCAGGAGCTCGTACTCCATGTACGTGAGGTCGAGCGGGCGATCGGCGATGGCCGCCTGGTACGTCTCGAGGTTGAGGACGAGGGTCCCGTACTCGACGATCTCGGGCCGCGCCCCCTGCCCCGACTTGTAGAAGAGGTGGCGCAGTCGGGCTTCCACCTCGTGGGGGTGGAACGGCGAGAGGGCGAAGTCGTCGAAGAGGTCCTCTCGCATCTCGAGGTCGGCGAGCTGTCCGCCGGACACGAGGACGAGGATGGGCTCGACGGGGTTGTCGCGGCGCCGGAGCGAGCGGGCGATCGAGAACGCCCCCTCGGGGTCGTCCTCGCAGGCGATCACCGCGCCACCCCACCCGTCGGCGGGCTCGTGTTGGAGCGCGATGGCGGCGTTGCCCACCGCCTTCCACGAGTAGCCCCCGAGGTCGAGGGTCTGCGCGAGGAGCGGCGGGGGAGGGTCCGGGAAGACGCAGAGAGGATCCATGAAGGCTGCCTCCATGCTTTCACATCACCTCGAGGTAGCGGTCAAGCTCCCACGGGGTGACGTAGGCCTTGTACTGGTCCCAATCCCTCCGCTTGTTGCGGATGAAGTACTCGAAGAGGTGTTCCCCGAGCGCGTCGGCCACCAGGTCCGAACCCTCCATGATGGCGATGGCCTCGGCGAGGCTCTCGGGCAGCTGCGAAATCCCCTCGGCCAAGCGCTCGGCGTCCGTCATCTCCCAGATGTTGTTCGTCACCTCCGGCGGCAGGTCGTAACCCTCCTCCACCCCCTTCAATCCGGCGGCGAGCATCACGGAGAAGGCGAGGTAGGGGTTGCAGGCGGGGTCGGGCGCCCGGTACTCGATGCGCGTCGAGCTCTCCTTGCCTTTCTTGGGAATCGGCACCCGCACGAGCGCGGAGCGGTTGTTGCGCGCCCATCCCACGTAGACGGGCGCCTCGAAGCCGGGCACCAGTCGCTTGTAGGAGTTGACCCACTGATTGGTGACGGCGGTGATCTCTCGCGCGTGGTGCAACAAGCCGGCGATGAACCCCTTGCCGACCTTCGACAGCCCGTGTTCGTCGCCGGGGTCGTGGAAGGCATTGACGTCTCCCTCGAACAGCGAGAGGTGCGTGTGCATCGCCGAGGCGAACGTTCCGTTCAACGGCTTCGGCATGAAGGTGGCGTGGCAGCCAAACTCGTTGGCGACCTCACGCACCACGAGCCGGAAGGTCATGATGTTGTCGGCCATCGTCAACGCGTCCGTGTAGCGGAGGTCGATCTCCTGCTGACTCGGACCCAACTCATGATGCGAGTACTCGACGGGGATCCCCATCGACTCGAGCGTCAGGATCGTCTTCCTTCGCAGTTCCGACGTCATGTCGGCCGGCGTCAGGTCGAAGTAGGTCGAGTGATCGAGGGGCTCCGGGTCCTGCGCGGAGCGCAGGTAGAAGAACTCCATCTCGGGTCCGGCGAAGAAGGTGAACCCCTTCTCGCGGGCGCGGTCGAGGTTGCGCTTGAGGACGTAGCGCGGGTCGCCGTCGAACGCCTCGCCCGACGGGAGCCGGACGTCGCAGAACATGCGAGCGACGGGAGCGTCGTCGCCCTTCCATGGCAGCAGTTCGAAGGTGTTGGGGTCGGGATGGGCGAGCATGTCGGCCTCTTGCACCCGCGTGTAGCCCTCGATGGCGCTGCCGTCGAAGGTCATGCCCTCCTCGAGCGCCGTCTCGAGTTCGGCTGGCGTGATGGCGAACGCCTTCAGGAACCCCTGGACGTCGGTGAACCAGAAGCGGATGAAGCGGACACCTCGTTCCTCGACGGTCCTGAGCACGTAATCGAGTTGCGAGTCCATGGAGCCATTTTCGCCGTCTGGCGCCTTCCCGCTAGTACCCGAGGGGCTGGTTCACAGAGCGTTCACATAGGGGCAACCGGCGGGAAACCGGGCCTTGAAAGTCTGCCGTTGGGTTTGAAGAGATTGGCTGCCCGGTGTGGCAGATCGGCCGGTGCCCGCGTAGGTTGCGCGCACCAGTAGCGATGAGGAAAGAGGGGTAGACGTGCAGGATCGCACCGCCGCCGAAGTATTGAAGCTGGCGTCCGACCAGAAGGCTGAGTTCGTCGACCTGAGGTTCATCGACCTCCCGGGTCTGCACCAGCACTTCTCGATGCCAATCCATCAACTCACCGACGAGGGCTTCGAGGAGGGATACGGCTTCGACGGGTCGTCGATCCGCGGGTTCCAGGAGATCCAGGAGTCCGACATGCTCCTGATCCCCGACCCCAACACCGCGGTGATGGACCCGTTCACGGCGCGCCCCACGATCAACCTCAACTGCTTCGTGCAGGACCCGGTCACGGGTGAGGCCTACACCCGGGACCCGCGCTACATCGCCAAGAAGGCGCAGGACTACCTAGTGAGCACCGGGCTCGCCGATACCGCCTTCTTTGGTCCCGAGGCGGAGTTCTTCATCTTCGACCAGGTGAGCTTCTCCTACACCGCCAACGCGGCCCACCACTTCGTCGACTCCGAAGAGGGCATCTGGCGATCGGGAGAGATGACCGAGATCGACGGCTCGCCCAACCTCGGCTACAAGCCGCGGCACAAGGAGGGGTACTTCCCCGTCCCGCCGATGGACAAGGGACAGGACATTCGCTCCGAGATGGTGGCGGTGATGGAGCAGTGCGGCATCGAGATCGAGGTGCACCACCACGAGGTCGGCACCGCCGGTCAGGCCGAGATTGACATGCGCTTCGACACCATGCTGCGCATGGCCGACAAGGTGATGCTCTACAAGTACATCGTGAAGAACGTCGCCAAGCGCCATGGCAAGTCGGTGACGTTCATGCCCAAGCCGCTGTTCGAGGACAACGGTTCGGGCATGCACACCCACCAGTCGCTCTGGAAGGAGGGGCAGGCCCTGTTTTACGACGAGGCCGGCTACGCGGGGCTCTCCGACATGGCCCGCTGGTACATCGGCGGCCTGCTGCAGCATGCCCACTCCATCCTCGCTTTCGCCGCGCCGACCACGAACTCCTACAAACGGCTGGTGCCGGGTTACGAGGCGCCGGTGAACC
>DATDOY010000004.1:0-22804 GCA_035293045.1 Acidimicrobiia bacterium
GAGGAAGAGGCTGGGAACGGCATCGTGGAGAACACCCACGCGCCGAACCCCGAATCGATCGCCATCTTCGGAGACAGCATCCTGTATGTGAACACGGAGGAGTGCACGGCGTGCACCGCGTGCTACCAGCCGGACGTCTGCCCTGTCGGCGCTATCTACTCCGAGGAACAGGTGCCCGACGGCACGACGGGCGCGAAGTACAACGCATCGGATCCGAACAAGGGGCATGATCACTCGTTCTTCGTCCAACTGAGCCGGGACGTCTTCGCCGACTGATCGGGGCCGCGGCCAACACGACACAGGGGGGGTGCATGGACGGCGGGTGCTCGCATCTCGACGCCGCTACGGATGTCACGCCATCGAGCGACGGCTGTGAGGACTGCCTGAGGATGGGCGGTCAATGGGTCCACCTTCGAACGTGCATGCGATGCGGACACGTCGGGTGCTGCGACAACTCGCCGAATCGCCACGCCACCGCGCATTGGCACGAACATCCCGACCACCCGCTCATTCGCTCGTATGAACCCGGCGAGGACTGGTGGTGGTGCTATGCCGACGAGATGTACTTCGACGTCGAGGGCGCGCCACCCGCCCCGTCGCATCCCTGAACCGCATGGCCACGGACGGTCTCGGCGTCAGCCTGGTCGGCGAGGATCTCGCCGTCCCGTGCGTCGACGGGACCGAACGCACCTACCTCTCGCTCGACGCCGCGGCTTCGACGGCGGCCTTGCCCGCGGTGGCGGAACGCGTCACCGAGTTTCTCCCCTGGTATTCGAGCGTCCACCGGGGCGCAGGATGGAAGTCGCAGCTCGCCACGGCTCAGTACGAGGAGGCGCGCGCCGCGGCGCTGTCCTTCGCCGGACGGTCTGACGAGCGCGACGTCGCGATCATTTGCCGGAACACGACCGAGGCGATCAATCACCTCGCCTACCGGCTCCGCCTCGACCGTGACGACGTCGTGCTGACCACGGTCGTCGAGCATCACGCGAACTTGCTTCCGTGGGCGCGAATCGCCGAGAGGCGGTACGTCGAGTGCGATCGGGACGGGACATTCGGACTTGACGACGTCGTCGCGGGGCTCGAAGGCCAGCCGCGCCCGAAGCTCCTCGCCATCACCGGCGCCTCGAATGTCACGGGGTGGATGCCGGCCCTGGAGACGATCATCGTTGCCGCCCACGAGCGCGGCGTCCCTGTTCTTGTCGACGCCGCTCAGCTCGCACCGCACCGCCCACTCCCGGCGAGCGCGGATTTCATCGCGTGGAGCGGGCACAAGATGTACGCACCATTCGGTGGCGGTGTGCTGGTCGGCCCCCGGGAGACCTTCGCCGACGGCGACCCGTTCCTGGCGGGCGGTGGAGCCGTCGATCTGGTCGACCTCGACGAGATCGTGTGGACCGATCCGCCCGAACGCGAGGAGGCCGGATCGCCCAATGTCTTGGGCGCCGTCGCCCTTCATGCGGCCATCGACGAGTTCTCGCGAATCGGATGGGATCGCATCGTCGCGCACGACGATGCGATGGGCGAGCAACTGCGCCGCGGTCTCCGCGCAATCGACGGCGTCACCGTCCTCGGCATCTCCAGCGGGGAGGCGCTCCCGGTAGCGGCCTTTGTCGTCGACGGTGTGCCACACGCGCTCGTCGCGGCGCGACTCAGCGCCGAGCACGCGATTGGAGTTCGGCACGGCTGTTTTTGCGCCCACCCGTACCTCCTGCGCCTCCTCGACCTCACCCCATCCGAGGTCGCGGCGTACCGAACCGCGGTGCTGCACGGGGATCGCACGGCAATGCCCGGCGCGGTCCGGGCGAGCGCGGGTCTGTCGACCACGGGTGATGACATCGCCCGGTTCCTCGCTGCGATCGCCCGCATTGCCGGCGGCGAAGAACCGCCTGTGCCGTACGAGCAGGATCTCCACACCGGGGACTACTGGCCGGCCACCGACGATCCCGCGTGGTCGAATGCGGCGCGCCGACTCGGTGCCTCCTGCGCGAGGGGATGATCGCGACCGTTGCCACGGCCGTTCTGGGGCGTAGGTCGGCCGCAATCGGCGGCGGCGGTCCGCTGGAGAACGCACACGCCGACCGGGCGTGTACCCGGTCGGCGTGTGGTCGTGATCCTGCGTTCCGTCAGATCGTCGTGATCAGGTCCGACGGAGGAGCAGGCGCCCACGGTGGGTCCCGAGCACCGTGGCTCCGAGCAGCATCATCGCGAGCCCCAGCCCGAGGATGAGCACAGGATTGATTCCCGTTCTGGCAAGCTCACCTTCCGCTACGCCGGGGCTGACGACCACGCCTTGCACCGCGGCCTGAGGGGCGCTACTCGCTGCGGGGTTGGCTCCAGACTGACCCAGCGCGGCGACGGTGGTCGGCGTTGTCGCTGCCGTTGTTGTCGTCGTGGGACTGAGGGTCGTGGTCTGCTGGGCACATTCAACCCAGAACACCTTGTGCTTGACGTCGGCACCCTGGGAGCCAGTCGCATTCACCGTCAGCTTGACGTGATAACCCTGGTTCGGGTGCGGATCGAAGTTGCCTACGAGCGCAGTCGCCAGGTTGTACGTACGGACCCCGTCGACCGAACTGTCGGCGCCATCAGCGTCGAGAGCGAAGCTGTCGGAGAGCAGCCCACTTGTTCCGGTGGGCGGGTGGGCGGCGAAGGAAACCGACGCCGACGCACTCGCGTCGAAGTTGAAGAAGGCGACGTTGAACGTGCACCCCACGTGCGGGTCGTTGGCTTGAGCTCCACCCGTGAGCGCGACGTCGTTGATCTTGACCGTCCCGTTGTTGCCTGGTGGGTCTCCGCCTTGTCTGGCTCCAACTCCGGTCGATACGAGCCCGACGGCGACGATGACGACGCCGATGGCGGCCATCGCCATCGATGGTCCTCGATATTTCTTCGCGATGGTCATTGAGGGGTTCCCTTCTTGTGCCTGGGACCGGATCCGCCTGGACGACAGTCGTCTCCCAATCACTTTCAGGAAACCTAATACCCGCAAAAAAATACTGGTAAACAACTACGAGTAAGGATCAAGTGATGCAATCTGCCCAATTCGAGAACGGGGACCTCTCGCGCGGATTGACTCAGAAGTTCGCAGGGAGTGCGCGCTCGAGACCAACGAAAAACGGGACCAACGCCACGAGGAACGGAAGGAGTCCCGCCACGCGTGCGGGCCAGTTGCGCCACCTGCGCACAACGAGCCACCAGGCCGTTGCCACGGCGGCTGCGGGAAACCCAGCGATGACCAATGCACCGGGCGACGTCGAGGTGTCGTCGGTGCGGCGCGTCGGTGCGGCGCGGACGTCGGCGCCGGCCGACGTTTCGGCAGGGCGGGTGTCACGAACGACGGCTGGGGGCGTGCCGTGAAGCGTTGCGGTGACGACGAGACGCTCGCGGGAGGAAAACCTCGGGTTACACGTGGTGAGCGTGAGCGTTGGTGCCGACGTTGGCGCGAGCACGTCAACTTGACCGGGAGGGACCACGCGAATCCCCGTGACCCGATAGTGAAAGAGGCCTTCTGCGGTCTGGAGATCAATCGGTGATCCAGTCACCAGCTCATCGAGTCGACTGAACGGCGCGCCATACGTTGTGCGGTGCCCGGCGATGCCGACATTGCCGACGCCACCCGGGAATGCGGTGCCTGGGTAGTGGCCCGGTCCTTGCCGGAGCTCACCGACGCCCACGCCTTCAATCACAATTCGGTCGACGCCAATCGAGGGGATTTGGATTCGAGCAACCGCCTCGCCCGGAGTCGGGATCGCCACGCGAGGCGACGCCCTGCGTGGCGATCCCGACTCCTTGGCGGTCGGGGGCCTCGGGGCCTCAACCTGGGCCGCGAAATCTCGCCGCAATGCATGCTGGGCCCTCGCCTCGAGGATGTTGGTTCCCCAAACCTCGAATCCCGCGAAGAGGACCGCGATCCCTCCAACGGCGATCAGCCCGCGACCGAAGACGGCGATGAACGCGGAAAGGGTGCGTCGCCGTCTCGTCGGAGCGTGGCGCCGCGTGGTCTCCTCCCTATGACGTGAGGTTTCCACCCGAGCCGAGTTGGGGTCGTGCGCTCGACTCGCACCGCCCGGCGTGGTAGTCCCCATGCGAGGACGCCCCTTCTGTTTACGTCGCGAGCCGAGAGGATGCCTTCTCCGCCCGAGTGGCGCGCTCCCAACGCAGTGACGTGACCATACCCCTGCGCTCGCCGGTCGAACCCTGAGCATGCCAGGGCGATGGATGGCGGACGCGGGTTGTTGGGGCTCCCGCGACTCAACTTCGGCACCTCGATACCAGAAATGCCCTTCCAGCAGATTGCTAACATTGAAGGCGGGATGAGGCAATGGAGCTTTCTCACCAACCACGCCCGGGCGTTGCTGTTCATCGCCCATGACCCTGGCGCGCGTCTTCGGGATCTCGCCGCGGCCCTCGACGTCACGGAGCGCACCGCCTACGGCATCGTCGCTGACCTCAGCGAGGCGGGCTACGTGGTGAAGGAGAAGGACGGCCGTCGAAACCGCTACAGCATTCAGACGCATCTTCCGTTGCGGGATTCGATCATCCGAGAGAGAACGATTGGTGAGGTCATCGATCTCTTCACGGAAACCACGCCGCGTAGGAACAGGCGGCGGACCAAGTGAGAGCAGGCGGCGCCGACCCTGGTCGACCCCTCTAGCGCAGCCTCGCCCCGGCGCCCCGGGGAAGCTCTGGCGCAGCGCGGACCCAGCGTGGCCGCATGGGGATCAGCGGTCGGATTCCAATCCTGGTGACCCTGTTCTTGCTCCCGCGCACGACCTGGCCCTCGATGTGTGCGGCGTCGCCGGCAGCGCCGAAGGCGAACCCCTGCGCCCGGTCGCAGCCGAGGGCGATGAGCTGATCGAGTTGGGATGGCGTCTCGACGCCCTCGGCGACGACGCTCATTCCCAGCGCGTGGCAAAGATCAATGATCGACGCGACAATCGCCCGCTCTGTCGACGCGCTCCCCAATCTCTGCACGAACGAGCGGTCGATCTTGACGAAGTCCAGTGGAAACAGGCGGAGGTATGAGAGCGACGAGTAGCCCGTGCCGAAATGGTCGAGTCCAACCCGCACGCCGGCGTCATGCAACAGCCTCAGTCCGGTGATCGCGGAGTTGGATGCCTCCATGAGCACTCGCTCGGTGATCTCGACTTGCAGCGTGCCCGACGGCAGGTCGTGGGCGGCGAGGTCGTCGACGAGGGACTGCGCGAACCCGGAGTCGGCGAGGTCTCGAGCGGTGACATTGACAGAGATGTCGGCGAATGATGTACCGGCGAATGTTCCACGCCAGGTCGCCGCTTGCTGGATCGCCTGACTGAGCATCCATTCGTCCATTTGCGACAGCAGGCCCGTTTCCTCGGCCACCTCGATGAACGAGTCAGCTTCA
Source organism: Acidimicrobiia bacterium (assembly GCA_035293045.1). Taxonomy (GTDB): domain Bacteria; phylum Actinomycetota; class Acidimicrobiia; order IMCC26256; family JACPCJ01; genus DATDOY01. The sequence goes on from DATDOY010000004.1 coordinate 5,384, forward strand.
ATGAGGGTGTCCTGGTCCGGGTCCCACACCCGCACGAGAGCCTCGGCGGCGACGGTTTCACGAGTGACGAGGTCCACGATCGGCTGATAGGCAACGCGAAGCCGGTGCTCCGCGATGGCACGGCGGAGCATCCGTTCAGTTGCGAGGCGCCCGACGGCCACCGTGCGGAGGTCTTCGTCGAACATCTCGGCCCGATCTCGTCCGCGGTCTTTGGCGCGATAGAGCGCGAGGTCGGCTTCCTGCAGCAGATCCGCCGCGCCGTGTCCTGAGTCACTGGTGACCGCGATCCCAACGCTGGTCGTGCACACGAACTGTTCGCCCGCGACGTCGAACGGGACGCGGCCCGCCTCGATGATCCGCTCACCGAGTGCGCTCGCTTCCTCGATCCGGCTCATGTCCTCGACCACGACGGCGAACTCGTCGCCTCCGAGCCGCGCGAGCGTGTCTTGGGGCCGGAGTACACGGAGCATTCGCTCAGCCATTTGGAGGAGCACGGCGTCGCCGAGGCGGTGACCGAGCGAATCGTTGATCAGCTTGAAGCGATCGAGGTCCAAGAAGAGCACCGCCACGAGGCCGTCGCGGCGGTCGAGTCGACGCAGCGCCTGCCGTAGGCGATCCATGAACACGGTTCGGTTCGCGACGCCAGTGAGCGGGTCGGTCGACGCTTGTCGCTCGAGGTCGCGTTGAGCCTTTCTGCGGTCCCCGACATCCCGGATGGCGGATACCACCACGGGCTCACCGTCGTGATCCACGAGTCTTGACAGCACTTCCGTCCACCGGTAGGTGGCGTCCTTGCATCGGAATCGACACAGTGTGGTCACCGTCGTGGTCCCGTCTCGGGACGCCTTCTGATGGCCGTTGTTGACCAGGGCGAGGTCGTCGGGGTGGACGAAATTGGCGTGGTGCTGTCCCACGAGGTCTGAGGGGCGCCACCCGAAGAGGGCGAAACTTCCGCCCGACGCGAATCGGTACAGGCCGTCGAGGGTTGTGACGGTGTGAAGATCGGGCGAGCCGTCGGCGACGAGGAGGCGGAGGGCTTGATCGATCCGTGAATCGCTCTGGGTTCTCATTGCAGCGCGCCTCCGGAATTCGGTGGGGCGCCACCGAGGTCCGGAGCAACGCCAGAGTCTCAACGCACCGCCGTGTTCGAGCGGGGTCGAGCGTGATCTGGGTACCCCGCACGGTGCTTACCTACGCACTGAGGGACGCCCGAACCGGTCGATTCGCGCGCTTTGGCGAAGACGCCGCGCTTTACGTGGCGATCGGACGGTTATGCACCCAATAGGGACGCGACACCCGTGTGGTAGGGTCCAGGGGACACGAGAGACACCCTTACGTGTTGGGTCACCACTACGGCTGACCCGGGAGCGATGCTCCGGACCCTGGTAGCGCGTCATTGACAGCGATGGTTGCCAGGAGCATTGATGATTACTTTTGGGTCTTCGCGTTTGACGCATTCTCCGCGGCGGTCCGGCGCGCTCGACAGCGGCGCTGTCGTCTGGGTTCGAGGGGAGCACGACATCTCGACCGTCGGTGCGCTCACCGACACACTGGCCCGGGCGATCGCGTTCGATTCCACCGAGGTGGTCGTTGATCTCAGCGGAGTCCAGTTCATGGACGCGGCGACCGTTTCGGTCATCGTCCGCACTCGGGAATACCTGCGGGAGCGCCAGCGAGCACTCGTGCTGCGATCTCCGTCGACGTCGGCGAAGCGGATCTTCGACTTGTGTGAGCTCTCTGACCTGTTTGACGTCTCCCCGGACGCGCCTACCTCGCTCGCCGAGGCGCTCGAGTCCTGGGTCGCCGTACCTCGTAGTGATCGGCACGGAGCGACTCCGGAGGTCCCCACGGAGCCGTCGGTGGAAGTCTTCGATTCCGGGGAGGTGACCGGGGTGCCAGCGGTCCGGCCTCGTGACGTCGAACGCGCAACTGAGGTGCCGGACGCCCAGGCCCCGTGACCTGTGGCGGGCGAGCGACGGATGCGGATTCTTTCGCTCCTGGTCGATCGAGACGGACCGGTCCCGGAGACGAAGCGGTTGTGCGAGGTTTGTGCCGAAGCGACCGGCATGACGGGCGCGGGGATCATGCTGATGTCGGGCGACATTCGGCGAGGGTCCGTCTGCACGACCGACGCCGTGAGTGCTCGCATCGAAGCGTTGCAGTATGCGCTCGGCGAGGGTCCGTGCATGGACGCGTACCGCGCCGACCGTCCCGTCGCGGCGCCTGACCTTCGGGAGAGCGGCGAGCTCCGCTGGCTGGCCTTCACGGGGCCCGCCTTGGAAGCGGGCGCTCGGGCCGTGTTCGGCTTCCCGTTGCAGGTGGGTGCGGTACGCCTCGGCGCCCTCAACCTGTATCGGGACCACCCGGGCGCGATGACCGACAACCAGCATGCCGACGCCCTCGTGATGGCCGACGTTGCCGCTCAGGCCGTCCTCATCCTGCAAGCGACCGCGCTTCCTGGACACTTGGCCGCCGCACTCGAGGCAAGCGCCGACTTTCAATTCGTGGTCCACCAAGCCTCGGGCATGGTCGCGGCACAACTCGACATCAGCGTCGGCCAGGCCCTGATCCGGCTGCGCGCGCATGCGTTCGGCAATGACCGTTCCCTTGCCGAAGTGGCCGAGGAGGTGGTGGCGAGGAGGCTGCGGATGGACGCTGACCGCGGTGCGGGGGATCCCTGACCGCGTTGACCGCGTTGACCGCGTTGACCGCGTTGACCGCTACGACCAGCGCGCGTTGGGATGACCGGCGAATGAGGCCGTAATATCACGGGTGACCGTGACCGGCAGGCGGCGCCGGCGCTGGCTGCGAGGTGATTGGATCGTGGTGCCAAGAGAATCCCGGCTCGCTCGAGCGCTCGTCGAGCTCGCCGATACGTTGGTGGATGATTTCGACGTCGTGGAATTGCTCACGCGGCTCACCGATCGCTGCGTCGAGGTCCTCGACGTCGGTGCCGCCGGACTCATGCTCGTCGGTACGGACGGACACCTGCGGGTGATGGCGTCCTCCAGTGAGGCGATGCGCGTGCTCGAGTTGTTTGAGCTGCAGGCAGACGAGGGGCCGTGTCTGGACTGCTTCGCAACGGGCCAGGCCGTCGTGAACGATGACCTCACTCTCGACGGGCCCTGGCCACGGTTCGCGCCGCACGCGCTTGCGGCCGGCTTTCGCTCTGCGCTCGCACTGCCGATGCGCCTGAGGGGCACCGTGATCGGCGCCCTCAACCTCTTCCACACCAGCGCCGGAGGAATGGCGGAGGACGACGTCGCGGCCGCTCAGGCTCTTGCCGACGTCGCCACCATCGCCATTCTCCAGCACCGAGCGGCGACCGAGGCCCAAGTGCTCAGTGAGCAGCTCAACCACGCGCTCAATAGCCGCATTGTCATCGAACAAGCCAAGGGAATGGTGGCCGAACGGCGAACCGTCGACATGGAGGACGCGTTCGCGATGCTGCGCGGCCACGCCCGAAACCAAAACCTCCGGTTGGCGGACGTCGCGGGTGCGGTGATCGACGGCACCCTCCCGGCGTCGGCGCTCGGTAACGCTCCAGACGGCTCGGGTACAGGAGGGGCCTGATCCTCGCTATCGGCGTCGGCAGTCGGCGCAGGTCCCGATCACGTCAAGCCGGTGATGGTCGAGCGAGTAGTCGAGCCGACGCGCGAGGTCTTCTGCGACACGCTCGAGCTCGGCCTCGAGTTCGTCGGGAACCGCGACGTCCTCCATGTGCCCGCAGTGCGAGCACATCACGTGGTGGTGGTGGTCGTCGGTGAACTCCTCCGCGAGTTCGTAGCGCGAGAACTCGTCCTGGCTCAGCACGCGACGGACGACCCCGGTGGCTTCGAGGACGGCGAGGTTCCGGTAGGCGGAACTCTGCGGGACGTCGTGCCTGCGCTCGAGGATCTCGGGGAGCGTCAAGGGGCGGCTTGTCGCCGCGAGCACCTCGACGAGAGCGCGCCGATTGCGGGTGTAGCGCTGGCCGTCGTCACCGAGTCGTGCCGCGGCCGCGCCGTGCAGGTCGCCACCCCGATCAGTGAGCGTCATGCGGCGTTCCCCGGCCGTGCGCGGCGTCGTCGAGCACGACGCCCGGGCCTTCGTCGAAGTGGAGGAGATGGCCGCCGTACGCCTCGGCGAGGACGGCGTCGTCCAATGAGACCTCGGGAGTGCCCGATGCCACGACGCGACCAGCGAGCACGACGACGTGGTCGGCGCGACGCGCTTCATCGAGGTCGTGGGTGGTCACCACGACCGTGACGCCCCGGGCCACTTCCGCCTCGAGGACGGTGTCGATCCGCTCGTGGGAGGGAATGTCGAGGCCGGTCAGGGGCTCGTCGAGAAGGAGAACGTCGGCGTCCTGGGCGAGGCCTTGGGCGACGAAGACCCGCTGACGCTGGCCACCCGACAGCTCGCGGAGGTGGTGGCGTCGGAGATCGAGGATCCCCAGGGACTCCATCGCGCGATCAACGGCGGCGCGGTCCGCTGTCCGGAAGCGGCCGAACGGGCCGAGGGATGCATACCGCCCCATCCCTACGACCTCCGACACCGTGACCGGCAGGTTGTCGTTCACGCGCGCGGTCTGGAACACGTACGCGACGCGGGAGCGTGCGGCCTCCGGGCGAGCACCGAGGACCGCGAGCGAACCCGATCGGAGCTCGACAAGGCCGGCGACGGCGTGGAGGAGCGTCGACTTTCCCGCACCGTTGGGTCCGATCACCGACGTCAGGCGAGCGCGGGGGATGGTCACGTCGGACGCCGCGATCACGACGGTGCGGCCGTAGGCGACGACGACGTCGCGTCCGACGACCGCGTCGGCGTCCCCGGTTGGATTGCGGATCGCTCGCATCGTTCGTATCCTGACCGAGAATAAGAGTCGTTCCCATTATCGCAGAGAGGCCGCCCCGGTGCATGTCGCTCGTCGAATCGTCGCCACCACCGTCGTGCTCGCGGTGGGGGCGTCGGGTTGCGGTGACTCCGCTCGCGAGGACTCGGGCCGCCTCAGGGTGGTGGTAACGCACGCGATCCTCGGTGATGTGGTGACGAACGTCGTCGGTGTGGAGGCGGACGTCGAGACACTCATGCCGCGTTCGGTGGATCCGCACGCCTTCGAGCCTTCGGCCCGACAGATCGCCGCCGTGCATGACGCCGACCTCGTCGTCGCCAACGGCCTAGGCCTCGAGCCGAGCCTGGCCGACGTCCTCACCGATGCCGCGGAAGACGGCGTCCGCGTCCTCGAGGTCGCGCCCGCGCTCGATCCGATCCAGCTGAGCGGCGGCGGGCCCGATCCTCACGTGTGGACCGATCCGATCCGGATGGCCACCGCGGCGCGCGAGATTGCCGCCGAACTCGATCGCGTCGAGCCCGCCCGGGCGTGGCGCGACCGGGCCGCCCGGTTCGCTGAGGAGCTTGAGGGACTCGACGCCGAGATCCGGGATGCGCTCGCCTCGATTCCTCCCGAGCGCCGACGCCTCGTGACGAACCATGAAGTCTTCGGCTACTTCGCGGCTCGATACGACTTCGAGGTGATCGGCGTGGTGATCCCCGGTGGCTCGACGCTCGCGGAGCCGAGCGCTCGGGATCTCGCGAGCCTCGCCGACACCATTCGAGATTCCGGCGTTTCGGCCATCTTCGGCGAGACTACTCAGGGCAACGAGTTGGCTGACGCCCTCCGTCGGGAAGTAGGGGCCGACGTGGTCGTGGTGGAGCTCTTCACGGAATCCCTTGGCGACCCTGGTTCCGTCGCGGGCACCTACGTCGGGATGATGCGCGAGAACGCGAAGCGCATCGCCGCTGCCCTGACGCCATGAGTGGAAGGCTTGAGGTATGGATTGGTTGAGCCAACCCTTCGAACCGGAGTTCATGCGCCAGGCACTCGTCGCCGGTCTCTTGGCGGCGGTGACAACCTCGCTCGTGGGGACGTGGGTTGTTCTTCGCGGCATGAGCTTCATTGGCGACGCCCTCGCGCATGGCGTTCTGCCGGGAATCGCGCTGGCCTTTGTGGCCGGCTTCGACGTGACGCTCGGCGGAATGCTCGGCGCCGCCGTCATGGTGGGCGGCATCAACGTGGTAACTCGGAGATCGCGTCTGGCCGAGGACACCGGCATTGGGCTTCTGTTCGTCGGAATGCTCGCCCTTGGCGTGGTGATCGTGTCGAGGGAGGGATCGTTCGCCACCGACCTCACCGGTTTCCTCTTCGGGAACATCCTCGCCGTCGACGACGGCGACTTGTGGATCCTCACCGGGGCGGCGCTCGTCGCGCTCCTCGGCGTGGCGGCTTTCTACCGGTCGTTCCTCGTCCTCTCGTTCAACGTCGACAAGGCCGAGATGCTGGGACTGGCTCCTCGGTTCGCGCACACCGTTCTTCTCGTCCTCGTGGCGGTGGCCGTCGTGTCGTCATTTCGCGCCGTGGGCACGTTGCTCGTCTTCGCCCTGCTCGTGGCGCCGCCGGCGACGGCGTCGCTCATCGTTCGTCGCGTCCCGGTGATGATGGCCACGTCGGCCGCGGTCGGCGCGGCGTCGGTCGTGGTCGGGCTCCTGGTGAGCTACCACGAAGGCACGGCGGCCGGAGCGAGCATCGCGCTCGTCGCCGTCGTCATCTTCTTTGTCGTCCTCACCGTGCGCGAGATCGGCGTGCGGTTCGCGGAGCGGCGCGTGGCGCTCCCCACGGGGTACGGGTCGGGCGCGTCGCCTCCGACGGCCTAGCTTTGCACCATGACGACCCAGGTCTCATCCGCCGCTGACGCCGCCACGTTGGACGCTGAGCGACCGTTGCGCTTTGCCGTGATCGGAGCGGGGATGGCGGGGATCCTCAGCGCCATCAAGCTCACCGAGGCGGGACTCACGGACTTCACGGTGTACGAAAAGGCCGAACGGGTGGGGGGGACCTGGCGTGAGAACACCTACCCCGGCCTGGCGTGCGACGTGCCGTCCCACCTCTACTCGTATTCGTTTGCGCTCACGCCCGACTGGAGCCACCGCTTCTCACCGGGTGAGGAGATCCAGGCCTACCTCGAGCGGGTGGCGCGCGACCACGACATCGTGCGGACCATCCGCTTCGGTGACGAGGTCGTGCGCTGCGAGTTCGTCGACGGTCGCTGGCACCTCGAGACCGCCGCCGGTCATCGCGACGTGGTCGACGTCGTGATCGCCGCCACCGGCGTCCTCCATCATCCGAAGATGCCTGACCTCGAAGGAATGGACGACTTCGGGGGCGCGCTGTTCCACAGCGCGCGGTGGGATCACTCCGTGGCCATCGACGGCGCTCGCGTTGGGATCGTCGGGACGGGATCGACGGCCATCCAGATGGTCTCGGCGCTCGTCGATCGGGTCGACCGGCTCACGCTGTTCCAGCGCACGGCCCAGTGGATTTTCCCGCAGGAGAACCCTGAGTATTCCGAGGAGGAGCGCGCCGCGTTCGTCTCCGATCCGAGCGAGCTACGAAGGCTGCACGACACCCTGTCGCAGATGTTCGGCGTCTTCGCCAATGCGGTGGTCGACTCCGACTCGCCGGAGATCAAGATGATCGAGCAGGCGTGTCTGTCGAATCTCGAGGACAACGTGCGCGACCCCGAGCTACGAGAGCGCCTCCGTCCCGACTACCGAGCCGCGTGCAAGCGCTTGATCATGTCGTCTGACTTCTATGACGCCATCCAGCGCCCCAACGCCGAACTCGTCACCGAGAAGATCGATCGCATCGAGGCCGCCGGCGTGCGGACGGTCGACGGCGAGCTGCACGAACTCGACGTCCTCGTGCTCGCGACCGGCTTCAAGGCCGACGCCTTCATGCGGCCGATGGCCGTCACCGGGCGCGACGGGCAGACCCTCGAAGCGGCGTGGGCGAAGCGACCGAGCGCCTACCTGTCGATCTCGATCCCGGATTTCCCCAACTTCTACATGCTCAACGGGCCGAACGGACCGGTGGGCAACTTCTCGTTGATCGAGGTTGCCGAGTTGCAGTTCGCCTACATCATGCAACTGGTCGACCGGCTGCGCACGGGAGAAGCGCGCGAGATCTGCGTTACCCACGACGCCATGGAAGCGTTCGAGGCTGCCCGCGTCGATGCCACCAGTGGGTCCATCTGGGTCACCGGCTGCCGGAGTTGGTATCTCGATGACCGCGGGGTGCCCGCCACCTGGCCGTGGTCGTTCGACCGGTTCCGTGAGGAGATGCGCAGCCCGAACCTCGACGCGTACGAGACCCGCTAGCCCGAGCGGGGAGCGGCTCCGAGTTCTAACCTCCCGGCTGTGACATCGCGGGATGAACGCGAAGTACGAACGGCCTTCGGCGAGCGGTATGCGATCCCGGGATCTGCCCTCAACGACGACATCGAGCGCCGGGTCATCGGTGATGCATGGGGCGCCAACGGCTTCACGACGCGGGCGCAGGCCGACGAGATCGCCCGACGATTGTCCCTCGGCCCCGGCATCTCCCTCCTCGACGTCGGCACCGGGCGCGGATGGCCGGGCCTGTATCTCGCCGCCGTCTCGGGATGTGACGTCGTCGGCACCGACCTGCCCATGGAGGGGCTCCAGATCGCCGGCGCCCGTGCATCGGCGGAGGGGATGGACGGTCGAGCTTCGATGGTGGTTGCCAGCGGAAGGACCCAGCCGTTCCGCCCCCGGGCGTTCGACGCGATCGTTCATTCCGATGTCATCTGCTGACTGCGCGCCAAGCTCGCCGTGTTGCGAGCCCTGAACACACTTCTCCGGCCCGGGGGGCGCATGGCGTTCACGACCATCTTCATCACGCCAGGACTGTCGCCGGCGGAGCGGCGTCGGGCGCGTCGCTCGGGGCCGCGGGCGGTCGCGACCCGCAGCGACTACCCACGGCTGCTCCGCTCGGCCGGCTTCGCGGAGGTGGAGGAACTGCCCCTCACGCGCGAATTTGAAGAGACCGCGACGGCGTGGCGGGTCGAGAGCGACGCGAACGCCGACGCGCTCGCGGCCGCCCAGGGGCCCGGCGCCTTCGAGCAACGCCAGCACGACGCGCGCGTGCAGTTGTCCGCCGTCCGAGCCGGCCTGCTGCAGCGGAGCCTCTATGTCGCCCGGCGACGCAGCGGACGGGGGGAGCACCTCTCGTGACGGAGCGGCGGATGGAGCGGCGTACGCCTCGGCAGCTCGCGCCGCCAGACGTCGTGGCGCTCATGCCCGACGTCGACGGGAACAGGCTCAATGGACTGGGCGAATCGCGGGTTCGGCAACCCGTCGAGGTGATGTGGACCGATCCCGCGACGATCGCCCATGGCGCGTTGCAGGAGTACATGGTCACCCGCGCGATCGAACAGCCGGAGGTGATGGCGGCGGCGATCAAGGAGTGGCGGGAGCCAGTTCCCGTCGCGCCGGAGAAGGCCATCGATTCGCCGACCGCGTGGACAGGGCGGATCAAGGATTTCGCTCTCGAGGGGAGTCCTCATCCGGTCGAGCTTGTCGGCGTCACGCGCGTGAACCCGGACTGGGTGTTCGCGGGGCACGAGGTGGACCATCCCTGGATCGTGGTCCTCGGGGTGGAGATGGACCACGCGAACCTCGCCACCGCGCCTGCCTACACAGCAGCGGTCGAAGTGCTGGCCCAATACGCGCGTGGAACGTACGCAGCGCGAGATCTGGCCGACTGGATCCGTGGTCAGGGGTATGAGGCGGAAGGTCACGGTGGTCCGGAAGCCGGCCCTCTCCAAATGCTCCCGCACGCCCTCGCCGCCGGATTCGGTGAGCTCGGCAAGCACGGGTCGATCATCAACCGGCAGTTGGGTTCCTCGTTCCGTCTCGCGTGCGTGGTCACGGATCTGCCGCTCGTAGCGGACGGGGAGGACGCGTTCGGCGCCGACGAGTTCTGCGCTGGGTGCCGCGTCTGCACCGACGCGTGCCCGCCGGGCGCCATCGGGCCGGACAAGGTCCTGGTTCGCGGCGTCACGAAGTGGTACGTGGACTTCGATGCCTGCCTTCCGTACTTCGCGGCGACGCATGGCTGCGCCGTCTGCCTCGCCGTCTGCCCGTGGTCCAAGCCCGGAGCAGCGCCGCGGCTGGCCGACAACATGATGCGGAAGCTGGCACGACGAGGGTGACGCGCCGCCGTTCGGGCCATGCCGACGCGGGCGACCGGCGACCGATTGAGTGCTAGGTATTGAAGCGATGACGGAATCCGCCGCCCCGACGCCGGCGGCGTTCATCGGCCACGGCAGTCCGATGAATGCCCTCGAGGTGAATCGCTACACCGCGGCGTGGCGGGCGTTCGGTTCGTCGATCCCGCGCCCCCGGGCCATCCTCGTCATCTCCGCGCACTGGTACATCAACGCCACCGCCGTGACCGCCATGGCGCGCCCCCGCACCATCCACGACTTCTATGGCTTTCCCGACGAGTTGTTCGCGGTCGAGTACCCCGCACCCGGATTGCCCGAGCTGGCCGAGGAGGTGGCAGAGGTCACCAAGCCGGTTTGGGTCGGCTTGGATCACGACAGTTGGGGCATCGATCACGGCACGTGGTCCGTGCTGGTGCACGCCTTCCCCGCCGGCGACGTGCCCGTCGTGCAGCTTTCCATCAACGCCCTCGAGCCGCTCGACTATCACCTCGACCTCGGTGCCCGGCTCGCTCCGCTGCGCGATCGAGGGGTGCTCATCATCGGGAGCGGCAACGTGGTCCACAACCTCCCCGGCATCGATTGGCGGCTGGAGGGCGAGGGGTTCGACTGGGCCCATCGCTTCGACGACGCCGCCCGCGCCGTGATGACCGATTCGCCGGGCGACGTCGCCGCGCTCTCAGCTCACTCCGACTTTCGTGCCGCCGTCCCCACGCCCGACCACTTCATCCCCCTCCTCTACGTGGCGGGCCTGGCCGACGCCGCTGGCCGCGCCACCGACGTGCTGGTTGACGGGTACACGTTTGGGTCGCTGTCGATGACGGCGTACACCCTCGACGCCATCGGCGCGGCGGCACCCGACTCGCGGGACCCCACCAGCGTCTGAGCCCGTCAACGCTGTGGGTCGATGGCGACCTTGATGGCGCCGGTGTGCTCCTGCTCGGCGATGGTCATGAAGGCGTCGTGCCATTGCGACAGCGCAAAGGTGTGCGTGAGCATGCCGGTGAGGTCGATGCGCCCTTCCCTGACGAGATCGAGGTAGTGGACGATGCCGTGCTTGCGCGAGCCCTCCACCTCCTCGATGCCGAAGGCGTTGGACCCGACCCAGTTGATCTCCTTGAAGTAGAGCGGACTCCACTCCCAGCGGCCCGGGGCGTGGACGCCGCTCTTGACCACCGTGCCCCGAGCTTTGAGCACTCGCACTTCGATCTCGAACGTCTCCGGCTTGCCGACGGTGTCGTAGGCGACGTCGATGCCGCCGGGGTGGCACATCGGCAAGCCCGGGAGTCCCTCCATCGTCGGCCGCAGCACGCCCCCCGACCATTCGGCGAGCTCGGTCAGCATTGCTTCGCGTTCGGCGAGACGGACGACCTTGTGGGCGCCCAGCTTCTCGACGAAGGCTGCCTGCGCGTCGAACCGCGCCACCACGCCGACCTCGACGTCGGGATAGAGCGCCCGAAGGATGGCGACGGCGCACGACCCGAGTGACCCCGCGCCCCACACGAGTGCGCGGCCGCCCGGAGGCGGCGGATGGCGCGTGATGCTGTGGAGCGAGACGGCGAACGGATCGGCGAAGATGGCCTGGTCGTCGGGGATGGAGTCGGGCACGCCGAACAGCATCGTGGAGTGGGCGGGCATCAACTCGGCGTAGCCCCCCGTCGCATCGCTCGACACGCCCGTGTGGATTCCCGGGCTGATGTCGCCCGTGGTGAAGTTCCAGCACAGGCTGAGGTCGCCGGCTTCGCACGGCGGGCACAGCGGCTCGATCCCGCGGGGGCGACACGAGAGCCAGGGGTTGAGCACGACGCGCTGGCCCACGTCGAAGCCGTCGGCCTCAGGCCCGAGCTCGACCACCTCGGCGACCACCTCGTGGCCCATGACCTGAGGGAACGAGCAGAACCCGCTCATGGCGTTGTCTTCGTCGCCCGCGCCGAAGTCGAGCAGGATCTGTTTGGAGTCGGATCCGCAGATCCCCGTCAGGAGCGGCCGCGTCACGATCCAGTCGGGCCGAAGCGGTCGGGCGTCAGGGATTTCTCGGAGCGCCACGGGGGTGACGGCAAGGTTGCGGGTGAGCGCGGTCACCCCGTCGGGCGGATTCCAGGGCTCGGTGTCGACGCCGAAGACGAGGGCCTTCATGGGACCGCAGCCTAGGAGACCTCCCCCAGAATCCCTGGTCGAATTGTCCACGTTGGGCAAACCGCGAGCGCCGACGTGACCGACAGGCGTGCAGCATCTACCCTGTAGGCGACGAGGGCGCCGCTCGGGCGCCCTCTTGCACGAAGAGAGAAGTTCGTTGGCGACAGGAACAGTGAAGTTTTTCAACGCCCAGAAGGGCTACGGGTTCATTTCGCGCGAAGAGGGTGACGACGTGTTCGTCCACTACTCGAGCATTCAAGGAGACGGCTACAAGTCCCTCGAGGAGGGTCAGCGCGTCGAGTTCGACGTGGCCCAAGGTCGGAAGGGCGAAGAGGCGCAGAACGTACGCCCTGTCTAAGGAGGCCCCAGCCTCATCGGGTAGGGCCCAATTCCGCCGGTCCGACGAAGCCGCCATCCCGGCGGCTTCGTCGCGTCGGTGATCACGACATCTCGGGAGATCGCAATGGGTACTCGGCAGACCACCTTCGGGAAGTTGGAGCGCGAGCGGGCCAAGAAGGCCAAAGCTGCGGCCAAGCGGGCGCGGCGACAGGATCGATCCGAGGGCGACCCGGAAGGCTTCGATGACGACGACGTGTCCGGTACGCCGGCCGTGCGGGTGTCGAGTGACACGTCGGCCGATCTCCTGAAGCGCATCGAGGAGTTGCACGCACGCTACGACGCCGAGGAGATCAATTTCCTGGCGTTCGAAGCCGAGAAGACCGAGCTGATGGAACGGCTCGCCGCGCTGCCGCTCGACGACGCGTAGGTTTCCTCCCCGTCGACGCGCCGCTGGTCGGCGAGGGAGCCAGATTTGGTGGTTTCTTCCACGACGAATGCGGGAATGACGCTCCCGAACGTGGTCCCAGACGGCGCACGCTGACGAGGCCGTCGAGACCCCGGCACGCGCATTCCGCCGAGCTGGAGTGACCAAGAGTGAAGCTGGGCTACCGACACGAGGCCCTCGTGTATTCGGGCGACGCGGGCTTCGTGCGCGAAACGGTGCCGTTCCTCCGTGCGGCGATCGAGGCGGGCGAACCCACGCTCGTGGTCGTGGACCAGCCCAAGGTCGAGGCGCTCCGCGACGCCCTCGACGGTGAGCGCGACGCCGTGGCGTTTGCCGACATGGCCGAGGTGGGTCACAACCCCGCCCGCCTCATCCCCGCGTGGCGTGATTTCGTCGCCGCGCATCCCAACCGGGCGGTTCGGGGGATCGGTGAGCCCATCGGACCGTGGCGCGGACCGGACGAGCTCGTCGAGTGCCAACAGCACGAATCCCTGCTCAACCTCGCCCTTGCCGACGCGGCGGCCTTGTGGCTGTTGTGCCCCTACGACGCCAGCGTCCTCCCCGCGTCCGTCATCGACGAGGCGTTTCGGAGCCACCCCTTCGTCATGGAACGGTCCTCGCGCATCGAGAGCCCGTGGTACGCGCCGGTCAAGGACATGTCGCTGTTCGCTGCCTCCTTGAGTGAGCCGCCGGCCGATGCGCTCGATCTCGCCTTCCGTGTGGGTCCGCTGGACGAGGTTCGGAGGGTCGTGGCACGCGAGGCCGAACGCGGGGGCCTGTCCGACGACCGGACCCGCGATCTCGTCGTCGCCGTCAACGAGGTGGCGAGCAACAGCCTTCTGCACGGAGGCGGCGAGGGGCGTCTCCGTGTGTGGTCCGAGCCCGACCGCATCGTTTGTGAGATTCGCGATCCTGGCATCGTCACCGACCCGCTGATCGGGCGCGTCCGCCCGTCGAGCGATCGCCTCGAGGGGCGCGGGGTGTGGTTGGCGAACCAGCTGTGTGATCTCGTCCAGCTGCGCGTCCTGCCGAGCGGGACGGTCGTTCGGATGCACATGGTGCGAGGCATCGCACGTCCCTGAGTCCGCGCTCGTACTCGCCGCGTCCCTGAGCGCGGCGGCGTGGAGCTGCAGCGGCGGACTTCCTGCATAAGTGGCGCGATTCGTTCGCGCCCGCGTGCATTCAGGCCGTCCCGCGAGATCAGTCACCTGAGTGGTGCTTCCCCCCGCCACGAACCGAGCGGTGAAGAACTCACCGCACAGCAAGAGGAGGGTCCGCATGCAGGGACTCGTGACCTGGATCATCGAGAGGGTTCGCACGGACGAGACGGGTGCCACCGCCGTCGAGTACGGCCTTCTCGCCGCACTGATTGCCGTCGTGATGGCAGTTGGCGCAGCGTTCCTTGGCGACCAGCTCGCCGCGCTGTTCAACTTCATCGGCGGGTCGCTCTAGCCCTCGGGCTAGGCGAGCAGGGAAAGCGACCGGGAGGTCCTCAGGGGCCTCCCGGTCGAGCGCCCTCCGCCCTACCCCATCGCCCCGCGATGCGCTCCCTGCGTCATAGAACCCCCCGGTCGGAAGACGGGGCGGTTGCCGTCGAACTCGCCTTCGTGCTCCCGATCCTCGTCCTGTTGCTGGTCGGAATCGTGGAGTTCTCGATCACCTACAACCGCGTCCAGGCGCTGCACGCTGCGGCTCGCGAAGGTGCTCGGGTCGCGTCGCAGTCCTACGCGACCTCCTCGCAGATCAAACAGCGGGTCACCGAGGCCCTCGACCCGATCTCATTTCCCAACCCCGTCGAGATCGCCGTGACCCCGTCAAGCGATCAGCCGTGCAACCTCCGCACCGGCGAGAAGGTCACCGTCGCCGTCACCGTCGAGGACGAGATCGACATTCCGCTCTGGCCGGGCGGACCGATGACGGTGACGTTGGACGGCAAGGGAGAGTTCCGATGCGAATGATCCGCGCGCGGCGCCTCCGTGACGAGCGGGGCATCGCCTCGCTGATGGTCGGCGTGTCGGTCGTCGCGATCTTCGGGTCGGCTGCCATTGCGGTCGACCTCGGCCACTTGTGGAGCAGCCGTCGTCACATCATCACCGCGACGGACGCCAGCGCGCTCGCGGCGGCGTCCGAGTACGCGCTGGCGGGGGACGGCTGTGCGACCGCGCCGGGCTATATCGGCGACAACGATCCTGACGCCTCCGTTCTCGCGTGTGCGCCGTACTTCAGCGGCCCGAACAGCGGCTACGTCGCCGTGACCGCCGAGACCCCCGTCGACTACGCCTTTGCCAGCCTCATCGGTGTCCCTGATCGAGCGGTGAAGTCGAGCACGACCGCGTCGTGGGGCCTCCCGTCGGGGATGAACGGTCTGCGGCCGTTCGGACTCTGCGAGGACGATCCGAACTTCCAGTCGTGGGTGGGGAACCCGAGCGGGGAATCGGCGGTCGTGCGGGTGATGTACGTCAACGACGGCACCGAGTGCGGGAGCGCGCCGGGCAACTGGGCGGTCCTCGACCTCGACAACGTCGGCGGCGTCGACAACAACGACACCAAGCAGTGGGTGCAGTTCGGGTATTCGGGAATGGTGCGACCGGGTCACCTCGGAGGGTCGCCGGGCGCCATCTCCAACAGCTTGAACGGCGATCTTGCCGCGGTTCGCTATGAGCGCTTCCCGATCCCCATCTTCGATCGGGTGAAGGAGAGCGGGTCGAATTCGACGTTCCACGTCGTCGGCTTCGTCGGCATCCAGCTCTACGACTGGAAGACGACGGGGTCGGAAGAAAACCGCTACCTCGACCTCAAGTTCGTGGAACTCGTCGGGTCGGGGGAGTGCTGTCACAACAACGGCACCGACTTCGGCCTGCGCGTTGTGCACATCTGCGATGTCGACGGCCGCTTCGAGGCCAGCCAGTGCCAGTGATTCGGGCGATCTCAACGGAGCACCAAAGGAGCACGTCGTGAAATTCCCCCGCCGCAAGAACACCAAGACGCGAGAGCCGGGCAACCGTCGCGCCAGGGGCGCGATCGCCGCGGTGCTGCTGGCGTCGATCGGCGCCACCGGACTCGTGGCGTTCGTGAAAGGCGCCGAGGAGCGAGCGCTGGCCGGCGAGCGCCTCGTGGACGTGCTCGTCGTCAAGGAGCGCATCGACGCGGGGACCTCGGTGGACGAGATGAAGGGTGACGTCCGCCGCGAGCGTGTACCCGCCAAGACTCGTGCCGACGGAGCTGTGGCCGATCTGGGCGACGTCCCCGGCCAGGTCGCGAGCGTCGACCTCCTCCCTGGAGAGCAGGTCACGGCGCAACGGCTGATCACCGCCGCGGAGTTCGGGCGCACCGGCGGCCAGGTGGACGCTCCCGACGACCTGCTCGAGGTCACGATCTCGCTCGAGCCCGAGCGGGCGGTCGGTGGTGTGATCCGTCCCGGCAGCACCGTGGGTGTGCTGGCGTCGTTCGAGCCGTTCGATTCCTCGGCGCCGGCAGAGGTCGACGGCGTGGTGGTGCCCCAGGGCGGAAAGACGCCGAACTCCACCCACCTGATCCTCCACAAGGTGCTCGTCACCAACGTCCAGACGACCCGTGTCTTTGAAGCACCTGGGGCCCTGGGCGGGGAAGAGGAGGGCGAGGCCGGCGCGACCGCCGCTGCGCCGAGCGAGAACATGCTCGTCACGCTGGCGCTCGACGCCGGATCGGTGGAGCGAGTGGTCTTCGCCGCGGAGCACGGGACGATCTGGCTTGCCTTCGAGCCCGAGACCGCCTCGGAAGAGGGCACCCAGGTGCAGACGAGGGGGGCGATCTACCGATGAGCCTCATCATCCTCGCCTGTCGCAGCCCCGAGTTCGAGAGCCGCGTTCGTGACGCCTTCGCAGGCGAGCTCGATGGCGAGCTGACGCGGTGGGAGAGCGGGCTCGACGCGATCGATCCCACCGAGACCGTCGACGCCATCGCGGCGGCGTCTCCCGATCTCGTCGCCATCGGACCCGGGCTGTCGTTCGACGAGTGGGCGCGTCTCGCCGAATGCTTCGACCGAGAGCACCCCGAGATCTGCATCCTGCTCGTGGCGGAGCCCACCCCCCGCCTGTGGGAAACCGCCCTGCGGTCGGGTGTTCGCGACGTGGTGTCGCCGACGGCCGACGACAAGGAGGTCCGCTCCGCCATGGAGCGGGCGCTCGATACCGTCCACCGCCGCAAGGCCCGCATCCTCGGCGAGCCCGAGGGGGGTGCGCGGGGCGAGGTGATGGTGGTGATCGGTCCCAAGGGCGGCGTGGGGAAGACGACCATCTCCACCAACCTCGCGGTTGGACTCGCCATGGTGGCCCCGCGCGACGTGGTCCTCGTCGACCTCGATCTTCAGTTCGGCGACGTCGCCCACAACCTCCGGATCGAACCCGACCGCACCATCGCCGACGTGCTCCGGTTCGGCGCCGACAAGGACATCACCGC
>DATDOY010000005.1:0-20043 GCA_035293045.1 Acidimicrobiia bacterium
GAATTGCGGAGGTCGCCCCACAGGTCGGGGTCGTCGGCCCGCGGCGCGTCCATGTGCGCGGCGTGACGGACGCGGTCGGTGTACCGGCGGCGGGCCTCTTCGAGCGGGCACGCGCAGAAGACTTCGATGACCGGTCCCGGAAGATTGCCGAGCGCGTCCGCCGCCCATTCGTGACGCCAGAAGCTGTCCAGCACCCCGCCGGCGTTCGCGGCAGCCACACTCACCACCACCTTATTGGCGGCCTGGCCCAGGAGGCGGCTCCACTCGAGATCGTTCGCACCCCGAAGCGAGTCCCAGAGGGTCTCTTTGACCGGGTCCTTGGCGAAGATCCCCAGGCCCAGCGCTCGGGCCAACGGCGCCGCGATCTGCGACTTGCCCGCCCCCGGCAACCCGCTCAGCACGACGTAGGTCACGCCGTCAGCATGGATCGCAGGGGCACCGCCCCCGAAATCGCACACCGCATGGTGTTGCGTGTCCACCCTCGCATGCCGAGGCCAGCACTCACACACTCAGCGGGCCAAGTCCCAATACGTGGTGGGTTGGCGGTCGGCGAAGACGTCGGTGCCGGGGGCCATCTCCTTGTGCGCCGCTTCGGCGAGCAGGCAATCGGCCGCGCACGCAAACGGGCGGTCGGAGGGAGCGTCGGCGACGACGGCACCAGAGGGCGCGATCACCGCGGTCACCGACCCCGACGCGACGACGAACACCCGGTTCTCGGCGGCGCGGGCGCGGAGCACGGCGAGCGGCGCGTCGCCGACGAAGGCGAGCACCTCGGCGCCGCGAAGCGCGGCGATCCTCGACGGCTCGGGGGCGAGCATCTCGTCGATGACCGCGACGCGGGGCACGGCGCCGGCCACGTCGACGCCCGCAGGCGAAACGAACACGTCGGCGGCGTCGAGCACGGGAACGCCGGCGGCGTTGGCCGCGGCGATACGGACGCGGTCGGCCGAGGGGCGAAGAGCCGACCACGCCGACAGCAGGTCGCCGTACGCGCTCGGATCCCGGGCCACGGGCGGCCGAGGGAGGCCCGAGAGATCGACGTCGGCCACCACGACCTCCTCACGGTCGACCGAAGCCTCCGCGAGCACCGACCCGTCCGGCCCCACGATCATCGACCGACCCGCGTACGCGACGTGCGGGCCCTCGAACCCGCACTTGGATGCGCACGCCATCACGAAGCCGTTCTCGATGCAGCGCGCCGCCACGAGGAACTCCGGTTGGATGTTGCTCGGCGACCCGGGCGTCGACGTCACCCATGCGGTCGGGTCGCACACCAGTGCCGCGCCTCGCACGGCGAGCGTGCGGGCGATTTCCGGGAGCCGGGCGTCGGCGCACACCAGCGCGCCGACGCGGCCGACCGCCGTTTCGGCCACCGGGGAATCGTCGCCCGCCGCAAACCACTCGCGATCAAAGTGCCAAAGGAAGCGCTTTGCCGTCTGGGCCAGCACGCGGCCGTCGGGGCCGAACGTGACCGCGGCGTTGAGCAGCCCCACCGGTGCGTCGACGACGATCCCCGCGACCAACGTGACGGCATGCGCCGCCGCCATGGCGCCAAACGCATCGATCGGATCGGGACCGTCCGCCAGCACCGCCCGGGCAGCCTCGGCCGAGCCGAGCACGTACGCGGGGTACGCACCCTCGGGCAGCACGGCGACCTGCGCACCCATCGACGCCGCTTCCGCCACGAGCTCGCGACACGCGTCGAGCGACTCGGGCGCCTCCTCGAGGGTGCGCCCGCCGAGTTGGCACACGGCCACGCGGGTCACGGACATGCAGGGAACGTATCCTGCGGGGATGGCCGCGACCCGCGTCTCCATCGTTCCCCACACCCACTGGGATCGCGAGTGGTACGAGCCGTTCCAGACCTACCGGCTCAAGCTGGTCGCCCTCCTCGACGAGTTCCTCCCCCTCCTCGAACGCGACCCGGGATACCGCCACTTCCTGCTCGACGGCCAGATGGCCGTCATCGACGACTACCTCGAAGTCCGACCCGAGGCCGAGGAAACCCTCCGCCGGCTCGTGGCCTCGGGCCGCCTCTCGGTCGGTCCGTGGATGATCCTCATGGACGAGTTCATGGTCTCGGGCGAGACCATGATTCGCAACCTCCAGATGGGCTTGCGCCGGGCGGCCGAATTCGGCGGCGCCATGGAGGTCGGGTACCTCCCCGACATGTTCGGGCACGTCGCGCAGATGCCCCAGATCCTCGCCCGGGCCGGCCTCGAGCACGCCGTGGTATGGCGCGGTGTGCCCAACGAGATCCTCTCGACCGGCTTCTGGTGGGAAGCCCCCGACGGCTCCAAGGTCCGCGCCGAATATCTCTACGGCTCCTATTCGAACGGACGCGACATCCCGCGGGACCCCGATCTGCTCGTCGAGCGCGCCCGCAACTACGAAACCGAGCTCGGATCCGCGCGCCTCGACGGCATGCTGCTGATGAACGGCACCGACCACCAAGTCCCCCAGGCCTGGCTCGGCGACGTCGTCGCCGCGGCCAACGCGGCGCAGGGCGACTACGAGTTCCGCGTCACCTCGCTCCCCGACCACATCGCCCGCCAGCCAACCGACGGCCTTCCGACATGGCGGGGGGAGCTCCGCTCCGGCGCCCGATCCAACGTGCTCATGGGGGTGGCCTCCAACCGCGTCGACGTCCATCAGGCGGCGGCGGCGGCGGAGCGTTCGCTCGAGCGCCGCGCCGAACCCCTCGCGGCGCTCGTTCACGGCCCCGAGGGATACCCAGGCCGGCTCCTCGATGTGGCGTGGCGCAACCTCGTCCTCAACAGCGCCCACGACAGCGCGTGTGCATGCAGTCACGACGAAGTCGTCGAGCAAGTGCTCGTGCGTTATCGCGAAGCCCGCCAGATCGCCGACGGCATCGCCCGTGACGCCGTCCGCCTCATGGGTGCCGTCGTCGACGCCCCCACCGGCTCGACGGTGGTCGTCAACCCCACGCAGTGGACGCGGGCGGGGCTCGTCGACGTTCGGGTCCCCGGCGAAGGCCCGCTCTACTTCGAGAGCCCCGACGGCACGACCCTTCCCGCCCAGGTGATCGACCCGCCCTCGGGGGGCGAAACGGGCGAGCGCTTCGCCACCCAGGTCGTGGGGCCCAAGATCGGATGGGTCCTCGACATGCTGCGTGGTGAGGAGTTCGCCGGCGCGCCCGTTAAGGGGTACGACGTCGAGCCGCGCTCCGAGAACACGTGGAACGTCACGATCCACGGCGCCGGCCGCGGCGATGAGCGCGCCGACGTTGGCGCGCTGCGCGAGCGCATCATGGAGCTGGCGTCGTCGCCCGACTCGGTCTTCCACATCCGCATGCTGCGACCGCCGACGCGTCACGCCCTGCTCCTCACCGACGACGTGCCCGGCTACGGCTGGCGCACGTATATCCCTCGCGACGGCTTCCCTCACGACGGCCGGCTCGGCAAGGGCGCCGTCGATCACGCCCCGGTCTCGGCCAACGGCCACCGCATCACCAACGAACACGTCGAGGTCATCGCCAATCCCGACGACGGCACCTTCACCCTGATCAGCGGCGACACCGTGACGGCCGGACTGCATCGTCTCGTCAACGGCGGCGACGGCGGCGACACCTACAACTACTCGCCGCCCGATCACGACGTCATCGTCGACCGGGCCGTCACCGTGACCGTCGAGGTCGACGAGAAGGGACCGCTGCGGGCCCGAATGACCATCCGCGCGCGATACGAGTGGCCGACCCATGCCCTCGGCGACGAGCGGAACTGTTCGGCCCGAGCCGAGACCACCGAGCTCGTCGATGTGGCGACCCGGCTCGAACTGCGGGCCGGTGAGCCCCTCGTGCGGGTGCGCGTCGAGTTCGACAACCCGTGCCGCGATCAGCGCGTGCGGGCGCACCTTCCGCTCCCCCGCGCCGCCGACGCCTCCAACGCCGAGTGTGCGTTCGCCATCGTGCGCCGCGGGCTCACCGCCGAAGGCGGTCCCAACGAGTTCGGCCTCCCCACCTTCCCGTCGCGCCGCTTCGTCACCGCCGGCGGCGTCGCCGTCATCCACGACGGGCTCCTCGAGTACGAGGTCGTCGACGGACCGGCCGGTCAGGAGCTCGCGCTCACGCTGCTGCGCTCGGTCGGGTTCCTCTCGCGCATCGAGCCCTCGCTCCGCCCGAACCCGGCCGGGCCGCCCGTGCCCGTCCGCGGCGCGCAAATGCTCGGCCGCCAGGTCATGGAGTATGCGGTGGCGCTGCACGATGCCGGCGCCGATCCCGCCGAGCTCTATCCCCTCGCCGACGCCGTGTTGGTCCCGCTCGAACGCGCTCCGGTTCGCTCCGCCGCGCCCGGGCCAACGGCGGGATCCTTCCTCGACGTCGGTGGTGCGGTCGTCTCGGCCTGCCACCGCACGCCGGGCGGCTTGGTCCTTCGGGTCTTCAACCCCACGGCCGCCCCGACCAGCGTGACGGTCGCCAAGGACGGAGAGGCCCAAACGGGGTGGACGGTCGATCTCCGTGGCGCGCCGATCGATCCGTTCCCCGGCGAGTTGACGATCGGACCCGACGAGATCGCGACGATCCTGCTCCCGGAGCTTTAGGTCGCCGCCGCGAGCAGGGTCTCGCCGGACGGTTCGGTCGTCGACCAGGCGCGATCGAGACCGGGGGCGGAAAGCCGCAGCGGGCCGCCCTCGACCGTCCAGAGGAGGGCGGGCCGGTCGTCGTGCCATCGGATCGCATACGAGACGCGCGCGTCACCAACGGGCGCGTCGTGCACCTCGATCGGCCCACCCCTCCACGCCTCCGGCATGACGGGCAGCACGGCAACGCCACCCTCGACCTCCGAGATCACCATGTCGCGCGCCCGCAGGAGAAACTCGGCTGCGCTGAGAGCGTCGCCCGGCGCCGGGCGCATCGCCAACGTGGGGTCGGGGCGCCCGACCCGCTTGAACGCCCGGCGCGGAATCGCAGGGCGCAGTTCGGCGGCGTGGCGGTTGAACCCCCATCGCTCCATGGCGACGACCATCGTGGCCGCGGCCACCGGGTCCGCCGCTCGCTCTCCCGGCTCCACGGCGATCGCCACGCCGTCGTCGTGCAGCAACAAGCACGACCGAGCGACGTCGAGCGCCACCATGAGCGATCCATCGGGCAGGTCGACCCGCATTCCGGCGTCGAGCACCGCGCGCCAGCCCCGCGCCACGTCCTCAGCGGTCGCGAGACGCGCGACGGTGGCGCCTGGGTCGACCGCATGCGGATCGAGGGCGACCGCGATGCGCGTCGACGTGCGGTGCGCGACCGGCAACTGCACGGCGGCGTCGCACGCACCGAGCGGCTCGTCGAGCGGGAACGGCTCGCGCGGCCACAAGATCGAGGGATCGCCCCGGAGGAGGAACCCGACGCCGAATGGCAGCGGCGAATCGTTGACGATCTCGACGACGACGATGTCGCCCGCGCCGCCGACCCCATACACACGCTGGACGGCGTCCCCCGACGGCACCTTCAGCCGGGTCTCCACCACGCCCGGGGACTCGAGCCGCTGGCGGCCCACAGCCGGCGCGTGCCATCCGTCGTCGGCGCCGACACACCACCCGATCGACCAGTCCGCACCTGCGGCCGTGAGCCCTCCTACGGGATCGACGAGCCCGTAACCCGGGCCGCCGATGCTGCCGACGACCGTGACGCGGGCGCTCACCCGATGCCGTGCAGCTCGGGCTTGGCTTCCCGCCCCATGAGCTCCGCCACCATGTCCATCGGCGCCCGACCGTCGTAAAGGACCGCGCCGACTTGTTCTGCGATCGGCATCTCGACCGAGTGCGTCGCCGCCAACTCCAACACGGCCCTCGTCGACTTCACGCCCTCGGCCACTTCGTTCATGTCGGCGATGATGTCGTCGAGGCTGCGGCCCTGCCCGAGCTGAAAGCCGACGGTGCGGTTGCGGCTCTTCTCGCTCGTGCAGGTCGCGACGAGGTCGCCGATCCCGGCGAGACCGAGGAACGTCAGCGGGTTACCACCGAGCGCAGCACCGAGCCGGGTGAGTTCGGCCAAGCCGCGCGTGATGAGCGCCGCCCGGGAGTTGTCGCCAAAGCCGAGCCCCGAGGCAATGCCGGTGGCGATGGCCATGACGTTCTTCAGGGCTCCGGCGGTCTCGCAGCCGACGACGTCGGTGTTGGTGTAGACCCGGAACCGAGGGGTCATGAACACCTTCTGCATGGCCTCGGCGGTCGCCTCGTCGGTGAAGGCGACGACCGAAGCCGCGGGCTGACCTTCCGCCACTTCCTTGGCGAGGTTGGGCCCGGTGAGCACGCCGATCCGACCCGGCAGGTGGCCGACGAGCACGTCGGCGGTGACCTCCGTCATGCGTTTGAGCGTGCCTTGCTCGACCCCCTTGCTCAGGCTGATCACGGGCGTGTCGGGGGCGATGGCCGGGGCGATCTCAGTGAGGACCTCCCGAAACCCGTGGGACGGCACCCCCATCACGATGACGTCGGCTCCAGCGACCGCGGCCGCCAGGTCGGAGGTGCCCCGCAGCGCGTCGGGAAGCGAACACCCCGGCAGGTACGACGGGTTCTCGTGGTCGCGGTCGATGGCCTCGGCGAGCTCGGGCCGCCGAGCCCACAACACCGTGTCGGTGTTCACGCTCGAGAGCGACGCGACGCACGTTCCCCACGACCCCGCCCCCACAACCGCGACCTTCATCAGCCGGCCGACTCCCGGTCCTGGGCGGACCCGCGCTCTTCCCCCTGCGAACCGTCGGGGCGCGCACAGGTCCGGAGGACGGCGGATTCCGGTGGCCGGTGCCACCAGTCGCCGTCGGCTTGTTTTTTCTCCTTGCCCCGCCGCGACGACGGGCCCTCCGGATAGAGCTCACGCGCCCGACGCACCTGGGCGGCCACGGCCTCCATGATCCGGTCGGTGGCCTCGTAGATGTCGTCGTCGGGTCCGATCCGAACGGGCGGGCCGACGCACGCCACCTGCGGGACCCCCCACGTCCAGTTCGGCTTGCGGTGCTTGAACAGCACGCGATGCGAGCCCCACATCCCAACCGGCGTCACCGGAACCCGGGTCAACTGCGCGAGCCGCGCAGTCCCCGTCTTCCCTGGCATCGGGTCGAGGTCGAGGGAAATCGTCGCCTCCGGGAAGATGGCCATGAGCTCCCCGCGCTCGAGCGCGTCTACGGCGGCGTCGAGCGCCTTCACGGCATCCCCTGTGCCCCGGTCGACGGGGATCTGTCGCATCTGCCGGAACACCCATCCCACGACTCGCTTGTCGAACAGCTCGCGTTTGGCGAGAAACCGGCACGGGCGCCCGACCAGATCCGTCAAATACCCCACCGCGAGCGGGTCGAGATAGGCCGAGTGATTGCACGCAAGGATGCCCGGACCGTGACGGGGAATCATGTGGACACCCTCGACGGTCCAACGCAATCCGCGCGCGACGAACGGCTTCAAACTGTTCTTGACAAGCGCGTAGACGGGTTCCACCGCCGGTAGGCTAGTTCTGCCCCCGGAAGGAGGGTCATGCCGCGACCGCCGAGTCCTCGCGATCACGTTCTCATCGCCCAGATCTCCGACATTCATTGCGGCTCGCCTCTGTTCGACGAGCACCTGCTCGCCACCGCCGTCGACGAGATCCTCGCCATGCAGCCCGACCTCGTCCTCGTGGGCGGCGATCTCACCCAGGATGGCTACGCGCCGGAATTCGAACTGGCGCGTCGTCACTTGCAGCCTCTCCTCGACTCCGACTTCACGACCTTGGTGATTCCGGGAAACCACGACGCCAAGAACGTCGGCTATCTCCACTTCGGTGACATGTTCGGTCCGGGTGACGTGCCCGGGAAGTACGACCGCGTGTTCACCGTGTCGTGCCAACTTGCCGCCGGCCGAAGCCGGACGATGACGGTGATGGGGATGGACTCCACCAAGCCCGACCTCGCCGAGGGTGAGATCGGGCGCGAACGGTACGACTGGATCCGTCAGCACCTCGCCGGTCCGGCCGACGAGAAGATCTTCGCCCTGCACCACCACCTCGTCCCGGTGCCCGGCACCGGGCGCGAGCGCAACACCGTGTGGGACGCCGGCGACGTCCTCCAGCTCCTTTCCGATGTGGGCGTCGACATCGTGCTCTCCGGCCACAAGCACGTGCCGTTCGTGTGGCTCGTCAACGACCTCCTCGTGGTGAACTCGGGGACCGCGTCGAGCCATCGGGTCCGCGGGTACGTCCGTCCGTCCTACAACGTCCTCGAGGTCGCGACCGATTCGATCCGGGTCACCTTCAAGTATCCAGGGACTGCCGAGCGCTTCGCCGCCGAGCTCGACCGGCAGGCCATGCGGCTCACGGCCAGCCCCGACTTGGCCGGCATGTTTGCCAAGTCGACCTGGACCGCCTGATACTGCAGGCGGAGACGAAGGGGGTCGCCGGGTGTATTTGCGAATGTTCGTGAGCAGCGTAGACCCTCAGGATCTCCCCGCGATCCAGAAGATCTTCAACGACGACGTCCGTCCGGCCCTCCTCAGGCAGGACGGCTGCGAGTCGGTCGAGCTCGTCGCCAACGTGCAACCCAACGCCGGCGGACTCGTCGAGGGCGCTGCGGTCTCGCGCTGGCACACCCTCGAGCAGCTCGAGAAGGCGCTGGCTCAGCGCGAGGTCCAGGAGTCGATCGTGCGGGTCCGCGAACTCCTGCGCCAGGAGCCCGTCAGCAAGACCTTCGAGATCATCGAGGGGTGAGCACGCCCGAGCACGCGGTCGTGGTCGTCCCGATCCGCAGCTTCTCCGATGCCAAGTCCCGCCTTTCCGAGCGTTTCACCCCGGATGAGCGGGCGCGGATGATGCAGTCCATGGCCGAGCGCGTCGTCGACGCCGCCGGCCCGGCGCCCGTCGTCGTCGTCTCGAGTGCTCCTGAAGTCGAACGGTGGGCACGCACACGCGGCATCGCGGTCATCCCCGATCCGGGCGCGCTCGACGCCGCCGCCGACGCCGGGCGGGCATGGGCGGTCGGTCGCGGCGCGCTCCGGGTCGTCATTGCTCACGCCGACCTCCCCCTGGTGCAGAGTCTCGAGCGACTCACCGCCGTCGACGAGGACGACGCCGTCGTCGCCGTACCGTGCCATCGCGACGACGGCACCCCGATCCTCTCGATTCCCGCCACCGCGGCGTTCCGATTCGCGTACGGCCCCGGATCGTTCGCCCGCCACGTTGCCGAAGCGAAGCGGGCGGGCCTCGATGTCGTCGAACTCCGTGACGACCCGGCGCTGCGACACGACGTCGACGCTCCCGAGGACCTCGCTCACAGCGACCATCTCCCGGCATGAGCGGATCAGCCGAGATGCTTTCCGTCCCCGCCCGCGCGCTCGCGGTGGGCGCGCATCCCGACGACATCGAATTCCAGTGCGGGGCCACGTTGGCCAAGTGGGCCGAAGCCGGTTGTGAGGTCCACCTGCTCATCCTCACCGATGGGTCGAAGGGCTCGTGGGACACGGCCGCCGACACCCGTGCGCTCACCGAGACCCGCAAGCGCGAGGCCCAGGAGGCCGGCGGCGCGCTCGGCGCGGCCGGACTCCACTTTCTCAATTTCGTCGACGGCGAGCTCGAGAGTTCGCTGACCAACCGCGCGTCGGTGTGCGCGGTCATCCGCGAGACCGCGCCCGACGTCGTCGTCGGTCACGACCCGTGGAAGCGATACCGCCTCCATCCCGATCATCGTCACGCCGGGTTCTTGACCGTCGACGGCCTTGTGGCAGCGCGGGACCCACACTTCTTCCCCGGCGCTGGCGGGGGCACCCATCATCGCCCCGGCGCCCTCTTGTTGTTCGAAGCCGACGAGCCCGACTACTGGGAACCGGTGGAAGAACACCACGTCGCCGCCAAGATCGCGGCCCTGCTCTGCCACCGGAGTCAATGGCGCTCGACGATGGGGATTCACGATCGCCTCGATGAAGAGCGGCGCGCCTTCGAGGAGTCGATCATGCGCAAAACGAGCGAGGCCGGCCTCGCGGCCGGCCTCGCGTACGCAGAATCGTTCCGCCGTCTCTCGACGGACTGACTACTTCTTCTTCTTGGGCGCGGGCTTGCCCGCGGTCTTGCCGTTCACCCCGTCCTTGAACGCGATGGCGGGGCTGAACGCCGGCGCCTTGCGCGCCGGGATCTTCACCGGCAAACCGGTCTGTGGGTTGCGGCCCGTGCGCGCCTTGCGGTTGGCGCGCTTCCACGTGCCGAGGCCCGGAACGCGAACGGAATTGCCCTTGCTCACGTTGCCGACGATGGTGTCGACGAACGCCGCGAGGGCGGCGTCGGCCTTGGTCTTGGGAATGTCGGCGGCTGCGGCGATCGCGTCGACGAGCTCGGGCTTGGATACGGACTTGGGCACAGGGACCTCCAGTAGATGAACACGGGCAGCGGGGCGGTATCGAAGCGCGTCCGACGTCCCCCAGGCAAACCACGGACATGCCACCATGTCACGCATGGAGCCCGCGACGCTGCCCGATGGGCGGTATGACGCCTTCGTGATCTGGGCCGAACGCTCCGACGACGGCTCCCTCACGGTGGACCTCACCGTGGTGAGCGGGGACCACAAAGGGGACGTCGTCTCGATCGTGGGGGATCCGCGGTCCGTCGATCCGGTGGCCCTGACGGGGCTTCCCTGCACCCTCGTCGTGGCCGACGGGACGCCACGGATTGAGGAGTGACGGGTGCCTGAACTTCCCGAGATGCAGGCGCTCGCCGAGCGACTCGACGCGGCGATCCGGGGATCCCGGTGGATCTCGGCGATGCCGCTGCAGTTCTCCGCGCTCAAGACGGTCGACCCTGGTCCGGATGATCTCCTGAACCGCTCCGTCGAGGACGTGTCGCGCCGAGGCAAGTACCTCGTGATCCGCACTTCAGGGGGAGCCCGTGTCCTCGTTCATCTCTCACAAGGCGGCCGGGTCGACGTCGAGCGGCCGCCGAAGAGCACCCGCCCTCGACCGGCCGTGGTGCGCTTCGTCTTCGAGGACCACGCGAGCACGGCGACCGGCGTCCTCGTCAAGGAGTTCGGGACCGAACGCAAGGCCGGATGGTGGATCCTCGCCCCCGGCGACGAAGGGCCGTTGGAAGGACTCGGCCCCGAGCCGGACAGCGCCGAATTCGAAGCGCTGATCCTCAAGGGTTCCGATGGGCGACGCCTCCACACGATGCTGCGTGACCAACGGACGGTCGCGGGAATCGGCCGCGGCTATACCGACGACGCCCTCCACGCGGCGCGACTCTCTCCCTTCGCGAACCTGACGTCGCTCGGAGGCCCTGAGCGTCAACGATTGCTCGACGCGGTGCGCGCCGTGCTCGCCGGCGCGCTCGACGGCGAGCGATCCCGTTCCGGCGGACTCCCGACCAAACTTGGCGACCGCTTCACCGTGCACCGGCGCGCTGGCGCGCCCTGCCCGACCTGTGCTGACACGCTCGCGCGCGTGGCGTTCGAGTCGTACGAACTCGTCTATTGCCCGACGTGCCAGACCGGCGGCAAGCGTCTCGCCGACCGGAGGATGTCGCGTCTGCTCCGCTAGCGGAGAGGCGACGCGCCTCAGATGGCGACGCCGACCACCGTCCCCACCGGAAGCGGCGGCACAGGCGCGTCTCCCGGCGGCGCCACCTCGCTCAGCGGGTCCTCGGTCTCCTCGGCGATCTCCTCGCCCACCGGGTCGGCGATCTCAGCGACGCGATCGACTGTCCCGCCCACCGGATCGGTGCCCTCGGGGTCCATCGGCGCCCCCGGTGCGCCGGGAGCCTCGGGAACCTCCGGCGGGTCCGGGTCGGGCGCCTCGGACCCAAGCACAGGCGGGACGACGCCGTCGATCGGAGTCCCACCGATGGTCGCGCTGTCGGTCGACGCGTCCCCATCTGCCGAGGAGGCGTCATCGCCGCCTCGTGCGTCGTCGGCGGTCACCGAGTCCGACCACGCGACGGGCGACTCGCCCGGTGGAATTCCGTCGCGATACGGATCACGCGCCCCCCCGACGTTCGCCGCGAGAGACCAGCCCGGGGGCTGGGCTTCGGCAGCGACGCTGTCGTGCGTCGGATCCGCAGCGGCCGCGCCGCGATCGAAGGCGACGGTGCCGATCGAGGCCGACCCCGCGACGACGAGACCGGCGACGGCCGCCGCGATGGGCTGGAGCATTCGCTCGCTCAAGCCCGGCGCACTCGACACGAGAGGCGCGGCCGCCTGCGTGAATCCGCTTGCCATCTCCGTGACCCGGGTTCCCGCCTCGCTCCCCGTCGCGGCTCGGTCGGGCACCGGGCGGAGCGGCGCGATGTCGTGAGCGCGGTCGAGCACCCGGTTCCCGACGAGCAAGGTGGCCGGTACCGCCGGAACCACCGCCGCCAGGCTCTCGTTGAGGTGTCGCAACTCACCAAGACGCGACGCACACCGCGAACAGCCCGCCACGTGGGCTTCGACCCTGCGGCTCGCCCGGCGCGATGCAGTTCCCCTGACGTGGGGGGCGAGTCCCTGGGTGGCCGCGGCGCACGCCGGATCGAGGGGATCGCGCAAGTGCTCGCCGAGGTAGGCCTCGCGCAAGCGCTCTCGCGCCCGGAGTGCGAGCGCCGCCGCCCCGTTGGCCGTCGTGCCAAGGACGTGCCCGACCTCACGCGTCGAGAACGATTCGACCTCGCTGAGCCACAACGCGGTGCGGTAGCGCTCCGGCAGTGCAGCAAAGGCGCGGCCGACGCGGGCCTTCTCCTCGAAGTCGATGACCCGTTCTTCGACGCTCGGACCCGTGGCCGGAGGCTCGACGAGGTCGGCGCCTGCTTGGGGACGCTCGCGCAGACGATGGGCATCGGTCGCCGCGTTTCGCACGGTGGCCGCGAGATAGGAGCGAAACGACCCGATGTCCCTATCACCGACCACGGAATAGATCCGTGAGAACGCTTCGGCGACCGCGTCCTCGGCGTCGAGATCGGTGGAAGAAACGCTCCGGGCTACGCGCCAGGCGAGATCGCGGTAGCGGTCGTACAGGACGAGGAAGGCCTCGTCACTGCCCGCTCGCGTCGCAGAGAGGAGCGCTTGATCGCTGGCCCCCCCGACACGGCTGCCCCTTGCCGCCGCCACCCCTGGTGCCACAGACCTCTCATGGTAGTTGTGCGACCACCCTGCGCGCTAGGGGCAATGCGTCCCATTCCTGCGGGATTCGATCGTTCCAGGCGACATGTACCAGCGCCCACAGTTCGGGAGGTGGGGGGTTCACCACCCTCCGGAGTGACTGGAGCAGCTCCCCGTCGGAACGGTCCGACTCCGACGAAAGATCGATCACCGGCTCGTCGTCGTCCCCCGAGTCGGCGCTGACGAGTTGGCGCCCGGTGGGGTGACGCATGGAACGGCGACGAAGGCCGCGTTCGAGTGCGGCGTCGCGGGCGGCGGCGGCAAGGACCGCCCGAGCCGTCCGCGGCGCGCCCCCGTCTTGGGAGAACGCGTCGGCCGCTCCGGGCCCCGGCGTGGTGCCTGGCACCTGGAGATCAGGAAGATCGAGACCCGGAAGCTGAAGGAACGCGTCAACGACCGCAGCCATGGCCTCGTCGTCGGCCCCGGCGGTCGTTCGGGCCACCCGCCACGCCAGCTCGTGGTGGCGTCGATACAACTCATGGAAAGCAGGTTCGTCGCCCTGGGCGGCGCGGTCGATGAGGACCTCGTCGGTGAGCGCCTGTTCCTCGTCGCCGAGATCCAGGTCCATGGCGGGTCGGCGGCGCCGTTCGCCCAGGCGGCGGCGCTTGAGGGCGGACTCCCCCTCGCACCGATCGCTCCCCCCGTTCTCCACCATGGACATGGGACGGAGATCGGGTGCACCGATGACGCAAAACGGGGCGGAAAATCTCGCATCTCGCATGCGCCTTCAATCCTCCGCCGGCGTGCCCCCTTTGAGAGCAGTGCGCCGCCGGTGGGCCCGCAAGTCGGCCCCGTGGTCGGCGCGTGGCTGCGCCCGATCGGACGCCGCGGGAGGTTCCTGTCGAGGCTCCGGTCGTGGAGTGGCCGCCGGTACGCTCGAACCTCTTGGATCCCGACCGGCGTCGAATCCTGCGACTCGCCGCGCTCGGCGCCGCCACCCTCTCCGGCGGCGCCTATCTCCTCGTCGACCGCCTCCGTGGAAACGATCCGGGAGCGCGCGTTGCGTCGACGGACCGCGACACGACTACCGCGCCTCGCCGGTCGACACCGACGCAGACCGACGCGCCCGCGTCGCAGCCCGAGGTCACGAACACTGAGCCTCCGACGACCGCGACGACCGTGGAGGCAAGCGAGGCCGTCATGCTCTGTCGGGAGGCGTGGGGAGCCGCTCCACCCACCCGCTCGGTCCCGCCCCATGAGATCACCGGACTCATGGTCCACCACACCGCCGTCGTCCTCGACGACAACCGAAAGTCGCCGGATCGCATCCGGGGCCACCAGCGCTACCACCAAAGCCACGACTTCGCCGACATCGCGTACCACGTGTTCATCGACGCCAACGGCAACGTCTACGAGGGGCGCGATCCGGCGGTCCCCGGTGAGACTTTCACGGACTACGACCCCACGGGGTGGTTCCTCGTCGTCTGCGAGGGGAACTTCGACGAGCAGCCCCTGCCCCAGCAGCAGCGCGACGCGTTGGCGCGGGTGCTCGCGTGGGCCTCGGCCCGCTACGGCGTAACCGCGGAGGCGATCGCCTCGCACCGCCAACACGCGCACACGCGCTGCCCCGGTGACGCCATCCACGCGCTCGTCGTCGACGGGACCATCGCCCGTCTCGCGCGCGACGCAGGGCGCGTCGACCTGCAGGAGATCTGCGGTCCTGAGGCCGATGAGCGCATCGCGGCGATCCGGTCGGGGACGCTCTAGGAGTCGGGGCGCGGACGCGGCCCTTCATTACGATGCCGGTTCCCGGCGGACCCGGCCGGGAACGGACATGAGAGGAGCGCCGTGACCACCAAGGCCGAACAGGCACTCGAGCTGATCCAGAAGCTCGCGGGATCCGAAGAGGGTGTCGGCGACTGGTTCACCATCGACCAGGACCGCATCAACGCCTTCGCCGAGGTGACCGAGGACCGTCAGTTCATCCACATCGATCCCGAGCGGGCGAAGGACACGCCCTTTGGCACGACCATCGCCCATGGCTTCCTGACCCTGTCGATGTTGAGCCACCTCGTGCAGTCGATCCGCCAGGATCCCGCGGCCTACGACGGCGCCGTGATGGGCATCAACTACGGGTTCGAGAAGGTGCGGTTCATTTCCCCCGTCAAGGTCGACGCACGGATCAGGGCCCGGAGTGAGATCGTCGGCGCCGAGCTCAAGGACGTCAACACCATCCAGGTCACGCGTCGGATGACCATCGAGATCGACGGCGAAGCGAAGCCGGCCTGCGTGGCCGACTGGCTCACCCGCACCATGTACGCCTGACCCTCGCTGTTCCTCCCATCTCGGGAGAATTCAGCCTGAACCCGGCCGAATCTGCCACGATGCGAGATCGGCTCCCACCAGCGTCCCTTCGGCAATTCCTACGGCGCCCTCGCCCTCCTGATCGGCACGTTTCTCGGCCTCGGCGGATACACGCTCGCCATCCGAGCCTCCGCCGACGCCGACGTCGTGGTCGGGGTCCCGCACGCCACCTCCACTCCTCTTCCCGCCCCATCGGTGCCGCTCCCGCCACCACCCGCACCTCCTCCGGCCGAGGTTCGGGGGGCCACGGTTGCTCGCCCGCCCGCACCACCGGTCGCGCCCATTCCCATTCCGGCCGGGCAGCCCTGGCCGGCGCCCATCCCATTCACGAGCACGATCGCGGTGCCCGACCGCCTCGTCTTCGTCCTCGCCATCGGATCCGATGCGCGACCGGGTCAGGACCCTGCGTCGGCTCGGGGCGATTCGCTGCACCTTCTCGCCGTCAACCCCCAGAGCGGACAGGGAACCATCGTCGGGTTTCCCCGCGACTCGTGGGTCGACGTGCCCGGGCACGGACGCCAGAAGATCAACAGCGCGCTCGCTCTCGGCGGGCCCGACCTCATGGCGCAGACCGTTCGCCAGCTCACGGGATTACCCGTCGACTACTACGTCGTGACCGGCTTCGAGGGCTTCGAGCGTCTGATCGACGACCTCGGGGGCGTCGACGTTCCCGTACCGCAGCGGATGAACGATAAGGCGTCCGGGGCCCGCTTCGAAGCCGGCTGGAACCGCCTCGGCGGCCAGGGAGCGCTCGCCTTCGCCCGCAATCGCAAGGACACCCCCCACGGCGACCTCAGTCGATCGGCCAATCAGGGCATCGTCATCCTCTCCGCCCTCGCCAAGATGCGAGGCGAGGTCGGCGACGACGGCGCGCTGATGCAATGGGTCGACGTCCTGACCCGCCACGTCCGTCTCGACGTCCCGTTGGAAGCGCTCCCACCGCTCGCCGCCCTCGCTCGGGGCCTCGATCCTTCCCGCGTCCACAACGTCGTCGTTCCCGGCACGCCGGGACGCGCCGGGCGGGCGTCGGTCGTGCACCTCGACCCGGCGGCCGCGAACGCCCTGTTCGTCGACCTCCGCGACGACGCCGTCATCGGGAGCGCGGAGACCGCGCCACCGGCGCAACCCCCAGAGTCCGACACGCCGCCGCCCGCGCCGTAGCGGGGGCCGGGCGGCTTTCCCCCTCACGTAGGGTGTCGTGGATGGAGTCCGGCCAGCGCTTCGCCGTCCTCGTCTTCCAGAAGTACGTCGAGGGCGCCGACATCGAGGAGCGCCTGCGCGACTACACCGACCGCATGCTCTATCTCATCGAGCGCGTCGGCGGCCGCATCGCGTGGTCGGGCCGCCCGATCGGAGTGGTTGCCGGCGACAGCGCCAACAGCTGGGACGTCGTGATCATCGTCGAGTACCCGACCCCGGAGGCGGCCATGCGGCTCACGAGCGATCCGGAATACATCGAGGCGATGGAGGCGCGCTCGGCCGCCATCGACCGCTTCGAGATCCACGCGTGCATTCCCGTCATCGACGCCCCTCGCTGAGTCACACCTGGCGGTCCCGCCCCTCCCAGTAGGGCGAGCGGAGCTTGAACTTCTGGAGCTTGCCGGTGGCCGTCCTCGCGAGTTCGTCACGAAACTCGACCGACGTCGGGCACTTGAAGTGGGCCAATCGCTCACGGCAGAACGCGATGAGGTCGGCCTCGGTGGCGGGTTGGCCCGGGGCGAGCACCACGAGCGCCTTCACCGTCTCGCCCCACTGTTCGTCGGGCACACCGATCACGGCCACCTCGGACACCGCGGGATGAGAAAACAGGACGTCCTCGATCTCGATCGACGAAACGTTTTCGCCACCCGAGATGATGACGTCCTTTTTCCGATCGGAGATCGTCAGATATCCCTCGTCGTCGAGGACGCCCCCATCGCCGGTGTGGAACCACCCGTCCACAATGGCCTCGGCGGTGGCGTCGGGCTGTTCCCAGTATCCCTCGAGCACGTGATTGCCCCGGGCCACCACCTCCCCCTGCGGATCGACATCGACCTGGATGCCGAGCACCGGCGCCCCCGCGCGGCTCAACAGGCGGGCCCGCTCGGGCGGTGAAGCGCCGTCCCATTCGGCCCGGCCGCGGTTCATCGTGAGCAGCGGCGACGTCTCGGTGAGCCCATAGATCTGGATGAACTCCCAGTTCAACTCGGTCTCCACGCGCTCGATCGTCTGCGTGGGCGGCGGCGCTCCGGCCACGACGATCCGCGTGCGTCCCGCGCCAGGGATGTCTCCGTCCCACGACGAGGCGGCGTCGAGGATGGCGGCGACCACCGCCGGAGCACCGCACAGCAGCGTGACCCCGTGGCGCTCGATGCGGCGAAGGATCTCCGCACCATCGACCTTGCGCAGCACCACCTGCTGGGCGCCCATGCCGGCGAGGACGTACGGCATGCCCCACCCATTGCAGTGAAACATCGGCAAGGTGTGGAGGTACACGTCGCGATCGGTGACGCCGGCCTGGAGGCCGAACACGGTCGCGTTGAGCCAGACGTTGCGGTGCGTGAGCTGGACGCCCTTCGGGCGCGCGGTGGTCCCGCTCGTGTAGTTGATCGTGGCCGGCGCGCCCTCGTCGGTGACCCACGGCTCTGGCTCCACATCCCACCGAAGCAGTTCGGCGTCGCTCTCGGTGCCGATCACATAACGCCGCTTGCACTCGACGTTGGAGAGCGAGTCTTCCAACTCCGGATCGACGAGCAACATCGACGCCCCGCTGTGGTCGACGATGTACGACACCTCGTCCTCGTTGAGGCGGAAGTTGATCGGCACCAGGATTCGCCCGAATCCACTCACGCCGAAGAACGACGTGAGCAATCTGCCGGCGTTCTGCGACACGATCGCAACCCGCTCACCCTGATGGACGCCAAGAGCATCGAGCCCCGCCGCCTGCGCGCGTGCGCGGGCACCGACCTGCGCCCAGGTCAACTTACCGAGCGTCGACGCCGGTTGGTCGGGTTCGTCGACCACGCCGACGCGGGAGCCGTACACGGCCTCCGCTCGATCGAGGAAGTCCCGGACCGTCAATGGGACAAACATGGCTCCCCCTTCGGGATGGCGACCGAGCGCCCGCGCCGACGCACGTCGTCAGTGAGGATGCGGATGGTCGTGATCTGCGGAGCCCTCACGGGGCTCGTCGGCGCCCCGTCAGCACCCAGGCTCGCCGTGGTTCCCACAGCAGTTCCTGCGTTTCTTCGCCTTGAGCGCGTTGTTCCGGAGCGCGAGGCGCACCTTCTCGAATACGGAGCCATCCCAGTCTCGCCAGTTGCGGAGTGAGGTCCGGAAGCTCGGCTCATCCATGGCCGAACCCTACTCGCCACCCCATGAGCGTTCCTCGGGCTCGGTCGCGTCGCGGACGCGATCCCCGGTCCGGACGACGTGCGCGCTCGTCGGCGAGTCCCCGGGTGACGTCGAGGATGCGCGTCGGGCCCGCGAACGGCATCATGGATGCATGTCCGCCGCCGAGTCGACGAGCCCTCGCCGCTCGTCCGTTGCCTTTCCGAAGCGGTGGTGGTATCCGGCGTGCCGGTCGACAGAGTTGGGGCGCAAGCCACTCGGCATCCGCCTGATGGACACCCCGCTCGTGATCTTCCGCGACCAGCGCGGCGGCGTAGGCGCCCTGTTGGATCGCTGCCCACATCGCAATTATCCGTTGTCTCTCGGGCGCGTTACCTCCGCCGGCACCCTTGAGTGCGGATACCACGGATGGCAGTTCGACGAGTGCGGGAACTGCGCGCTGGTACCCGGCCTTTTGGACGAACGGTCGGCCGCGGCCGAGAACCGGCGCGTCCCGTCGCACCCAGCCCTTGAACGCGACGGCGTGGTGTGGGTGTGGGGTGAGCCGGAAGGAACGCCGGACCGGGAGCCGTTCGCCCTCCCACGGTTCGAACCCGGCCGCGGCACGGGCGAGACCGTGTTCCGATGCGACCTCGACTGCACCATGCATGCCGCGCTCGAGAACGCGCTCGACGTTCCCCACACTGCGTTCTTGCATCGGGGCATCTTCCGCGGGGCCGACCCCAAGCCCATCACGGCCGTCCGGCGCGAGCTCGACGGCGGCGTCGAGGCCCAGTACCTCGGCGAGCCCGTCGGCATGGGACCGATTCGCGCTCGCGCCGGCTCCGCTCGGACGTTCGACCACTGGGACCGCTTCTATCTCCCGTCGATCGCCCAGGTGGAGTACGCGGTCGACGGGTGGTTTCGCATCGTGAACACCATCCTTCACCTGCCGCTGTCCCCGTATCGGACGAGGGCGTGGTTCGTCGTGCGGTACTGGTCGCGCCTTCCCGCGGCGCTCATCAAGCCGGTCGTGCTCGGACGCGGGAAGCAGATCCTCGGACAGGACGCTCGCGCCTTGGCCCGCCAGACCGAACGCATCCGCGGCCTCGGAGGCGAGCGCTACACATCCACCGACCTCGACGTCCTCGGCAACGCCATCTGGCGCCTCATGCGCCAGGCCGAGCGGGTCGAGTCGGGCGTTCTCGGTGACGAGACCACGCCGGCCTCAGGCAACGGCGGAACGGGCGGCAACGGCGACGGCGCCGAGGCGCTCGTCGAGCGCACCATCACCTTCGAAGTGTGACGCCGACGCCCGGGTCGCGCTCGGAAGGCGCACGCGTCG
>DATDOY010000006.1:0-5632 GCA_035293045.1 Acidimicrobiia bacterium
CGCCATCTCGTCGACGATGGCGTCGTGCGCGCGCCAGCCGCGCTGGTGCAGCTCGGCGAGCCCGTATCCGAGGGCCTCGCGCTCCTCGAGCAGGCGCGTGTAGCGAGGTTCGCCGAGGGCGAAGTCGCCGCTCGCCCGGTCAGCCAGGTCAGCGAGGAAGGGCAGGAAGTCCTCGAACGCCGCCGCGGCGCGAGCGCCGGCGTCCGCCAGGCGTTGCGCGAGCTTGTCGTCGCCGACCTCGGCAGGGAGGAAGTCGCGGACATAGGAAACGCCCGCCTGACACATCCCGGCGGCCCGGCGCACCAACTCCGGCGTGGCGAGGCCCGGGTCGAGGTTGGCGCGGGCGTGGTTGAGCACGCCGGGAACCTGCGCCAGCCGGTCGACGCATGCGTCGACGAGTTCCGCGTCAGGACGCAGGCGATGCAGGAAGAGCATGAACGCGCCGTAGAGGCACTCCTCTAAATACCCATCGGGTGAGCGGCGCCAGTCGGGCCAGTCATGGACGATGGCGCGCCCGCGGAGTTCGGAGATGGCGAGGTCGAGATCGATCGACTCGTCGGCGGTGAGGGCCGACGAGTCGACGGCCTCGAAGCGGGCCAACAGGTCGCGCTCCCACGTCTCTTGGGCCTCGAGGGCCTTCTCCGAGTAGTCGCCGAGCCGGTCGTCGTGTCCCGGGACGCCGAGCTGCGTCGCGCGCACGGGACTGTTCTCGAGGTCGCGATCCACCAACTCGCGCAGAAGATCCTGGAGCTCGGTCACGCGCCCTCGCCTTCGGTCGTGTTGAACAAGTGGGAACCCATGCGGGTCAGTCCACCGAGATCGTAGATGTCGACCTCGAAGTACGGAATCCGCGTGACGACCTCGGCCGTGACGGCGAGCTGGGTCCGCAACTCCGTCTCGCGCTTGGCCACCACCTCGAAGTTCTGGAACGACTCACCGAGCGTGCGCAGCACTCGTGCGGTGGCGTCGACCTCGGCGAGCGCCGTCACGCCGATCGATGACAACGCCGTGGCCGGCGGCTCGGGCTGTTCCGCGAGCAGACCGGCGGCGGTCCGCGCCCCCTCGTCGAGGAAGTAGTCGGGCAGCGCTTTATTGAGGACGATGGCGCCGAGATGGAACCCGCGGTCGGCCAGCTCCATGCAAAACACTTGCGCCTCGCGGAGTGGCGCTGCCTCGAGCGTGCTCACCACCGCGAACGTCGTCCGATGATCGTGGAGGAGCCGCTCGACGGCGAGGGCGCGCTCGACGAACCCGTCGTACATGGTTTGGAAGTTGAAGAAGAACTCCCCGATGTCGTGGAGGAACTGTCCGCCGAGGATCCGGTCCGCCACCTGGTAGAACGGCTTGGCGGCGACCTCGAACACGCGAGCCCCTCGACCCTGGCCCGCTCGATACGGCGCGGTGAGCCAGCGAAGGAGCCGGCCGCCGAAGAAGTCGGCCATGCGCTTGGGGGCCTCGAGGAAGTCGAGCGCGTTCCGCGTCGGCGGCGTGTCGATGATGATGAGGTCGTACTTTCCCGTCTGGTGGAGCTCGTACAGGCGTTCCATCGCGATGTAGTCGTGGCTCTGGACGAACCGGCTGGTGATGTTGTGGTACAGCGGGTTCTCGAGAATGCGATACGCCGTCGCCTCGTCGGGGGTGTGCTGAAGGACGAGCGCATCCCACGCCTGTTTGGTGTCGAGCATGGCCGCCCACAGCTCGCCGCGGGGTTCGATCCCCGCCTCCTTGAACTTCTCCGGAGGGATGCGCCGCTCGACGTTGCCGATGCCGTCGACGCCGAGCGCGTCGGCGAGGCGACGCGCGGGGTCCACGGTGAGTACGAGCACCTTGCCGCCGAGATTGGCCGCGGCCGCGGCGGCGGTCGCCGCGGCCGCGGAGGTCTTGCCGACCCCGCCGGAGCCGGCGAAGACGACGATCTCCTTGGTGGCGAGGAGCTTGTCGAGGGTCGACTCGGCGATGGCCGGCGTGCGGCCGTCGCGGCTCACAGTCCGAGCTCCGCGCTGAGACCCTCGGCGACCATTCGCGTGACGCGCATCCCGTGCGTGCGAACGAAGAGGTAGGGCAGGTAGAGGAGCGGAAGGTCGACGTCGTCACGGAGACGCTGCAAGTGAGTGGCCCGGGTGCGGCGCAGCGTCACCGCGAGCCGGGCGCCCTCAAGAACGGCGGTTGCGCCCTCCCCCACTTCCCCGGCGAGGGCTCCGGCCGCCGCCGGTTCCCGGAGCGCTTCGAAGATCTCCTCGTCTCCGCGCGTGAACAACTCGGGAAGGACGCGATTCACGAGCACGGCGCCGAGCGGCACCGAGAGCTCCTGGCGAACCCGGGCCACCAACTCGATGGTTTCGTTGACCGGCATCTCCTCGGGCGTGGCCACGAAGTTGAGGGCGGTGATCGCGGGATCGGAGAGGAGGTCGATCATCCACTGCGTCTGGCTGCGAACCGGGCCGACGCCGACGAACTCGCGCATGGTCTCGGCGGCGCCGAGCTGGGCGACGATGTGGCCGGTCGCCGCCGCGTCGACGATGACGATGTCCCACGGCGCGTTCCCGCGCATCGATTCGCGAACCTCGTGGGCGATCTTGCCGATGGTCAGGATCTCCTTCACGCCGGGCGCGGCGTTGGCGACGAAGTCGAAGGCCCGCGCCACCGGCCCGATGCGGCCCATCATCGGCACCCGGAGGTGGATGCGGAGGTACTCGCGGAGCGAGGCCTCCGTGTCCATCCGCAGTACGTGGACGCCGCGGTAGACCTCGACCGGCGCGAAGCCGACCGGGTGGTGCTCGAAGAAGTCGGTGAGGTTCCCCTTGGCGTCGACCTCGACCACGAGGACGCGCTTGCCCTGATCGGCGGCGAGGAGGGCGAGCCCCGCGCTCACGGTGCTTTTGCCGACGCCACCCTTGCCGGTGACGATCAGCAGACGGCGCGAGAGCAGGTCGGGGTTCGCGGACACCGGTACCGGTTACCCGGTCGCCGACCGGGTGACCCCCGCGGGGCTCAAGCGCCGAATCCCACCCGGCGGCTGTGGTCTTCGCCCTCGATTTCGACGTAGGCGACCTTCTCGAGCGGAACGCCGACCCGGGTGCCGCGGCGATCCGTCAACCACAGAAACGGCGCGGTGGCGGACAACGCCTCCTCGATCTGCTTGGTCACCGCCTCGGGCGTGCCGTCCATCTCCAGGTTGAGTTCCTTGGGGGCGTGCGTCACGCCGATGCGTACATCCATGCGGGCAGCCTACGCGGCGTCGTTGGGTGCGGACGCTTCGCCGGTGACGTCAACTCGCTCGGCAAACGCCGCACGGGCCGGGGGACTGTCGTAGTCGTGCACCTCGTCGGTCGCCTCCGACCGGAGGCCCCCCTTCCCCGACGCCCAGGGCGTCCTCCGTTTCACGACGAGCCAGAAGACGACGGCGATGAGCGTGACCAGCGCGGTCCACTGGCTCCCGGTGAGGCCCGTGCCGTGGGTCTCGTCGATGCGGAAGAAGTCCTCGACCACGCGGGCGGCGCCGTACCAAGCCGCGAAGACGAGGGTCAGGTATCCGTCGTAGCGGGGCCGACGCCGCAGCCACAGCAGGAACAGGACGAGGGCGATCGTCGAGACGAGGTCGTAGAAGGCGGGCTGGTGCACGATCCCGCCCGGGCCGGCCGCGCAGGCCGAGCCGATGGTGTCGCCGGGGATGAGCGGGCCCTCGGGGCAGCGGTAGCCGAGGAAGAAGTCGGTTGGCTTGCCCAAGTGGTCGGCGATGGCGAGGTCGCCGAGGCGCCCGATGATGATGCCGAACGCCAGGCCGGGCGCGACGGCGTCCATCACTTTCCAGAACGAGATCCCCTCCGAGCGCATCTTCGTGGCGGCGGCGAGCACCGCACCGGTGATGCCTCCGAGGAGGCTGATGCCCCCCTCCCACACCTTGAAGATCTCGAGGGGGTCGTCGGTGTAATCGCCGGGATGGTTGATGACATACGCCAGGCGGGCACCGACGATGGCGCCGAGGGCGCCGCGCTCGAGGAGCGCCACGACCTGCTCGGCCGTGATCCCGCGCCGCTTGGCGGCAGGGAGCATGAACAGCATGCCGCCGAGCACGTAGCCGAGCGCGATGCCGAGGCCATGGGGCGAGATCGACAGCGGCCCGAGCTCGAGCTTGACGATCGGGTCGTAATCGAGGAGGACCCCGACGACCCGTTGGGCGGGAGACAACATGAGCCCGATCCTGACACGGGGCCATCGCGGGGGGTAACTCGCGGCCAAACTGTTCGCCCATGCCCGAAGCGCCCATCGTTCGATACGCGAAATCCGGCGACGTCCGGGTCGCGTACACCGTCTCGGGCGACGGCCCGCTGGACGTGGTTTTCATCGCGAACTGGGACACGCCGCTCGAGGCCCGGTGGGACGAGCCCATCATGGCGCGCCACCTCCACCGGCTCGAGTCGTTCGGCCGGCTCATCTCCTTCGACAAGCGCGGCGTGGGGTGTTCCGACCCGGCCCGGTTCGACGACGTCGCGACGCCCGAGGAATGGACCGACGACGTGTTCACGGTGATGGACGCCGTTGGGTCGGACTCGGCCGCGCTTGTCGCCGTCGGCGAGAGCGGCCCGATGGCCATGCTCGCCGCCGCCACGCACCCCGCACGCGTGTCGGCCCTCGTGCTCCTCAACACGTGCGCGCGCATGAAGCGGGCAGACGACTATCCGATCGGCTTTCCCTCCGAGATCGAGGAATGGGTCCTCAAGGGCGTGCCGCACGATTGGGAGCACGGCGTCGCGTTCGAGACCGTCGCCCCGTCGCTGGCGCACGACGAGCGGATCCGGCGCTGGTGGTCCCGCAATCGGAGGCTTCAGGGCAGCCCCGCCATCGGCCGGGCGTTGAGTCGCATGGTGATCTCCATCGACGTTCGCTCGGTGCTCCCCACGATCCAGGCGCCCACCCTCGTCCTCCATCGCCGCGACAACCGGTGGACCCGCGTCGATCACGCCCGCTATCTGAGCGACAAGATCCCCGGCGCCAAACTCGTCGAGCTTGCCGGCGCCGACGATCAGTGGTGGGCGGGCGACACCGACGCGGTGTTCGACGAGATCGAAGGGTTCCTCACCGGCGTGCGCCGCGGGGCCGAGACCGACCGCGTGCTCGCCGCCGTGTTGTTCACCGACATCGTCGACTCGACGGCGCGAGCCGCCGAGATCGGCGATCGCGCGTGGCGGAGCCTTCTCGATCAGCACGACGCCGTGGCGAGGCTCGCCGTCGACCGCCACCGGGGTCGGCTCGTGAAGAGCACCGGCGACGGCCTGCTCGCCACCTTCGACGGGCCCGCCCGGGCCATCCGGTGCGCTTCGGCCATCGTCGACGACGCGGCCGCGCTCGGCCTCGAGGTGCGCAGCGGGATTCACGCCGGGGAGATCGAGTTGCGGGGCTCTGACATCGGGGGCATCGCCGTCCACATCGCAAGCCGCGTGGCCAGTTCCGCGAACGCCGGCGAAACCGTGGTCTCGGCGACGGTCCCGGCACTCGTGGCGGGATCGGGCATCGAGTTCGAGTCGCGCGGCGTTCAGACCCTGAAGGGGATTCCCGAAGCGCTCGAACTGTTCGTCGTCAGACGATCTTGAGCTCGGGGTGGGCGATGCGGCGGGGGCCCATCTCCACGAGC
>DATDOY010000007.1:0-6546 GCA_035293045.1 Acidimicrobiia bacterium
ATCGACAGGAGCCTGTCGGTGACGTCACCGCCTGGCTACCTGGTGAGTCAAGTGTTCGGGTTCATCCTGCCTCTGCTCTTCGTCGTCCTCGCCGTCGCACTGGCGTCGCGCTCAATCGCGGGGGAGGAGGAGCAGGGAACCCTCGACCTTCTGTTGGCCCAGCCGGTGTCCCGCCGACGTGTTGTGACCGAGAGGTTTCTCGCGGTGGCGACCGTCGTGGTGGGACTGGGGGTGGGATCGTGGGTCATCCTCGCCGGGGTGTCGCCGCTCTTCGACCTCCGCGCCGCGCTCGGCTCGCTCGCCATCGCCACGCTGGCGTCGACGCTGTTTGGGCTTCAGGTGGGAGCGACGGCGTTCGCAGTTGGCGCAGCCGTCGGTCGACGGGGGGCGTCGATCGCCACCGCGTCAACCGTCGCTTTGCTGGCCTTCCTGATCGAGTCCCTTGCCCAACTCACGGACGTCTTCGAACGGGTGCGCTTCCTGTCGCCGTGGTACTACGCCAATGGCAACATCCCCATGGTGCACGGCTTGCGCGCGCTCGACCTCGCCGTCCTCGTCGGGGTCACGCTCGCCGCGGCGGCGGTCGCAATCGTCGCCTTCGAACGTCGGGACCTCACGTAGGTCCGTTAGCACGGACGTCCTGGGGCCTTGGCGGGCGACGGGCAAAACTGAAACGTGTTCTAATCTGGCCGGATGGCGGTCGAAGAGTTGCTCGATGCTGCGCTCACACCGAGGCAGGAGCAGCGGCGCCGTCGCGTCATCAAGGCTGCGCGCAAGCTGGCGGCGACAGGGGGCTACGACGCCGTGCAGATGCGCGAGGTTGCGGCGGCGGCCGACGTCGCCCTCGGGACGATCTACCGATACTTCTCGTCGAAGGATGCTCTCCTGGCCGCCGCGATGGCGGAGTGGACCTCGGAGTTACAGGAGCTGATCGCCCGCACGCCGCCCGCTGGGGGCACGCCGGCCGATCG
This sequence comes from Acidimicrobiia bacterium, assembly GCA_035293045.1. Lineage (GTDB taxonomy): Bacteria > Actinomycetota > Acidimicrobiia > IMCC26256 > JACPCJ01 > DATDOY01. The sequence continues at coordinate 972 of DATDOY010000007.1, forward strand.
CCTCGTCGAGGTGTTGCGACGAGCGTGCGACTCGATGGAAGCGCAACCGAAGTTGTCGGCGGCGCTGGTCCGGGCATTGGCGTCCGCGGATGACGGCGTCGCCGCCGGATCGGCGGACGTGAACGCCCGGGTTGCCGCGATCAGCGCCGAGATTCTGGACCACCTCGATCCCGAGACTCGGGCCGACGTTCTCGCCGTCCTAGGCCACGTCTGGTATTCGGCCTTGGTCGGGTGGGTGAACGGCCGCACCCGGATCGAAGACGTCGGCGACGAACTCGAGCGCGCGGCGCGTCTTCTCCTGGCGTAGCTCAAATCTGGCGCTCGAGGCCTTCCCAGTACGGGTCGCGGAGCTTGCGCTTGTAGAGCTTGCCGTTTGGATCCCGCGGCATCTCGTCGATGAAGTCGATCGATTTCGGGATCTTGTAGGCGGCCACGCGGTCCTTGAGGAAGGTGAGGATCTCGTTGGTGAGTGCGCCGCCGGGCTCCGCGTCGGGCGCCGCCTCGACCACGGCCTTCACCTCCTCGCCCCAGTCCGGGTGGGGGATGCCGAACACCGCGGCGTCGGCGATCTTGGGGAACGAGAGGAGTTCGTTCTCGATTTCGGCGGGGTAGATGTTGACCCCGCCGGAGATGATCATGTCGGACTTGCGATCGCGCAGGAACAGGAAGCGGTCCTCGTCGAGGTACCCGATGTCGCCGACGGTGAAGAACCCGTCGTCCGCGGGATGGCGGCTTCCCTTGGTCTTCTCCTCATCCTTGAAGTACTCGAATGAGCCCGTGTGCATCTTCATGTAGACCGTTCCAACTTCGCCGGCGGCGCAGTCCGCACCGTCGTCGCCGACGACGCGCACCTCCGAAATCATCCACGCCTTGCCGACGGTGCCCGGCTTCGCGAGCCACTCCTCCGGTGTCGCAAGGGTTCCCCCGCCTTCGGTGGCCGCGTAGTACTCGTAGATCACGGGACCCCACCACTCGAGCATGCGGCGCTTGGTGTCGACGGGGCAGGGCGCGGCGGCGTGGATCATGTTGCGGAGCGACGACACGTCGTAGCGGGCCTTGATGTCGTCGGGGAGGGCGAGGAGCCGCTGGAACTGCGTGGGAACCATGTGGGAGTAGGTGGCGCGGTAGACCTCGATGAGCCGCAACATCTCCTCGGGCGTCCACTTGTCCATGAGCACGAGCGTGTGGCCGAGGGTCAGCGCCGAGGCCGCGAAGCGGAGGACGGCCGTGTGGTAGAGCGGCGAACCGCAGATGTGGACGTGATCGTCGTACGGGCCCACACCGAACATGCCGAGGAAGCCGGTTGTCAGCGCGGCATGGTCGTCGGGATCGAGTCCGGACAGCGCGCGCCGCACGCCCTTGGGCCGGCCGCTCGTCCCCGAGGTGTACTGCATCGGCTCCCCGGCGGTCCGGTTCTCGGGATCGGTCTCGGGTTGGCCGTCGATGAGGTCGGTGAACGGCCGGAAGCCCGGGATCGCGCCGCCGACGGCGAACCACGCGACGGCGTCACCCACCTCTTTCGCCGCCATCTCGAGAACGTCAGCGAGGCGGTCATCGCCGACCACGACCTTCGCTTCGCTGTCGGCGACGATGTAGGCGATCTCGGGGCCGGCGAGGTGCCAGTTGATCGGCGTGATGTAGAGACCGATCTGCATGGCCCCGAGGTAGACGCTGATCATCTCGGCGCGGTTGGGCAGCACCGTCGCGATGCAGTCCCCTGAGACCAGCCCGAGCGATCGCAGCCCATGAGACACGCGGTTGGCGTCGGCGATGAGTTCGCCCGCGGAGATCTCGCGCCCCTCGGGGTCGACAAGGGCGAGGCGATCGGGGGACGCTTTGGCGGCGCGGTAGACGCCGACGACGGGTTCGCTCATGGCACGAACGTAGGGCGCGTTTCCCGCCGGTTCCACTCGCCCGAGCGTCGTCAGATCCCGCTCACCACACCCACGGTGAGGGTGGCGAGGCCCGCCACGAGCAACACCGAGGACGCAACGCCGAGGCGGAACCCGAGGGAGCGCTCGGCGAACTCGTCCACCACGCCTGTCCGCCAGTTGTGGAGGTCCTTCACCGCGAGCAGGCCCGCCGACGCGACGAGCGCCCAGGCCGCGAGCGCCTCGAGCGTGTCGGAGAGATCCGAGAGCGCCAGCGCGAACACCAACCCGAGGAGCATGGGTCCGGCCATGAAGCCTCCGACGTGGGCGAGGTTGAGATATTTCGGAACCACGGGCTCGGTCTCGCGAACCCGGCCCATGAACATGCCCGTCACCACGCCGACCCACAGCGCGGCGATTCCCCCGACGATCAGCACCTTCTCGGCGTATCCCACGTGCGTCTCCCGTCGTGTTCGGTCGAACCCGAGTGAATCTTGGGTCAAGATGTCGCCCATGCTGTCGCCGGATCGCGATCTCGACAAGACCCGCCTCGCGCTCGAGGAATGGCTGGCCGATCGAATGCCCGACGCCGATGGCGTCACGGTGTCCACCCTCGAGGTTCCCGGCGGGACGGGATTCTCCAACGAGACGCTGCTCTTCGACGTGTCGTACCGCGACCGCGACGACGGTGACGAGTCGGTCCGGTCACTCGTCGGCCGCCTGCAGACGCCCGAGGCGACCGTGTTCCCCGATCTCGACGTGACCAAGCAAGCGCGCGTCATGCAAGCAATCGCCGACCACTCGGACGTTCCCGTCCCCGAAGTGCTGTGGGTGGAGGAGGACTCGGGAGTCCTCGGCACGCCGTTCTTCGTGATGGAGAAGGTGGAGGGCGCCATCCCGAGCGACGTGCCGTCCTACAACGAAGTCGGGTTCGTGGCCGACATGGACGCGCCGGCGCGCCGGAAATTGTGGGAGAGCGCCATCGACAAGATGGCGCGTGTGCATCAGGTCGACTGGCGCGCGGCCGGGTTGTCGTTCCTCGACGAGTCCCAGCACGGCGCGCCTGGGCTTGATCAGCACTTGTCGTATCTACGGCGGTATTACGAATGGGCCGTGGGTGATCACCCGTTCCCCGTGGCGGAGCGCGCGTGGCGATGGATCGAGGCGAACCGCCCGAGCGAAGAGCCGCCGGTCGGGCTGTGCTGGGGTGACGCCCGGCTCTCCAACATGATCTTCTCCGGCAGTGAGTGCGTGTCGGTCCTCGACTGGGAGATGGTCTTGCTCGGCGCTCCCGAGCGCGATCTCGCCTGGTGGCTGTACTTCGATCGTTTCTCGGCCGAGGGTTATGGCGTCCCGCGCCTCGAGGGTCTGCCCGACCGGGAGGAATCGATCGACCACTACGAAGCGCGCCTCGGGCGTGCGATGCGCGACCTCGAGTACTACGAAGTGGTCGCCGGCTTCTACTTCGTGGTGATCATGGTTCGGGTCGGGTGGTCACTCCGTCGGATGGGACTCCTGCCCGACGCCGACCCGAGCGGCGAAGACTTCGAGTACGCAAACCCGTCGGGCGTGCTGCTCGAGACGGTGCTCGACGAGCGGGGGGCGTGAACCCACCGTGACGCTTTCGCCGGCCGACGACCATCCGATTCACCAAGTCGCCCAACCGATCCGTCATGCCGGGACGAGCGACCGCAACTTCTACGACCGCTACTACTTCAACGCCCACAAGATCGATGGCTCCGCGCTTGTGATTGCCGGGATGGGGCAGTACCCCAACCTCGGGATCACCGACGCCTTCGTCGCGGTGCTCTCCGACGGGGAACAGCGCGTCGTGCGTGCGTCGAGGGTGTTGGGCGTCGATCGCATGGACAGTTCCGTGGGGCCCATCCGCGTCGAGGTGATCGAGGGGCTGCGCCGCCTCCGGCTCGTTCTCGAGCCCAACGAGTGGGGACTGGCGTGCGACCTCACGTTCGACGGCGGCGTGCATCCGCACGAGGAGCCCCAGCAGATCGTCAAGACGGCGGACGGCAAGGCCATCCTCGACACGTTCCGGATGGTGCAGACGGGGACGTGGTCGGGAGCGCTCTCGGTCGACGGAACCGAGATCTCGGTGACGCCGGGGGAGTGGTGGGGTGTGCGGGATCGGTCGTGGGGCGTGCGGCCGGTCGGCGAGCCGGAACCGCCGGGGATCAACGCCACCCGGGGCGGGTCGTTCTATTGGATCTACGCGCCGCTGCGGTTCGCTGACTTCACGATCGTCACGATCGTGCAAGAGGACGCCGACGGGCGCCGGATCATGGAGGACGCCACCAAGGTGTGGAACCTCGGACCGGACGGCCGGCCGGCGCACCCCGACGAGTACCTCGGCAGCCCCGAGGTCGACCTCGAGTTCGAGCCGGGCACCCGCGCCGTCACGGGAGCTTCGATCCGGTTCTCGCGATCCCCGTTGACCGTGCGGATCGATCCGATGATGGCGATGCACATCGGCGTCGGGTCCGGCTATGGGTTCGACGGCGACTGGCGGCATGGGGAGTTCCGCGGCGACCTGTGGGTCGACGGCGTCGAGTTCCATCTCGACGATCCCGAGGACGCCAAGAAGATGTGGGGGATCGTGGACACGGTGCCGCGGGCCGAGACGTCCGACGGCGACGTGGGCCACGGGCTCTTCGAATACCTGCTGCTCGGCCCCCACGCCCGCCACGGCTGGAAGGATCTCCTCGACGCCCCGTAGCCCACGTGGGCACACCCACGGAGCCGAGCGTCGTTCTCTCACCGTCTCTCTTCCCCTCTTGCGGTGTGAGTGTCTGCCCGGCGATCGCCGGGCAGACACTCACACCGTGGGGTGAGCCTCGGTCAGGGGTTGCGACGGGATCCGTGGCCGTCGAGGCGGGATCCGTGGCCGTAGAGGAAGGCCCAGTTGGTTGTCGAGACCTCGATGTCCCAGCCCAGGCTCGCGAGCCGGCGGCGGAGGGGTTCTGGTTCCCAGAACACCTTGACGATGTCGAACTCGCGGCCGTCGGCCACGGTGCGGGTGCTGACGCCCGACTCGAGGTCGGTCCAACTGTCGATGCCTTCGATGCGGGTTCCGTCTTGGCGGAACCGACGGGGGATCGCCGGCCCCCCGAGGGCCGGGTGCGCGTTGTCGAGGAAGAACACGCGGCCGTCGGCCTTGAGGGCGGCGTCGACGAGACTCCAGAACTCGTCGAAGCGACCGAGCGGCACATGGCTCAGCCAGAACGAGAAGCACACGACGTCGTAGCGGCGGGGCGGCTCCCACGCGAAGAGGTCGGCGACGACCCAGTCGATCGGTACGGTCGCACCGCTCAACTTCTTGCGGGCCGAGTCGAAGGCTTCCGGCGCGGCGTCGACCGCGGTGATGCGGCCGGCGTGGCGCGCGATCTCCACAGTCCAGTTGCCCGTGCCCGCGGCCAGCTCGAGCACGTCGCCGTGGGGGGCGAAGGCGTCGAACGCGGCCCGCACTCGCGCGATCTCACCATCCCAGCGCTTGGCGAACGCCTCACCCACGTCGTGGCGACCCCGGCGGAACCACCAATCGTCGTAGTCGGGAACGCGGGCGCGGTAGTACTCGATCTGGCTTTCGAGCAGTTCGCCGTCGGCGTCGGCCACGGATCGGGATCGTACGAGTGAGCGCGCCCCGACGCCGCATGCCTCGCGCGAAGAGGCGGACAGGGTCGTCCGCGACC
>DATDOY010000008.1:0-6672 GCA_035293045.1 Acidimicrobiia bacterium
ACCCAGGCGCGTCAGTTTGCCGAGGCCGTCGAGGTGACGGGCGTGGTGCTGACCAAGCTGGACGGCACCGCCAAGGGCGGCATCGTGCTGGCGATCCAGCACGACCTGGGGATACCGGTGAAGCTGGTCGGCGTCGGAGAAGGCGTCGACGACCTGATCGAGTTCGACCCCCACGAGTTCGCCGAGGCCCTCTTCGCCTAAGGCGGGACGCCGGGGCTTCCGCCTGTCGGCGTGCACGATCGGTGAGACCGAACTCTCGAGCAAGTTATCCACCCCACGGGTGGATAACTTGCTCGAGAATCCCCGCCGGGGCGGCGTCGGTACACTCACCCTCTACCCGAAAGGCACTCTGTGTTCGACGCGCTCACCGACCGATTCGACGGCATCTTCACCCGTTTGCGCGGGCGCGGTCGGCTGTCGGAGTCCGACGTCGACGAGGTGGCGCGCGAGATCCGCCTCGCCCTCCTCGAGGCCGACGTCAACGTCGGGGTCGTTCGCACCTTCATCGAGCGGGTCAAGGAGCGCGCCACCGGGGCTGACGTCCTCAAGAGCCTCACGCCCGCGCAGCAGGTCATCAAGATCGTGCACGAGGAACTTGTCACGACGCTCGGCGGCGAGACCGGACGACTCACGATGGCCGACCCCCCGCCAACCATTGTGATGCTCGCCGGGCTCCAGGGCTCCGGAAAGACGACGGCCGCGGCCAAGCTCGCGCTCCACCTCAAAGAGCAGGGCCGCCGACCCCTCCTCGTGGCGGCCGACCTCCAGCGACCGGCTGCGGTCGAGCAGCTGCGGACGCTTGGCGCGCGCCTCGACGTGCCGGTGTACTCCGAGGCCACCGACCCGGTGTCGGTGGTTCGCAACTCCCTTGAGGAGGCGGCGCACCTCGGGCGCGACGTCGTCATCCTCGATACCGCCGGCCGGCTCCACATCGATGACGACCTGATGGGCGAGCTCGAGCAGATCAAGGCCGCCACCCAACCGCACGACACGCTCCTCGTCGTCGACGCCATGACCGGTCAGGAGGCCGTCAACGTCGCCGAGGCGTTCCATGCAAGGGTGCCGATCGACGGCGTCATCCTCACCAAGATCGACGGCGACGCCCGCGGCGGCGCGGCCCTCTCCGTCAAAGAGGTCATCGGCCGGCCGATCCTGTTCGCGGGGACGGGCGAGAAGGTCGAGGACTTCGAGGCCTTCCATCCCGACCGCATGGCGAGCCGCATCCTCGGCATGGGTGACGTGCTCACCCTCATCGAGAAGGCCGAGCAGGTCTACGACGAAGAGGAAGCCCTCAAGGCCGAGGAGATCCTCCGCAAGGGGGAATTCACCCTCGAGGACTTTCTCGGCCAGATGCAACAGATCAAGAAGATGGGGCCGCTGAAGTCGATCATGGCGATGCTTCCGGGGGTTCCGAAGGAGATCAAGGACGCCGATATCGATGACGGGCAGCTCAAGAAGGTCGAAGCCCTGATCTATTCGATGACGCCTGAGGAGCGCCGAAATCCGTCCCTGATCAACGGATCCAGGCGCAAACGGATCGCCCGCGGGAGCGGCGCGACCGTCCAGGATGTGAATGCGCTGCTGAATCAGTTCAAAATGGTGCAGAAAATGATGCGGCAAGTCGGCCGAGGGAGAGGGAAGGGCCGACTGTCGCTTCCCGGGCTCCCCGACCTCTCCGACCTCTCGACCTCGTAGCCCGGACGCCAACAAAGGAACAGGAACATCGTGGCCGTCAAGATCCGCCTACTTCGCGTGGGCAAGAAGAAGCAGCCCTACTACCGCGTCGTCGTTGCCGACGGGCGTTCGCCCCGCGACGGCCGCATCATCGACCGCATCGGGCGCTACGCCCCGCTCGACGATCCCTCCACCATCGAGATCGACGGCGACAAGGCGGTCGACTGGCTGACGAAGGGCGCGCAGCCCACCGAGGCCGTGCAGAAACTGCTCGAGGCGTCGGGCGTGTGGGATCAGTTCACCGCCGTTCGCCCCAACGCTTCGACGGCGGCCAAGACCAAGATCGCCGCCCACAAGACGGCGCTCGCCAACCGACCGGAGCCGGAGCCGGAGCCCGCCGCTGAGGCACCCGCCGCCGACGCGACCGAGGCACCCGCCGCCGAGGCAACCGAGGCACCCGCCGCCGAGGAACCCGCCGCCGAGGAGCCCGCCGCCGAGGAACCCGCAACCGAGGAGCCCGCTGCCGAGGCAACCGAGGAGCCCTCCGCCGAGGAGCCCGCCGCCGACGCAACTGAGGAGTCTGGCGAATGACCGATCACGACTTCGACGACACGTTCGACGACGACGAGGACGACACGTTCAACCGCGCGGACGACGGCGGCACGGAGAAACTCGCGGATGGCAACCGCCGCGTCGGTGCGACCGCCCTCACCGTCCTCGAATACATCGCCCGCAGCATCGTCGACGACCGCGAGAGCGTGTTCGTCGACACCGAAGAGGCGAGCGGTCGCGTGACCTTCCACGTGCACGTTGCGCCCGACGACATGGGCCGCCTCATCGGCAAGCGAGGTCGCGTCGCACACGCCATTCGCACCGTGGTCGGCGCCGCCGCCCACCGCGATGGAGTCCGGGCCGACGTCGAATTCGAAGACTGACCCGCCGAGCGGTCACGGCGACCGCTTGGAGATCGGACGCGTGGCGCGCCCGCACGGGCTGCGGGGCGAAGTCTTCGTCGATCCCATCACCAACCGGGCGGAGCGCTTCGAGCGCGGGGCGGTGCATCATGCCGGGGAGCGCACCCTCGTCGTGGCGCGCGCGCGTTCTCAGGGTGGCCGGTGGGTCGTGGCCTATGAGGGCGTGAGCGACTTGGAGGGGGCCGAGGCGCTGCGGGCCACGGTGTTGACCGGCGATCCGATCGACGTGCTTGCCGAGGGCGAGATGTGGGTCCACGAGCTCATCGGATCGCCCGTCGTGGACGACGACGGCGTCCCACGCGGCACGGTGATCGACGTCGAGGCCAATCCCGCTCACGACATCCTCGTCCTCGACAGCGGCGTCCTGATCCCCGTGGTGTTCGTCAGCGAATTCGCCGAGGGCCGCGTGGTGGTCTCGGCGCCGGCGGGTCTGTTCGACGACGAACTCGTCGATGGCAATCGCGCCGCGGTGGAGCGCCGCCGGCCGGCGCGCAAGGACCCGCCGTCGTGAGCGCCTTCCGGGTCGCCGTCTTCACCGTCTTCCCGGAGTACCTCGCCGGCCCCCTGTCGATCTCGATCCTCGGCCGCGCGCGTGCCGCGGGCCTTCTCGACGTCTCGCTCCACGATCCGCGGGACTGGACGACCGACCGACATCGCACGGTCGACGACGCGCCGTACGGGGGCGGAGCGGGGATGGTGATGTTGCCCGAGCCGCTGTTCGCGGCGGTGGAGGCCGTCGATCCGCCGCGACCCCTCTACCTGTTGTCGCCGGCGGGAGAGCGATTCGATCAGTCCAAGGCCCGCGAGCTTGCGGAGGGCGGGGGAGTGTCGCTGGTGTGCGGCCGCTACGAGGGAGTCGACCAGCGGGTCGCCGATCACCTCTGCGACGGTGAACTCTCGGTGGGCGACTTCGTGCTGGCCGGCGGCGAGGCGGCCGCCCTCGTCGTGATCGAGGCCGTCGCCCGTCTCCTCCCGGGCGTCGTCGGCAACGAGGAGTCGCCCGCCGACGAGTCGTTCGAGACCGCCACGAACGGCCCGAACGGCCCGCCCAACACGCTCCTCGAATACCCGCAGTACACGCGCCCGGCCGAGTTCAGGGGCTGGTCGGTCCCCGAGATCCTGCGCTCGGGCGACCACCCGCAAATCGCCCGCTGGCGCCGGGCCCAGGCGATCCGACGCACGCTCGAACGCCGTCCCGACCTCGTCTCCGATCTCGGGGCCGAGGATCGGGCCCTCCTCGAAGAGTTTCCCTGAGAGGCCGTCGGCTACCATGAGCGCTCCGCTTGTTCCCCTCGGACCAGGCGTCCCCGTCAGGCAGCAGGCCAGCGCACAAACCAGCGCAGGAACAGGCGCAGGAGCACCACGATGAACCGCACCGATCTCGTCGACCGCGCATCCGTTCGCGACGACGTTCCCCACTTCGGCCCCGGCGACACCCTGAAGGTGCACGTCCGTGTGGTCGAGGGCACGCGCGAACGCGTGCAGGTCTTCCAGGGGGCGGTCATCGCCCGCAAGGGCGGCGGCATTCGCGAGACGTTCACGGTCCGCAAGGTGAGTTTCGGCGTGGGTGTCGAGCGTACGTTCCCACTGCACTCGCCGAGCATCGCCAAGATCGAGCTCGTAACGAGGGGCGACGTCCGCCGGGCCAAGCTCTACTACCTGCGCGATCGGATCGGGAAGAAGGCCAAGATCAAGGAGAAGCGCGACTAGCGCGATGGCCAACACGCTCGCGACCGGTATCCCCGTGTGGGAGCCGGTTTTCCCCGACGCCGACACGGCCATCGAGCGCCCCGAAGTCCGGCGGTCGATCTTCGCCGAACTCCCGCTTCTCGTCGGGGCGGCGCTGGTCATCGCTTTCTTGTTGAAGTCCTTCGTCGCCCAGGCCTTCTACATTCCGTCGGGGTCGATGCTTCCGACGCTCGAGGTCAACGACCGCGTCGTGGTGTCTCGACTTGCGTACGACCTTCACGACCCCCGGCGCGGCGATGTCGTGGTCTTCGTGGCCCCGAACCAGGCCGCGGCCGAGGCCAAGGACGACGGCCGCCCGTTGCCCGTCCGCCTTGTCGTCTCGTTCCTTCGCACCGTCGGACTCGCCCAGCCGTCGACTGAGGACTTCATCAAGCGGGTGGTTGGCTTGCCCGGCGAGACGGTGGAGGGGCGGGGTGGGGGCATCCTCATCAACGGACGCCCCCTCGACGAGCCGTATCTCACCCAGGATCCCGGCACGTTCGCGCCCGTCGTCGTTCCCAAAGGGCACGTCTGGGTGATGGGCGACAACCGCAGCGGGTCCTCGGACTCCCGCTTCTTCGGGCCCATTCCCGAGGATTCCATCGTCGGACGGGCGGTGGCACGTGTGTGGCCATTTGACCGATTGGGGTTCCTCTAACCCTGCCGCGCCCCTCTTCGGCAAGTCTGGCCCGGCCCCTAGACTCGCATTGACACGGGAGAACAGGTGAGCACCGAAGACCTCGAGCGTTATGAAACCGAGATCGAGCTCCAACTGTACAAGGAGTATCGAGATGTCCTCCCGATGTTCAAGTACGTCGTGGAGACGGAGCGGCGCTTCTATCTGTCGAACGACGTCAAGATGGACATCCGCAACGAGGGCGGCAGGCCCTTCTTCGACATCCGCCTGACCGACGCTTGGGTCTGGGACATGTACCGGCCAGCTCGCTTCGTTGCCGACGTCCACATCCTCACCTTCAAGGACGTCAACGTCGAGGAGCTCGCCGGCCGCGAGTACTGACGTGCCGCCGGGGATCGGCCCGGCCGGCGAGGCCCTGGTCGCTCAGTGGTATGCGCGCGCCGGATACGAGGTGCTCGATCGCAACTGGCGGTACGGACGCGCCGGCGAGATCGATCTCGTTGTTGCTCGGGCGGGCACGGTCGTGTTCTGCGAGGTCAAGACCCGCTCGGGCGTGGGCTTCGGCGCGCCGGTGGAAGCCGTCGGGTATCGCAAGCAGACCCAGCTCCGACGGCTGGCGGCGGCCTGGCTCAGCGAGCGCGGCGCGAAGCCGCGCTCGGTGCGGTTCGACGTGGCCTCGGTGGTGTGGCCCGCGAGGACCGATCCGACGATCGAGGTTCTCGAGGGCGCCTTCTGAGGGTTGGCGCGCGCGGCCCCAGCGGCGTCGGTGATGCTCAGCCGACGAGGGCCCACGCCACGGCGAGGGCGACCACGACGATCGCCGCCACCACGAAGAACACGTCGCTCTTTCGCTCCACCCTCGTTCGGAAAGGGTTGTAACCCATGGCGGTACGGTACCCACATGCCCGACATCGACGTGGAGCGGGCCGGGGGAGTCGTCACCATCACGCTCAACCGGCCCGACAAGAAGAACGCCATCACGGCTGACATGTTCCGCGGTCTGCGCGACCTTTTCCTCGAGGTCGGCGACGACCCCGACGCCCGCGTGCTCGTGATCACCGGCGCGGCCGGAGCCTTTTCGTCGGGAGCCGACCTCACCGATGCCGGTGCGGCCGGGAGCATCGCCGGCGGCCGGGGCTCAGCGCTGGCCTGGATGCGCGTGGTCGAGCAGGCCGCGCTGATGCTGCACGAGCTGCCGAAGCCCACCATCGCGAAGGTCAACGGCGTGGCAGCGGGGGCGTCGCTCAACATGGCGCTCGGCTGCGACCTCATCGTGGCCTCGGAGGAGGCGCGGTTCACCGAGATCTTCGTCAAGCGCGGACTGGTCCTCGACTTCGGCGGCCATTGGCTGTTGCCCCGCCTCGTGGGGCTGCACCGGGCCAAGGAGCTGGCGTTCTTCGGTGAGATCCTTTCGGCCAAGGAGGCGGCCGACATGGGTCTCGTCAACAAGGTCGTCCCCGCCGGCGAACTCGATGCCACGGTGGACGACTGGGCAGCGCGTTTGGCGGCGCTGCCTCCCATCAACCTGTCGATCATGAAGAAGGCGCTGAACCGGGCCTTCGAGACCTCGATGGCGGCGTCGCTCGAGTTCGAGGCGGTCGCCCAGAACGTGTCGTTCTCATCGGCCGACACGACCGAGGCCATGGCCGCCTTCGCGCA
>DATDOY010000009.1:0-13159 GCA_035293045.1 Acidimicrobiia bacterium
CGTCCACCGCTGCATGTCGCTCCCGAGCGGGAACACATAGACGGTGTCGGGGTCGTGAGGGTGCTGCACGATCGGGAAGCCGAAGGGGCGCGGCTCGGACCCCACCGGCGGAGGATCCGCGGGGATCGCTTCGCCGACCGACGTCCATGACCCGCCGCGATCGTCGGACCGGTAGATGCCCCAGTGGTGCTGGAGCATCAGGCGGTCGGGCCTGTCGGCGTGGCGCGCCATCTTGTGAACGCACTGGCCGTGCTCGGGCTCCGGTCCGGGCATGAACGGCGCTTTGATGCCACGGTTGCTGGCCTCCCACGTTTCGCCGCCGTCGGTCGTCCGGTACACGCCGGCGGCGGAGATGGCGATCCACATCGCGGCGGAATCGACGTCGTCGCGCAGGATCGTGTGCAGACACAGGCCTCCGCCCCCTGGCTGCCACTCCGGACGGTGCGGATGATTCCAGAGGCCGCGGACCAGTTCATACGACGTCCCACCGTCGCTCGACCGGAACAGCGCAGCGGGCTCGACGCCCGCGTACACGACGCCCGGTTCGTCGGCTCCGGCCGGCTCGAGCTGCCACACCCGCGCCAAGGCCGCGCCCGTGTCTTCCGGAAATGCGATGTTGGCCTCCGGCGGATCGTGCCACGTGCCCCCGAGGTCGTCGGACCACGCGATCCCGGGCCCCCAATGGTTGCTCACCACGCCCGCAATCACGCGCGGGGTCGGGGCCCGTTGGTCGAGGGTGAGCGCGTAGATCTCGGAGCCGGGGAAGTGAGGCCCGCTCACGTCGGGGGCGTCGCCATCCCGATGGCGGACGATGAAGGCACCCTTGGTGGTGCCGACGAGCACGATCGCGTCAGGTTCCACGATCCCGAGACTAACGGGTCGACCCAACCGGGTCGCCCACAACGCGCCGGCCGATGAACCGCGCGACGACCGGCACTGCATCGTCGACACGAGCTGAGTACGCCCGCAGGGGATCGAACCCTGAACCTGCGGATTAAGAGTCCGCCGCTCTAGCCAGTTGAGCTACGGGCGCGGAGGGATCGTAGCGAGTTCGACCGTCGTCACCCGATCCGCTTCTTCGCGCACAAGGTCAACGCCGATACATTCCCGCCTCGTGGACCCGCTCGGAGCGTTTCGACTCGACGGCTCGGTCGCCGTTGTCACCGGCGCCAGCGCCGGCCTCGGCGCGCGGTTCGCACGGGTGCTGGCTGCGGCGGGGGCCCACGTGGTCGTCACCGCCCGGAGGGCAGAGCGCGTCGAGGCGCTCGCCGCCGAGATCGGCAACGCCACCGCCGTGCCGGGCGACGTGACCAACCCCGCCGATCGCGCACGGCTCGTCGACGCCGCGCTCGCCGTCACCGGCCGCCTCGACGTCCTCGTCAACAACGCCGGCGGCACCAAGGTCGGTCCCGCCCTCGAAGAGTCCGACGACGATTTCGCCGATGTCGTGGCCGTCGACCTCGTTGCCCCCTTCGCCCTCGCCCGCACCGCAGCCCAGGCGATGGTCGACCAACCAGAGGGTGGGTCCATCATCAACGTCGCGTCGGTGCTCGGCATGGTCGGCGTGGGCCAGGTCCCCCAAGCGGGATACGCGGCCGCCAAGGGTGGACTCATCAACCTGACCCGCGAACTCGCCGCCCAATGGGCCCGCCGAGGCGTCCGGGTGAACGCCCTCGCCCCCGGCTGGTTCCCGACCGAGATGACGGCCGAGATGTTCGAGGACGATCGTTCGATGCAGTGGCTGGCCCGCAAGACCCCGATGGGCCGGGGAGGCGCCGAGCACGAACTCGACGGCGCCCTCCTCTTCCTGGCCGCGCCCGCGAGCTCCTACGTCACCGGCCAGGTTCTCGCCGTCGACGGAGGCTGGACCGCCGTCTGAGCCCGGCGGCCCCCGAACCCTCATCGGGTGGGGGCCTGCCCACAGGAAGTGGGCGAAACCGTGCCTGAGCAGGCGTTTTCCCGCCGGTGTCGAATACCAACGGCTAGTGAGCGCCGCGAATCCGACGGAGGGGCGTCGGGTCGGGGTGGGAGCAGGCGCGAGGCCGGGTGCAACCACCTTCGACACCGATCGCGCCACCCTTGATCTCACCCGCCTCGATGCGGAGGCCATCGATGACCCGCGCTCGGTCGCCGGGGCGCTCTTCGACGCCGTGAGTCAACCCGTGGCCCTCCTCGACGGCTCCGGTCCCGAGGTCGTCTACGTCGCCGCCAACCCCGCCTACCTGTGGGTCGTGGGCCACCAACCCGACGAGGTGATCGGTCGCCCCGTCGGACACTTGTTCCCCGAGGCCCCCGCCGCCGAGGCCACCCGCCGGATTCGCGACGTCATCGAGACGGGCGTCGCTCGCCGCGACCACGACGTCCTGACGACCCCGCGCGGGCGCCGCAGCGTGGAGTCGACGCTGATCCCCATTGCGGGACCCTCGCCACGGGTGCTCGCCGTGCTCCGCGACCGCACGGACATCGAGGAAGCCGTGGCCGCGCTCGCCTCGAGCGAGGCCCGGTTCGCCACGCTCTCCGATGCGTCACCGACGGGGATCTTCGCCCTCGACGCGGACGGACAATCGACGTACGCCAACGAGCGGCTCCAGGAGATCGTGGGCCGCAACGCCGAGGAGCTGCTCGGGATGGGATGGCTCCGGACCCTCCACCCCGACGACCGTGAGCGGTTCGCCGACTACCAGCGCGAAATCGGGATCGGGAATTCCGCGCCGGCGTCGGTGCGCGTCCGACGCCCCGGTGGTGAGGTGCGCTGGGTCGAAGTCCGCACCGCTCCTCTCCGGGACCACAGCGGCGCGGTCGTCGGATATGTCGGGACGGCCGATGACATCACCGACCGCAAGCGCACTCGCAAGGTCGCCGACGAGCTCGCCACCATCCTCGAGGAAACCGACGACATGGTGGGGATCTCGGGATCCGACGGCCATTTCACGTGGCTCAATGCGGCGGCGCGGGCGTTCCACGGACTCGAGGACCACGACCCGATCTCGGACATCACCGTGTTCGACATCTATCCCGAATGGGCCCGCCGCAAGCTCCTGCGCGAAGTGATCCCCACCCTCGAACGCGACGGTCGTTGGAGCGGCGAGATGGCGATGCGTTCGCTCGACGGGACACGCGAACTCCACGTGCACCAGTCGATCGTGGCGCACCGCGCTCCTGACGGCTCGCTCGAGGCGTATTCGAGCATCGTGCGCGACATCTCGGAGCGCAAGGAGTTCGAAGCTGAGCTTTCCCACCGATCGCTGCACGACACCCTCACCGACCTCCCGAGCCGGCCGCTCTTCATGGACCGTCTCACGCAGGGCCTGGCCCGAGCGGCTCGCCTCGGCACCAACATTGCCGTGCTGTCGATCGACCTCGATCGGTTCAAGGTGGTCAATGACAGTCTCGGCCACGACGCCGGCGACCAGTTGTTGAAGGCGGTCGCCCACCGGATCCGGAGCGTGCTGCGTCCGACCGACACGATCGCCCGCCTCGCGGGTGACGAATTCGTCCTCCTCTGCGAGGACATCCCCGGTCAGGGCATCGACATCGCCGAGCGGATCGAAGAGGCGATGGCCTCCCCCTTCATGCTGGAAGAAGGCGAGATTTACCTCACCGCCAGCATCGGGATCGCCACCACCGAGACGCCCCGCAGCGCCGACGCCGACGTGCTGCTGAGGGACGCCGACGCCGCCATGTATCGCGCGAAGGAGAAGGGGCGAGCGCGCTACGAGGTCGTGGACGAGCGACTGCGCGAGCGCGCCGCGCTGCGAACGGCGACGGAAACGGCGCTTCGACGGGCCCTCGAACAAGAAGACCTCGTCGTCCATTACCAGCCGCTCATCTCGTTGGCCGACGGGCAGATCGTGGGCATCGAGGCGCTCGCGCGGTGGCGCCACCCCGAGCGCGGACTGTTGCTCCCCGCCGAGTTCGTCCCGCTCGCGGAAGAGGCAGGGCTGATCGTGGCGGTGGGCGAGCGGGTGCTGGCCAGCGCGTGCGCACAGGCCGCCGCGTGGGCTGCGGAGCGAGGGTGGACGCCCATGCTGTGGGTGAATCTCTCCGCCCGTCAGCTCAACCACCTTGCGCTCTTCGACACCCTCGAGGCGATCATCGACGACACCGGCATCGACGCGGGTCGCCTCGGCCTCGAGATCACCGAGAGCGTTCTCATGGACGACGCCGAAGCGACGGCCTCCGCGCTCGAGGAACTCAAGCGGATCGGCCTCGGCGTCGCCATCGACGACTTCGGGACGGGCTATTCGTCCCTGACCTACCTCAAGCGTTTCCCTGTCACGACGCTCAAGATCGATCGATCCTTCGTCGACGGCCTCGGGCGCGACCCTGAGGACACCGCCATCGTCACCGCGCAGGTGAGCATGGCGCACGCGCTCGGCATCTCCGTGATCGCCGAAGGCGTCGAGACCGAGACCCAGCTCTCGCATCTTCGGGGCCTCGGATGCGACGACGCGCAGGGATACTTCTTCGCCCCTCCTCTCCCGCCGCGGGCGCTCGAGGAGATGCTCGACCTCGATCCACGCTGGTAGACACGGCCGGTGCGTGCCGGCCGTCCCCTCCTTCCCGTAATTGGCGTGATGGTCGCGTCCGCCGTCCTCGCCGTTGCGTGCGGGTCGGACGCGACCTTCTGCGAGCGCGCGGCGGCGTTCCAGGCGTCGCCCCCCACCGAAGGGACCCTCGAGGATCAGGTCGGGGACGCGCTCGCCACACTCGACGACCTCGTGGAGGCCGCCCCCGACGAGATCGTGGGTGACCTCGCGGAGATGCGCGACGGCGTCGAAGGCTTCGTCGAGGCCCGCCGCCCACCGGGTCCTGAGTTCGCCGCCGCCTCGCAGCGGGTGCAGAAATTCCTCGTGGATGAGTGCGACGCGCCCTCGAGTTCGACGTAATGAGGCGCCGCGCGATTGCCGTCGCCGTGGCCCTCGGTGCGGTCCTCGGGCTGTTCGCGCTCGTGGGCGGGGACGATCCCGAGCCCGAAGCCGATCCGCGTATTTTCTGTGGTCACGTGGCGCGCCTTGGCGAGTTGGTCGTCGCCGCGGCCAGCGGACCCGAGGAGATTGGCGACGTCCCCGCTGCCCAAGCCCTCGTTGACGACATCGCGACCACCGCCGACGGGTTGCGGGCCGAAGCGCCCGACGAGATCGCGGAGGCCGCCGCCGACCTGGCGTCGGTAACCGCCGAGGTGGCGAGGGAGCTTCGCGATTTCTACCGCCAGATCGTCCAAGACCCGGCGCGCGCCAATGATCCGGCGTTCCTCGCCTCGCTCAAGCCGTTGAACGAGGATCGGCGCGCCTCGTTTGAAGCGGCGGGCGCGAAGGTACGGCCGTGGGTCGCCGAACACTGCGCGCCGAGCGGCTCGACCACCACGCTCGAGACCACCCCGGCGACCTGAATTCCGCCCGTCGGCGGGGCTCGAGGATCTACGTGGCCGAGCGCTCGAGGATGTGGATCGAGCAGGCCGAGCCGAGGCCGATGACGTGGGTGAGTCCGACCTTCGCTCCGTCGATCTGGCGGTCGCCCGCCTCGCCACGGAGATGGGTCGCCACCTCGTAGATATTGGCGACGCCGGTGGCGCCGAGCGGATGCCCCTTGGAAATCAGCCCGCCCGACACGTTGACCGGCGTCGTGCCGTCGCGCCACGGCCCGCGAGCGTCGATGAAGGCGCCGGCGCCTCCCGGTTCGCACAGTCGGAGATTGTCGTAGTGCAGGAGCTCGGCGGTCGCGAAGCAGTCGTGGAGTTCGACGAGGTCGAGATCGGACGGGTCGACGCCGGCGGCCTCGTAGGCCTGGTCGGCAGCCCGCCGCGTGAGGGTGTTGACGTCGGGCTGCACTTGGTCGGATTCGGTCCACTCGTCGGACGTGAGGACCGACGCCGAGATCTTGACCGCGCGCCGCTGCTGCTCCTTCGAGAGCGAACGGAGACGCTCCTCGGAAACGAGCACGGCCGCTGCGGCGCCGTCGCCCGTCGGGCAACACATGAGCAGCGTGTTGGGGTACGAGATCATGTCGGCGGTCATGACCTCTTCGAGGCTGAACCGCTTTTGATACTGCGCCAGGGGGTTCAACTCCGAGTGGGCGTGGTTCTTTTCCGCGACCTTGGCGAACTGCTCGAACCCGACGCCGTCGTGCTGGTTGGCGTACTCCATCCCGGCCTGTGCGAACACGCCCGGCATGAGCCCGGTGCCGAGGATGCCTTCGACCCCCATGACGGCTCCGTAGCGTCCGCGCGGCTCGAACACGTGGCGGTCCTTGGCGCCGCGCGCCTTGCCGGCCGCGCCGAGGAGTCCTTGCTTGCCCATCTGCTCGACGCCGATGGCGAGACCCATGTCGGCCTCACCCGCTTTGATGGTGGTGAGGACGCTCCGCACCGCCGTCGCCCCCGTCGCGCAGGCGTTGGCCACGTTGTAGACGGGGATGCCGGTCTGGCCGATCTGCTTTTGGATGCGCTGGCCCACCATGCCCGACGCCTCGGCGAGACATCCCACCCCCATGACGCCCATGTCGTGGATCGACACGCCGCCGTCGTCGAGGGCGTCCAGCGCCGCTTCGGCACCGAGGTCGATGAGGTCTCGGTCGGGGTAGCGGCCGAACTTGAGCATCGAGGTCCCGAGGACCCACACGTTGTCGGCGCTCACATCATGCTCCTTCCGTCGTGGGGCGGAACCCGAAGGCGACCGCCTCGTTGCCGTCGTCGTCGGTGCCCGCGACGAAGGTCGTCAGCTCGACGGACATCCCGAGGTGGACCACCTCGGGATCGGCCGCCACGTCGACCAGGTTCGCCTTCACGACGCCGCCGCCATCGAGGTCGATGACGCTCGAGACGTACGGCGTCGGAACGCCCGGCGCGGCGCGGTGCACGATGGTGAAGGCGCGCACGCGCCCGCGATCGGTCAAGGTGCGCTCGCCGAACTCGCGCTTGCCGCACTTGGCGCAGGCGTTGCGGCGGTCGAAGTAGAGGGCGCCGCATTCCGCGCACTCCTGGGCGACGAGGTGCGGCCCCTCGTCGGCCAGCACCAGATAGTCGACCAACGGAATCTGCTTGCCCATCGACGTCCTCCTTCAGTCCCCGGAGCGTACGAGCGTCGTCGCTGCTGCTCCAGTCGCCGCCTGTCGCGTTTCGCGTCGTGGGATGGTCGTGCTCCTGTCCGATTCGCGGAGTTCCAACGACCATTCGGCGACACCAAACGGGGTCAAGGCCTACCCGTGCCGACGGAGGGATGGCAACCCTCGCTGGCGGTCCCTGAGCGCCGCTGGCTCACATAGCCGTTCGTGCCGACGGAGGGATTCGAACCCCCACTGACGGCGCCCTAAACGCCGTGCCTCTGCCGTTGGGCTACGTCGGCTCGCCCGCTGCGGGGCATCACCAGTGTCGCGGATCTCGCCGGCCGCAGCGTCGCTCGCAGTTGGACGGCGCTCGCGGGATGACCACTCACCCCGACTGGCGGATGGCCTCCATCTCCTGTTCGTCGTCGGCGTCGAAGTCGCGTGGGGGCCCTCCCTCGAACACGTCGCCGACCAGGGTGGACTCCACGGCCCAGAACATGACCGACCCCTCGTTGGCCGAGTGCTTCTTGTGGGCGGGGTCTTCGTGGAAGGCGCCGTGGCCTGTGAGGTTGACGAGCCCGAAGAGGTGGCCGAGTTCGTGCACGACGACGGCTTCCTCGTATGAGACGTAGTTCAGGCCGAGGAGGCCGCCGCTGAGTTGCTCGGTGAAGATGGCGTACGACGTGGCGTTGAACGACACGCCAACGACCGAGTCGTCCTCGTGGCGGCCTGACAAGACCATCACGTAGATCCCGAGCCGCTCGTTGGTGGACCAGGTGGAACGGTGGGCGTTCATGAGCGAACGCAGGTCGGCGCTGGTGTAGACGGACTGTTCGGGCAGCGCGCTCCCCGCGACGATCGACACCGACTTGCTCCCGTGCTCGGCAAGCTGGTTCTGGAGGGCGCTCCGGGACGCGCCGGCCAGCGACTCGCCCGGCGTGGCGTCGATCTCGATCGCGGCGTTGGAGATCTCGGTGCGCAACAGCGTGCGCCCCATCGATCCGACCCTGCCCTTGTCGTCGAGAACCGGGGCTGGCGCTTCGCCGCCTCCCCCGCCGCCTTCCCCGGATCCGCCGCCTTCCTCTCCCTGCTCCCCTTCGCCGGCCTCGCCGCCGGTTCCCTCGCCGGCGCCTTCGTTGCCCGGATCGTGGGCGCCGCCCGCGTCGCCGCCCCCGTTCGCACTCGATCCGCCGGAACCGCCGCCGGGCGCCCGCGATCCGCCCGGCCCGCCGTCGCCATCGGGCTCGATGACGAAGGTCGACGGGCCGCCGCCGTCCACGCCGCCCTCGAACATGATGGTGTCCTGGTCATCGCACGCGCCCGCGGCCGAGGCCATGATCAGGGCGGCGACCATCACGCCGGCTCGCGCTCGCGTCGTGCTCGTCACCGTCATGCACCGAGCCGTTCGCCGAGGGCGCGGAACGCCCGGCCGCGATGAGAAAGCGCGTGTTTTTCCTGCGAATCCATCTCGGCGAAGGTCCGACCGTCTCCCTCCCGTGGGACGAAGACGGGGTCGTAGCCGAAGCCGCCGACCCCATGAGACCCACGCGCGATCCCGCCTTCGACGGTGCCTCGCGCGGTGACCTCACGCCCGTCGGGCCAACGGGCAACGGCGACGGTGGTA
Source organism: Acidimicrobiia bacterium (assembly GCA_035293045.1). Classification (GTDB taxonomy): domain Bacteria; phylum Actinomycetota; class Acidimicrobiia; order IMCC26256; family JACPCJ01; genus DATDOY01. Next base: position 8,669 of record DATDOY010000009.1, read on the forward strand.
AAGCGGGCGCTGCGCTCTGCGTCGGGAACGCCGTCGAGGCGCTCGAGCAGTTTGGCGACGTTGTCGGCGTAGGTCGCGTGCTCCCCGGCGAAACGGGAGGAGTAGACGCCCGGAGCGCCGTCGAGGGCGTCGACCTCGAGGCCGGTGTCGTCGGCGATCGCTGCATAACCGGTCGCGTCGGCCAACGCTGTCGCCTTGAGGCGGGCGTTGCCCTCAAGGGTGGGTTCGGTCTCGTCGACGTCCGGCAGTTCGGCCGGGCGCGGGAGCAGCTCGATGCCGGGACAGGCCTCGGCGAGGATGGCGACGATCTCGGCGGCCTTGTCGGCGTTGGCCGTGGCGAGGACGAACTTCACCGCGGCCGAGGAGGAGGGGGCGTGGCCAACGCGTCGGCCTGCTTCGCGAACAGCTCGGTCAGACCACCGGCGGCGAGAGCCAACATCTCGTCGAGTTCGGAACGTGTGAATGGCTGACCCTCCGCGGTGCCTTGGACTTCGATGAACTGACCTTCGGAGGTCATCACGACATTCATATCCACTTCTGCCCGCGAATCCTCGTGGTACGGCAGATCGAGCATGGGCAGGGCGTCCACGATGCCCACGGACACGGCGGCGCACGCCTGCGTGAGCGGATGGGCGGTCAGGACGCCCTGGTGCAAGAGCCGGGTGCAGGCGTCGTGCAGGGCGACGTAGGCCCCGCAGATCGACGCCGTGCGGGTGCCCCCGTCGGCCTGGAGTACGTCGCAGTCGAGGGTGATGAGCACCTCGCCCATGGTGTCGAGGGAGGTGACGGCGCGCAGCGAGCGGCCGATGAGGCGCTGGATCTCCTGGGTGCGGCCGGAGGGGCGCCCGCGCTCCACTTCTCGGGGCACTCGCTCGGGGGTCGACCCGGGCAGCATCGAGTACTCGGCGGTGACCCACCCGCGCCCTTTCCCCCGCAGCCAGCGCGGCACGTCGTCTTCGACCGACGCCGTGCAGAGCACTTGGGTGCGTCCCATCGATACGAGCACCGACCCGAGGGCGAACTCGGTGAAGTCGCGGTGGAACGTGACCGGGCGTAACTCGTTGGGCTCTCTGCCATCGGCGCGCATCAGGTTCAGATCCTGACACGCAGGTCGGGCGCGGCCAGGGTCACGCGACCCCCGAACGCCTCTTCCGCCGCCGCCACCGACACCGCCGGATCACGCAGGGGTGCGAGGTGCGTGATGACCAGCCGGCGGGCGTCGACCTCCGCCCCCATGGCGCCGGCCTGGTGCGCGGTGAGGTGGACGGGCACGCCGTCGTCCTCGTGCTCATAGGTCGCCTCGCTGAGGAGCAGGTCGGGGGTCGGCCCGAAGGCGGCGGCCGACCACTTCGGGCCGGTGTCCGACGTGTAGACAAGGCGCTTGCCGCCGGCCGACGCCTCGACCGCGACGGTGGGTGCGCTGTGGTCGGTGCGCGAGAACCGCAACCCGATGTCGCCGAGTTGGCGGCGGTCTCCGTCGTCGACCTCGTCCCAGGCAAAGAAGGAGGCGAGGCCGCCCCCGACCCCGCTGAGGCTGTCGAGGACCTCCGCGGGGGCGAGCACGGGCGGGCCGACCGCGAAGCCGCGGTAGTAGCGGAGCATGACCTCGAGACCGAGGATGTCGACGCAGTGGTCGGCGTGCCGGTGGGTGATGACGACGCCGGTGAGGTCGTCGGGGACGGCGTGGCGTTGCAGACGTTCGAGCGTCCCGCTTCCGCAGTCCATCCAGATCGACGTGGCCCCCGACCGGAGGAGGTACCCGCTGCACGGACCGGCGGCCGGGGAGGGGAACGACCCCGCGCACCCGAGAACGGTGAGTTCGATCGTCATGCGGCGAGGACCTCCACGCCGAGGACGGTGCTCAGCTGCTCGACGGTGACGGCCCCGAGACGGCGGACGATTGGTTGGGCGCCGACCAGGTCGATCACCGTTGATCCTTGACCGATGAGGCACTCGCCGCCAACCAGGTAGGCGTCGGCCCCTGGGATCGCGCTCGCCGCGGCGTCCGCGGTGACGGCGGCGGGGTGACCGTGTCGGTTGGCCGACGACCCGACGATGCCGTCGCCGAATTCGGCGAGGAGCGCGTAGGCCACCGGATGGTCGGGGACGCGCAGGCCGACGGTGTCGCCGCCGCCGCGAACGACGTCGAGGACGTCGGCTCGGGCGGGGACCACGATGGTGAGGGGCCCAGGCCAGAAGGCGTCGGCGAGGAGCGACGCACGGGCGGGCGGGTCGGCGGCCCAGCGCTCGAGTTCGGCGCTCGTCGAGATGTGCACCGTCACCGCCCGCTCGGCGGGGCGGCCCTTCACCTCGAAGACCCGCCCGACGGCCGCCGCATTCCGCGCGTCGGCGCCGACGCCGTAGACCGTCTCGGTCGGGAAGACGACGACTCCGCCGCGGCGCAGCGCGGCGACCGCGTCAGAAATAGATGATGCGCTGGGCGCGCTCGACGACGACATCGAGGTCCTCCGTCCAGGCTCCCGTCGAAAGGTATTTCCATCCGGCGTCGGGGAGCAGGGTGACGACGGTGCCCGTGCCCATCTCGGTGGCGACGCGCATGGCCCCGGCGACGGCCGCACCCGAGGAGAGGCCGGCGAAGATGCCGCAATCCTCTGCGAGGCGCCGCGTCCACTCGATGGACTCGAGCGGGCGGACGATCGACTTCCGGTCGAGGAGATCGGGATCGAAGATCGGCGGGACGTAGCCGTCGTCGAGCGAGCGCAGCGCCTGGATCTGCTCGCCGGCGGGAGGCTCGACGGCGATCACGCGGACGCCCGGCTTGTGTTCCTTGAGATAGCGGCCCACTCCCATGAGGGTTCCGCTGGTCCCGAGGCCGGCGACGAAGGCGTCAATCTCGGGGCAGTCGGCGAGGATCTCGGGCCCGGTGGTCTCGTAGTGGGCCGCCGGGTTGGCGGCGTTGCGGTATTGGTGCAAGAGGACGACCGGCTCCCCGTCGGCCTCCGCCTTGGCGGCGAGCTCCTCGGCGAGGCGGATGGCGCCGTTGCTGCCCTCGTCGCCCGGAGAATCGACGATGTCGACGCCGAACGCCTCGAGGAGCTGGCGGCGCTCTGGCGACACGTTCTGCGGCAACACGATGCGGAGCGGATAACCCCGGAGCCGACACACGATGGCGAGACCGATGCCGGTGTTGCCCGACGACGGCTCGAGGACGGTGGCACCCGGAGCGAGCGTGCCGTCGGCCTCGGCCGCCTCGATCATCCGCTTGGCGATGCGGTCCTTGACCGACCCGCCGGGGTTCTGCCCCTCGAGCTTGGCCCAGAGGGCCACGCCGGCGGTGGAGGGGTCGGAGGCGGTGAGCGGCGCGAGCGAGACGAGCGGCGTGTTGCCGATCAGATCGAGGACGCTGTCGTAACGGGCCACCCGGGGATCGCCGAGCCCAGGGCTCAGAACCCGCCCGCCACGGCGGGGAGCACCGAGATGACGTCGGTCGGGGCCACGGTGGTGTCGAGTTGGTCGAGGTACCGGACGTCGTCGTCGTTGCGGTAGACGTTCACGAACCGGTGGAGCGTGCCCTCGTCGGTGATGAGGTGATCGCGCAGCGAGGGGTAGTCGGCGCTGAGCGCGTCGAACACCTCGCGCACGGTGGCGCCGTCGGCCCGTACGGACGCGGCGCCACCCACGTGGGGTCGGAGCACGGTGGGGATGCGGATCTCTGCCACGAGCCTGTCTCCTGGTCGTCCGTCTGGGGCAGTTGCCCAGGTGGTCGAGTGTACAAAAGGTGACCTGATAGGTCGGATTTATCGTCCGGGCGCGACCGAGGGGCTACCGCGTGATCTCGATGGGCACGTCGGTGATGCGGCCGTCACGAATTCGGTAGGCCCGCACCTCGGGGGATTCGCGGCGCAGTCCCACGATCACATAGAGCCAGTGCGGCTCCACGGCGGCGCGGACGTCGGTTTCCGACGGGTAGGGCTCGGTGTGGGTGTGGGAGTGGAAGACGCCGATGAGGTCTCCCCCACCGGCCTCGGCGGCCCGCAGCGCCTTGATGTGGTCACGGGAATCGACGGTGTAGGTGCGCGCCGACGCGTCCGCGTTGGCGGTCGGAAAGACGGCGGTGACCGGTCCGATCGGGACGCCGCCACCGTCGACCGGCCCGGCGAGGAGGCCACACGCCTCGTCGGGGAGGCCGTCGTAACAGTGGGCGACCATCTCGTCGTGGTGGCGCCTCGTCATGCGCAGGGTGGGCGTCGCCGCGGCGGGAATCGACATCGGTGCGAAATCTACCGACAGTAGGGTGCGCCCGTGTCTCCCAAGGGCTCGCCGAAGGGCGCCAAGAAGAAGGCGTTGGACGCCGACGGCGAGAAGACGGTCGCAACCAACCGCAAGGCCCGGCACGACTACACGATCTCGGACCGCTTCGAGTGCGGGATCGCCCTTGTGGGGAGCGAGGTGAAGTCGCTCCGGGCGGGGCACGTCAACCTGCAGGACGCCTACGCGAGGGTGCAGGACGGAGAGGTGTGGTTGCACGGG
>DATDOY010000010.1:0-2746 GCA_035293045.1 Acidimicrobiia bacterium
GCTCGGCACCTCGCCGCCGAGCTTCGACAAGCAGTACGTCCGCGACCACTTCGACTCGGTCGGCTGGGACCACGAGCCGCCGCCCCCACCGCTGCCGGCCGACGTGATCGCCGGAACGCGCGCTCGCTACATCGAGGCCTACGAACGCATCACGCAAGCATCGTTTGACCAGTGGTACGCGCCCGACGGCTCCTGACCACCTCGATCTTGTCTGCGCTTGTCGTCGCCAGTACCCCTGGTTGCGACGCGGGGGCGGGTCCCGCGCCCGAAGACTCGGTGGCGATCACCGGTTCGGTGATCGACGCCGCCGGCGCCGCGGTCGTCGGCGCGACGGCGTCGGCCCGCACCGCCCTCACGCCCCAACAGATCGACTCCTCCCGGCTGAACGAGCTCGACGAACTCGGATTCGCGTGCATCGATGAGCGTCCGCCGTCCGCGTGCCACGACCACCGCAAGAGCGGCGCGACCGGGGCCGCCGGGGAGTTCTCGCTCGTGTTCGGCGTACTCGAGGCGCTCGGTGGCGGCCCCGCCGTCATCACCTCCCCGCAGCCGATGACCATCGCCGTCGTCCTCGCTCCCGGCGCGGGCGAGCTGTCGGGCGCGGCCGCCAGCCAGCGGATCATCCCTGACGCCGCCGGCGCGCCCGTCGAGACCTTCGTGATGTGGCAACCGGCGCTTGCGCTCGAGACCATCAACAGCAGCGACGCGGTGCTGCGCTGGGACCGTGCCCCGGTGGGGGAGATCGACGAGTACCAGGTGTTCGTCGAGGACTCGAGCGGGCGGCTGGTTTGGCAAGAGGCGACGACGGCCCGAGAGATGGTGCTCAAGCTGCCCAACCTCTCCGGCACTCGCGGCGGCGTGTCGGTCGTCGCGCTGGCCCCCGACCGCACGCATCATTGGCGCTCGGCGCGCATCCCCTACCGAGCCGACGGCGGCATGGTCCGCCCGGCGCCGGTCGACGACGTCGACTGGCCCACCGGTGCCGGTCTCCCCGCCCCCGTCGTGCTGGTCGCGATCGTCGCCATCCTCCTCGCCAACGTCCTCCTCGTCGGGGTCTCGGGCCATCGTCACCGCCAACACTTGGCGACGATTCCCGTGCGTCGGCACCGACGACGGCGCCGGTAGAGTGCAGGCCATGGCCTGGTTCGACGCCCGCATCGACGTCACGCACCGGCCGGGCATTCTCGATCCCCAAGGGGCCACCATCGAACGGGCGCTGCCCGCGCTTGGATGGGACAACGTGAGCGAGGTGTCGGTCGGCAAGAGCATCCACCTGCGCGTCGAGGCGGCCGATGAGCCGGCCGCCCGGGCCCAGATCGACGAGATGTGTCGGCGGCTTCTCACCAACCCCGTGCTCGAAGACTTCTCGCTCGAGCTGCGAACGCTTGCGGAGGACGCACCACGATGACGGCCCGCGTCGGCGTCGTCGTGTTCCCGGGCTCCAACTGCGAACACGACGTGGTCGCGGCGGTTCGGGCCCTCGGCGGCGACGCCGAACTCATCTTCCACACGGAGACCACGCTCGGCGACGTGGATGCGCTCGTGCTCCCGGGCGGATTCGCCCACGGCGACTATCTGCGGACGGGCGCCATCGCCCGCTTCTCGCCCGTCATGGACGCGGTGAGCGACTTCGCGGCCGGGGGCGGTCCCGTGGTCGGAATCTGCAACGGCTTCCAGGTGCTCACCGAAGCCGGGCTGCTGCCGGGCGCGCTCCAAAAGAACGCCGGCCTGCGGTTCGTGTGTCGCACGGTGGAGTTGCGCGTCGAGACAACGAGCACGGTGCTCACCGAGGCCGCCCGCGTCGGCGACGTGCTGCGCGTTCCCATCAACCATTTCGAGGGCAACTACGTGTGTGACGAGGAAACCCTCGCCACCCTGCGGGCCGACGATCGGATCGTCGTTCGCTACAGGGAGAACCCCAACGGAAGCCTCGACGACATCGCCGGCATCTGCAACGAGGGTCGCAACGTCGTGGGGCTGATGCCGCATCCGGAGCGCGCCATCGACGCCATGCTCGGATCGGCCGACGGGGCCGTCCTCGTGCGCAGTCTGGTCGACGCGGCGAGTCGTCGGGGCACCCCCGCCGAGGCCCGTGCCTCCTAGCTCGCGGCGCCGATGAGCGACGCTCGCCAGCGGCTCATCGAGGCATTCCGGGAGTACGGCATCCGCGAGGGTGAGTTCCAACTCTCGTCGGGCGGAACGTCGACGTGGTATCTCGACGGCCGCCAGGTCACCTTCCGAGGCGCGCTCCAGCCCGTGATCGGCCAGGCCGTCGTCGACACCCTCGAGCGCGAAGGCGTCGGCGCGTTCGACGCCGTCGGGGGCATGACCCTCGGTGCCGATCCCGTGGCCATCGCGGTGGCGACCGCGATGGGCATCCGCGCCTTCTCGGTGCGCAAGGAGCCCAAGGGTCACGGCGTCGGGGGTCGGTTCGCCGGGCCGGTGACCGGCGACGATCGCGTCCTTGTCGTCGAGGACACGGTCACCACCGGGTCGGCGTTTCTCACCGCCATCGACGCCATCAACGAACTCGGCTGCGAGATCGTCGCCGCGTGCTGTCTCCTCGATCGCGGCGGCGTCGTGGCCGACAAGCTGGCCGCGCTGGGGATTCCCTTCTACCCGGTCCTCGGCGCGCCCGACGTCGGCTACGCCTTCGGGTCGTAGACCCGCCCAGGCACGGGCGGATCCTGATCCGGGTAGAGCCGGACGACGCCGAGCCCGAGCATCTGGGCGACGCTGCACTGCC
>DATDOY010000011.1:0-18483 GCA_035293045.1 Acidimicrobiia bacterium
CCTCCCCGACGGCACCGAGATGGTCATGCCCGGCGACAACACCGAGATGTCGGTCGTGCTCGAAAAGCCCATCGCCATGGACGAGGGCCTGCGGTTCGCCATCCGTGAGGGTGGCCGCACCGTGGGCGCCGGCCAGGTCACGAAGATCAACAAGTAACGACCAGCAGAGAGACACGAGCACCCCGGTCATGGCCGACGCCGCAGCAACCCAAAAAATCCGAATCAGGCTCAAGGCCTACGACCACGAGATCATCGACCAGTCGACGAAGAAGATCGTCGAGACGGTCGTGCGCACGGGTGCCCAGGTCCGCGGCCCGGTGCCGTTGCCGACGGCGACGCACCGGTTCTGCGTGATCCGGTCACCGCACAAGGACAAGGATTCGCGCGAGCACTTCGAGATGCGGATCCACAAGCGGCTGCTCGACATCGTCGAGCCGACCGCCAAGACCGTCGACTCCCTCCAGCGGCTCGACCTGCCGGCGGGGATCGACATCGAGATCAAGATCCAACACGTATAGGCGTGTGTGAGTGCTGAGTTGCGCCATGCGCAACTCAGCACTCACACACGATGAGAAGGAAGGAAGCGCTCAGACAACCGAACCCACGCCGGGATGCCGGCTCGCTCGATCATCGAGAGGAGCCGGGAACCACATCCTGAACGGGAGCGGTCCGATGCGGGCCGGGGCGAAGGCAACGCGCAATGCCCCGTCCATTCGGATACCACCTGAGAGCGGCGAGACATGGCACGAGCGATCCTTGGACAGAAGCTGGGCATGACCCAGGTGTGGGATGACGGCGGTAACGTCGTCCCCGTCACCGTGGTCCACGCCGGCCCCTGCCAGGTAGTCCAGATCAAGACCCCCGAGCGTGACGGCTATTCCGCCGTGCAACTCAGTTTCGGCCGGGTCCCAGAGCGCAAGCTCAACAAGCCCGAGCTCGGGCACCTCAAGGCCGGAAAGTCCGACCCGGCGCGCCGCCTCGCCGAGCTGAAGGTTGAGGACCCCGCCGAGTTCGAACTCGGCCAGGTCATCCGCGCAGACGTGTTCGCCGCCGGCGACTTCGTCGACGTCACCGGCATCTCCAAGGGCAAGGGCTTTGCCGGCGGCATGAAGCGCCACAACTTCAAGGGCCAGGGCGCCAGCCACGGCAACCACAAGAAGCATCGTTCGCCGGGCGCCATCGGCGCCTGCGCCACGCCGGCTCGCGTCTTCAAGGGCACCCGCATGGCTGGCCAGATGGGGCGACACAAGGTGACGACCCTCAACCTCGAGGTGATCGAGGGTGACGCCGAGCGCGATCTCATCCTCATCAAGGGCGCCATCCCCGGCCCCAACGGCGCCATCGTGTTCGTCCGCGAGGCGGTCAAGACGCCCAAGCGCCAACCCCGCCACGCGCGTGCCGCGGCCGAGGCCGACGCCGGCGAGAAGGCAGCCAACTGATGGCCAAGATGGCGCAGACCCCCCAAGACCTCTCGATCGACCTGCGCGACGCCGCGGGCAAGGCGGCCGGCAAGACGACGCTCGCCGGCGCAATCTTCGGCATCACGCCCAACACGGCCGTGATGCATCAGGTCGTCACTGCGCAGCTGGCTGCGGGCCGCTCCGGCACGCACAGCACCAAGACGCGTGCCGAAGTGCAGGGCGGCGGCGCCAAGCCGTATCGCCAAAAGGGCACGGGCCGCGCCCGCCAGGGCTCGATCCGGGCTCCGCACTGGCGCGGCGGCGGCATCGCGCACGGACCCAAGCCCCGCGACTACTCGCAGCGGACCCCCAAGAAGATGGTGCGGCTCGCCGTGCGCTCGGCGCTGTCAGACCGCGCGTCCGAGGGCAAGGTCGTCGTCGTGAAGGACTGGGGCTTCGACGTGCCCAAGACCAAAGAAGCGCGCCTCGCTCTCGATGCGCTCGGCACGGCGTCGTCCGACCGCGTGCTCATCGTGCTGTCGCGCGAGGACGAGACGGCGTGGAAGTCGTTCCGCAACCTCAGCGGCGATCGCCGCGTGCACGTGATCGAGGACACGCAGATCAACGCGTACGAAGTGCTCGTCCATGACTGGGTTGTCTTCACCCAGGGGACGCTCGAGTCGGTGACCAACCGTCTCTCTGGATCGCGTGAGGCATCGAATGCGGACTCCCCCCCGCAAGCGGGGACCCCGTCCACATCCGATGCCTCTTCCCCCATTTCCGCGTCGTCCGCCGACGACTCGAGCGTCCCTGGCTCCGACACGCCAGAGGCTCCTGTTCCTCAGGATGAAGGTGATGGCGAATGACCGCACGTGAGGCACGCGACGTGATCATCCGGCCGGTGATCTCGGAGAAGAGCTACGCGCTCATGGACCAGAACACCTACACCTTCGTGGTCCACCCCGACGCCAACAAGATCGAGATCCGTCACGCCGTCGAGAGCATCTTCGGTGTGCGGGTCAAGAACGTCAACACGCTCACCCGCCACGGGAAGCGTCGCCGCAATCGTCGAACCGGGATGTGGAGCAAGCTGGCCGACGAGCGGCGCGCCATCGTCAAGGTCGCCGAGGGCGACCGGATCGATTTGTTCGAGGTCTGAGGTCATGCCCATCCGCAAGCGCAAGCCCACCAGCCCTGGGCGCCGATTCCAGACGGTCTCCGACTTCTCGGAGATCACCAAGACGCGGCCCGAGAAGAGCCTCACGCGTCCGAAGCCGAGCACGGGTGGCCGCAACAACGCCGGCAAGATCACGTCGCGGCACCGCGGTGGCGGCCACAAACAGAACTACCGCGTGGTCGACTTCAAGCGCGACAAGGACGGCGTTCCCGCCAAGGTCGCGGCCATCGAGTACGACCCGAACCGCAACGCCCGCATCGTCCTGCTCCACTATGCCGACGGCGAGAAGCGCTACATCCTCGCCCCCATCGGCGTGAAGGTCGGCGACCAACTGCAGAGCGGCCACGGTTCGGAGATCCGCCCCGGCAACGCGCTGCCCCTCCGCTACATCCCGGTGGGGACCCAGGTGCACAACGTCGAGCTCAAGCCCGGCGCCGGCGGCAAGATGGCGCGCAGCGGTGGTTCGTCGGTGCAGCTCGTGGCGAAGGAAGGCAAGCTCGCAACGCTGCGGCTGCCCTCCACCGAGATGCGGCGCGTTTCGATCGACTGCCGGGCCACGGTCGGCCAAGTCGGCAACGCGGAGGCCGAGCTGATCAAGATCGGCAAGGCCGGTCGTTCGCGCTGGAAGGGCAAGCGTCCGCAGACCCGCGGCGTCGCCATGAACCCGGCCGACCACCCGCTCGGCGGTGGCGAGGGCAAGAGCTCAGGCGGACGCCCGCCGGTCTCGCCCTGGGGAAAGCCCGAGGGACGCACGCGCAACAAGAAGAAGCAGAGCCAGAAGTACATCGTCCGACGTCGTCGCTCACGCGGCGCCCGCCGGTAGAGGCCAGTGAGAGAGAGGCGTAGCTCATGCCGCGCAGCCTGAAGAAAGGCCCGTTCGTCGACGACCACTTGAAGAAGAAGGTCGACGCCATGAACGAGGCCGGCGAAAAGCGGGTGATCAAGACCTGGTCACGACGCTCGACCATCACGCCCGAAATGGTGGGCCACACGCTCGCGGTCCACGACGGTCGCAAGCACGTTCCGGTGTACGTCACCGAGGCCATGGTCGGTCACAAGCTCGGCGAGTTCGCACCGACGCGCACGTTCCGCACCCACGCGGGCGGCGAGAGGTCCACGAGGTAGTCATGCCCGAAGTCAAAGCCACGCATCGTTACCTGCGGACCTCGCCGTTCAAGGTGCGCGAGGTGCTCGACCTCGTCCGGGGTCTCCCGGTTGAGGAGGCGCGCCAGGTGCTCACGTTCCACTCGCGTGGCTCGGCCCGCGAGGTGCTCAAGGTGCTCAACTCGGCGGTCGCCAACGCGGAGCACAACAGCCACATCCCCGGCGAGGAGTTGTTTGTCTCGAAGTGCTTCGCCGACGAGGGCATCACCCTCAAGCGCTGGCGTCCACGCGCCCGCGGCCGCGCCACGCGCATCCGCAAGCGGACCTCGCACGTCACGGTGATCGTCGACCGGATGACCGCCGACATGCTCGCTGCCCAGCGGGCCCGCGAGGAGACCAAGACCTCGTCCCGCGCCTCTCGCGTCGCCGCCAGCCGGAAGGCCGAAGATCAGCAGTCGAAGCGGGCCAAGCAGGAAATCGACGAGGTCGAACAGGAACTCAACAAGGTTAAAGACACAGCGGAAGCTGGTGCAGCGCCAGCGGCGGAAGGCTCCGAGGGCACCTCGGAGACATCCGCCTCCAGTGCCACAAAGGGCGGCGCTGAAGAGGGCGACGCCGGGAGTGCCGAGGCGTCGGGGGACGCTGAGGCCGACTCTGGCGACGGAGACCCCGCGGCGGAGACGGCAGACGAGGTCTCGACCTCGGCTGCCGACGAGCCCCCGGCGGCGGAGGAGACAGCGGAGGACGAAGCGGCCTCCGGAGCCGAAGGCGCGGGACCCGAGAACGCCGGAGCGCCAACCGCACAAGACAACGACAAGGACGCGAAGTAATGGGTCAAAAAGTCAACCCATACGGATTCCGACTCGGAATCGTCACCGACTGGAAGTCCCGTTGGTTCGGCGACCGGAAGGAATACACCGAGTATCTCGCCGAGGACGTCCACATCCGGCAGTACCTCGCCAACCAGCTCTACCGCGCCGCGGTGTCCCGCGTCGAGATCGAGCGCACGCGCGACAAGCTCCGCATCGACGTTCACACCGCCCGTCCCGGAATCGTCATCGGCCGACGGGGTGCCGAGGCGGACCGCCTCCGCCAAGGCCTTGCCAAGATCACCGGCAACCCCCAGGTCCAGCTCAACATCCAAGAGGTCAAGCAGCCCGAACTCGACGCCACCCTCCTCGCCCAGGGCGTCGGGGATCAGCTCGCCGGGCGTGTCGCGTTCCGCCGGGCGATGAAGCGCTGTGTCCAGACCGCCATGCGCGCCGGTGCGCAGGGAATCCGCGTGCAGTGCTCGGGCCGCCTCGGCGGCGCCGAGATGGCACGTACCGAGTGGTACCGCGAGGGTCGCGTCCCGCTGCACACCCTCCGCGCCGACGTCGACTACGGCTTCGCCGAGGCCCGCACGACCCAGGGCCGCATCGGCGTCAAGGTCTGGGTCTACAAGGGCGACATCCTCCCCTACAAGAGCGCCGCCGAGGACAAGATCACCAAGGAAGCGGCGATGGCCGTGGGCGAGACCGCCGGTGAGGCTCGTCCCCGCCGCGTCATCCGTGCCGGCGGTGGTCGGCGCAAGGAGGACACCGGCGAGGAGACGACCGAGGCCGCGGAGGCCGCGGAGGTCAGCACCGCCGCCGACGTCGCCGAAGATGTCCAGGTCGCCGAGACGGTGGAGGTCGCCGAGACGGCCGACGGCGCCGAGCCGGAAGGCGCGGTCACGGTCGAGGGCGACATCGAGGATCACGAGCTCAAGCTCGAGGCCGACGAGCGCACCGAGAAGCTCCTCTCGGAAGAGGAAGAGATCGAGCGCCGGTTCCGCAAGGACCACCACGAGACGCCGCATTTCCGGAGTGACGACTGATGTTGATGCCGAGGAAGGTTCGTCACCGCAAGACCCAGCGCGGCCGCATGCGTGGGTTGTCCAAGGGCCACAGCAAGCTCAACTTCGGCGACTTCGGCCTCCAGTCCCTCGACCCCGGCTGGATCACCAACCGCCAGATCGAGGCCGCCCGTATCGCGATGACCCGTCACATCAAGCGCGGCGGGAAGGTCTGGATCACCGTGTTTCCCGACAAGCCGGTGACCCAGAAGCCGGCCGAGACGCGCATGGGATCAGGCAAGGGCAACCCCGAGCACTGGGTCGCCGTTGTCAAGCCCGGGCGGATCATGTTCGAACTCTCGGGCGTTCCCGAGGACGTCGCTCGTGAGGCGTTGCGCCTCGCCGGCCACAAGCTTTCCGTCAAGACCAAGTTCGTGAGCCGAGAGGAGGACTGATGGCCAACGCCGCCGAACTCCGCGATCTCGACGACGCCGAGTTGCTGACCCGTTATGCGGAAGCGAAAGAGGAGCTGTTCAACCTCCGCTTCCAACTCGCCACCGGGCAGCTCGACGCCACCTCTCGGGTGGGCCAGGTCAAAAAGGACATCGCCCGCATCACGACCATCGTGCGCGAGCGCGAGATCGAGGCTGCCGAAGCGCAGCCCGAGCAAGCACAGGAAGGGGACAGCTGATGGCGGACGAAACCGCCGAGAGCGCGACCACCCCAACACGCGCCGCCCGCAAAGTGCGCACGGGTGTCGTGGTGTCCGACAAGCCCGACAAGACCGTCGTGGTGCAGGTGACCGAGTCCGTTCGTCACCCGCGCTACGAGAAGACCATCCGGCGCACGCAGAAGTTTCACGTGCACGACGAGGCGAACGACGCTCGCCAGGGCGACACCGTGCGGATCATGGAGACGCGCCCGATGTCGAAGATGAAGCGTTGGCGCGTCGTGGAAGTGGTTGAGCGCGCCCGATGATCCAGCAGGAATCTCGCCTTCGGGTGGCCGACAACTCGGGCGCCAAGGAAGTGCTGTGCATTCGCGTGCTCGGCGGCACCAAGCGTCGCTACGCGGGCATCGGTGACATCTTCATCGCCACCGTGAAGGACGCCATCCCCGGCGCCACCGTGAAGAAGGGCGACGTCGTGCGCTGCGTCGTGGTGCGCACCAAGAAGGAGCGCCGCCGCACCGACGGCAGCTACATCCGCTTCGATGAGAACGCAGCCGTCCTCATCGACAACAACGACCAGCCGCGTGGCACGCGCATCTTCGGCCCCGTCGGCCGTGAACTCCGCGATCGCCGGTTCATGCGGATCGTCTCGTTGGCGCCGGAGGTGATCTGATGACCGGAGCCCCGAGGATCAAGATGAAGCTGCGCAAGGGCGACACGGTGCAGGTGCTCGCCGGCAAGGACGTCGGCAAGCAGGGCGAGATCGTCCGGGTCATGCCCGATCGCAACCGGGTGATCGTGCGCGGCATCAACACGGCCAAGAAGCATCAGAAGCCGACCCGCAGCACGATGCAGGGCGGGATCATCGACAAGGACATGCCGCTCGACGCCAGCAACGTGGCCATCGTGTGTTCCGAGGACGGACCCACGCGAATCGGCTACGAGATCGACGACGCCGGCCGCAAGCGGCGCGTGTGTCGCAAGTGCGGAAGGGATCTGTGATGGCGACCGAGGCACGCGAGATGCCACGCCTGAAGCGTCAGTACCTCGACACAATTCGGCCCGCGCTCCAACAAGACCTCGGGCTCGGCAACGTGATGCAGGTCCCGGGCATGGTGAAGATCATCGTCAACATGGGGGTCGGCAAGGCCATCGACCAGCAGAGCCTGCTCGACGGCGCCATCGCCGACCTTCGCGTCATCACGGGTCAACAGCCCATGGTGACGCGGGCCCGCAAGTCGATCGCGGGGTTCAAACTCCGTGAGGGCCAGGCAATTGGAGCCAAGGTGACCCTTCGGGGTGCTCGGATGTGGGAGTTCTTTGACCGGCTCGTGACGCTGGCCATCCCCCGCATTCGCGACTTCCGAGGGCTGAATCCCAACAGCTTCGACGGCCGCGGCAACTACACGTTCGGTGTGGTCGAGCAGTTGATCTTCCCGGAGATCAACTACGACGACATCGACTCGGTGCGCGGCATGGATATCACGATCGTCACGACGGCTACGGACGACGAGGGCGGGCGGGCGTTGCTCACCGCTCTCGGGTTCCCGTTCCGTCGCGGAGGAGAGGGTTGATGGCGAAGAAGGCACTAATCGAGAAGTGGCAACGGAAGGCGAAGTTCGGCGTTCGCGAGTACAGCCGCTGTAACCGCTGTGGTCGTCCGCGCGCCGTGTATCGCCGCTTCGGGCTCTGCCGCCTCTGTCTCCGTGAGATGGCCCACGCGGGCGAAGTGCCCGGCGTGAAGAAGGCATCGTGGTGAGGGGGGTTGACGCATGAGCATGACTGACCCCGTCGCCGACATGCTGACGCGCATCCGTAACGCGAACCTCGTGTTCCACGAGGAAACGCAGATGCCGACGTCCAAGCTGAAAGAGAACCTGGCGCGCATCCTCAAAGCCGAGGGCTACATCGAGGACTTCTCCGTTGAGGACGCCACCGACCGGCCGGGGCGCACGTTGCGCATCCGGCTGAAGTACACGTCGGACCGCAAGCGCACGATCACCGGCCTCAAGCGGGTCTCGAAGCCGGGACTGCGTGTGTACACCAACGCGGACACGATCCCTCGGGTGCTCGGCGGGCTCGGCATCGCCATCCTGTCCACCAACCAAGGCCTGCTCACCGACCGCGAAGCGCGCGAGCGTCGGGTGGGCGGCGAGATCATCTGTCAGGTCTGGTAACCACATGTCACGCGTCGGCAAGAACCCCATCACGCTTCCCAAGGGCGTCGAGATCCGCGTCGAAGGCGCGCACCTCGTCGTGAAGGGCGACAAGGGGCAGCTCGAACACGACCTCCCCGAGGGCATCGGCCTCGAGCAGGACGGCGAGGTGCTCACGATCACGCGCGCGTCGGACGCGCGCCAGCAGCGGGCGCTGCACGGCCTCACGCGGGCGCTGGTCGCCAACATGATCGTGGGGGTCTCCGAGGGATACGCCAAGCGCCTCGAGATCGTCGGCGTCGGGTACCGGTGCGCGGCGCAGGGGCCGACGGCGCTCGAGCTGCAGCTCGGCTACTCGCACCCCGTGAAGTTCGAGGCGCCCGACGGCGTCACGTTCGAGGTGCCGGAGCCGACCAAGATCAGCGTGCTCGGCATCGACAAGCAGTTGGTCGGCCAGGTGGCCGCCGACATCCGCAAGCTCCGCAAGCCCGAGCCCTACAAGGGAAAGGGCATCCGCTACGCCGACGAGTACGTCCGCCGCAAGGCCGGCAAGGCCGCGGGTGCCTGATCCGATGTCGTACCGATCGGGTGAAACCTCAGGCGGGCCGGCACGTCGCTCGCCAGAAGACAACACGCCAGAACGCAACAAGCCAGAAGGCAACGAGCCAGAAGGCAACGAGCCAGAAGCCAACGAGTAGGAATCATGGACGCACAAACCAAGCGCGAAGCGAGAATCCGGCGGCACCGCCGGGTGCGCAAGAAGATCGTGGGGACGGCCGAGCGGCCGCGCCTCGCGGTGTTCCGCTCCAACCGCCATATCTACGCGCAACTGATCGACGACGTCGCCGGCCGCACGGTCGCGTCGGCGTCGACGATGGACAAGGACGCCAAGGCCGATCGGCCGGGGACCGTCGCCGCGGCGCAGGCCGTGGGCAAGGCGGTGGCCGAGCGTGCCAAACAGGCAGGCATCGAGCGGGTCGTGTTCGACCGTGGGGGATTCCAATTCCACGGTCGGGTCGCCGCCGTTGCCAACGCCGCCAGGGAGGCTGGACTTGAGCTCTAGACCCGATCATCGAGGCGACCGCGGCGATCGCGGTGGCGACCGAGGCGACTCGCAGTTCGAAGAGCGCGTCATCGACATCAACCGGGTGGCCAAGGTCGTCAAGGGCGGCCGCCGGTTCTCCTTCACCGCGCTCGTGGTGGTCGGAGACGGCAACGGCCGTGTCGGCCTCGGCTACGGCAAGGCCAAGGAAGTCCCGCTCGCCATCCAAAAGGGCATGGAAGAGGCCAAAAAGACGATGTTCGACGTCCCCATGGCCGGAACGACCGTCACCCACAAGGTGCTCGGCCGCCACGACGCTGCCCGCGTGCTCATCAAGCCCGCGGCTCCCGGCACCGGGGTCATCGCCGGTGGCGCTGCCCGCGCCGTGCTCGAGGCGGCGGGGATCGAAGACGTGCTGGCCAAGTCGCTCGGCTCGGCCAACGCCATCAACGTGGCCCGCGCCGTGATCTCGGGTCTGCGTGAGCTCCGGCGGCCCGACGAGATCGCCCGGCTCCGGGGCAAGGCTCCCGAGGAGTTCACCCCCGTGGGTCTGTTGCGTGCCTACCGGGAGCGTCAGCAGCTGCAGAAGACTGCTCGCGCCGAATCAGGAAATGGCTGACGGGACCTGACATGGCGGAACTCCGTATCACCCTGAAGAAGTCGGCCATCGGCACCAAGCCCAAGCAGCGCGCAACGGTGCGCGCCCTCGGGCTCAAGCGCATCCGCCACACGGTCGTCCAGCCGGATCGTCCGGAGATCCGCGGCATGATCGCCCGGATCCCCCATCTCGTGGAAGTCGAAGAAGTCCCATGAAGATCCATGACCTCCAGCCGGCTCCCGGCTCCAAGAAGCCCAAGCGCCGCGTCGGCCGCGGCACGCGTGGCCACGGTGGCAAGACCGCCGGTCGCGGGATGAAGGGTCAGCGGGCCCGCAACACCGTCCCGGTGGCCTTCGAGGGTGGCCAGACGCCGCTCTTCCGGCGCACGCCCAAGATGAAGGGGTTCCGCAACCCCTTCCGGGTCGAGTACAACCCCGTCAACCTCGACGTCCTCGAGCAGTTCGACGCGGGGAGCGAAGTGACCCCGGAGACCTTGCGCGAGCACGGCCTCACGCCCAAGCGGGGAAACGTCAAGGTCCTCGGCCGCGGTGAGCTCTCGAAGAAGCTCACGGTCAAGGCGCATAAGTTCTCGAAGTCGGCCCGGTCGGCCATCGAGGCCGCCGGCGGAACGGCCGAGGAACTGCCGCTCCCGTTCCGCGGTCCTCGCCCGCCCGCACAGGGCAACGCCCTGACCAACCGGTAGGCTCGGCCCCGGCACCATGGATTCCGTCGCCACGCGGACCGCCAGTGCGCCTTCAAAGATTCGCTTTGTGGGCTTGACGAGCAGGAGCGCCTGATGCTGGGACGTTTGCGGAACATGTTCCGCGTCCCCGACCTTCGGAACAAGATCCTTTTCACGCTGCTCGTCATCGCCCTGTACCGGCTGGGATCGGTCGTCCCGATTCCCTACGTCGACTTCGACGCCATCAAGGCGCTGCAGGAGAACGCCGACAAGGGCGGCGTCGTCTCATTCCTCAACCTGTTCTCGGGCGGCGCCCTGACCAACGTGGCGATCTTTGCGCTCGGGATCATGCCGTACATCACGTCGTCGATCATCATGCAGTTGCTCGCCGTCGTGATCCCCAAGATCGAGCAGTGGCAGCAAGAGGGCCAGGTCGGGCAGAAGAAGATCACCCAGTGGACGCGCTACCTCACGGTGGCCCTCGCCATCATGCAGTCGACGGGCATCGTGTTCGCGCTCAACCAGGGCCAGGGCGGCATTTTCTTCGGTGGCGGCGGCGTCAACGCCGACATGATCCCGGTCTTCAACACCCCACGCGTCGCCCTCATGGTGCTCACGCTGACCGCAGGCACCGCCTTCATCATGTGGCTCGGCGAACTCGTGACGCAGCGGGGGATCGGCAACGGCATGTCGATCCTCATCTTCGCGTCGGTCGTGTCGGTGCTCCCCGCCCAAGGTTCGCAGGTGCTCGCCGAAGGTGGCCGGCTCCGCTTTGCGTTCGTCCTGCTCATGGGCGTCTCGATGATCGTCGGCATCATCTTCGTGGAGTCGGGCCAGCGCCGGATCCCCGTCCAGTTCGCCAAGCGGGTGGTGGGCCGCCGCATGTATGGGGGCCAGAGCACCTATATCCCGCTGAAGGTCAACCAATCGGGAGTGATCCCGGTGATCTTCGCGAGCTCGGTCCTCTACTTCCCGGTGCTGCTCTCCAACGTCATCCCGTGGCAGGGCGTGCAGGACTTCATCAACGACAAGCTCGTGCAGCAAGACAGCATCTTCTACATCGGCGCGTACACGATGATGGTGATCTTCTTCGCGTACTTCTACACGGCGATCACCTTTAACCCGCAGCAACAGGCGGACATCATCCGCAAGCAAGGCGGCTTCATCCCCGGGATTCGTCCGGGGCCGCCCACCGAGCACTACCTCGCCAAGGTCCTCAACCGGCTCACGCTGCCGGGGTCGATCTTCCTGGCCATCATCGCCGTGATCCCGCTCATCGTCTTCGCGGCATGGAACATCAGCCAGTTCCCGTTCGGGGGTACGGCGATCCTCATCACGGTTGGCGTTGCGCTCGAAACCATGAAGCAGATCGACAGTCAGCTCATGATGCGCAACTACGAGGGCTTCCTCACCTGACGCGGATGCACCGATGATTCCCGGCATTCGCCTCGTGCTGTTGGGAAAGCAGGGCGCCGGGAAGGGTACGCAGGCGCTGAAGCTTTCTCGGCACTACCACGTCCCGCATATCTCGACGGGCGACATGTTCCGCACCGAGGCGCGCTCAGGGTCCGACCTGGGCCGCGAGCTCAAGGGGTCCATGGACGCCGGCGAGTTGGTGCCCGACGACGTCGTGATCCGCGTGGTGGAGAAACAGCTGAGCACCGGCGCCGCCCGAGCGCGCGGCTTCATCCTCGACGGCTTTCCCCGAACGCAGCTGCAGGCCAAGGCGCTCGAGGAAGTGCTCGCCCCCTTCGGTGGCCTCGACGCCGTCGTGAGCCTCGAAGTCTCGACCGAGATGGTGGTCAAGCGCCTCGCCGCCCGCCGCGTGTGTCCGAAGTGCGGCGCGAACTACAACGTCGACGAGCTGCCCGAAGCCAACATCTGTGAGAACTGCGGCGACGAGGTCGTGCAGCGCGATGACGACACGCCCGACGCCATTCGACGACGGCTCGCCCTCTACGAGGAGCAGACGGCCCCCCTCATCGAGTTCTACCGAGATCGAGATCTCCTCGAGGAGGTCGATGGCGTCGGCGACCCACAGGAGATCCTCGACCGGACGGTGCGTGCGCTCGACGCTCGGAGCCGGTCGTGATCACCCGCAAGACCGCGGAGCAGATCGCCTACATGCGCGCGGCGGGACGCGTCGTGGCCGAAGTGCACGATCGTGTCCGTGAGGCCAGCAAGCCTGGAGTGTCGACGGCGCAACTGGATGCCGTCGCCCGCGATGTGCTCGCCGCCCGCGGCGCGCGGTCCAACTTCCTCAACTATCACGGCTTCCCGGCCACCATCTGCACATCGCCCAACGACGTCATCGTCCACGGCATCCCGCGTGACGACGCGATCCTCGCCGAGGGCGACATCCTCTCGGTTGACGCCGGCGCGATCATCGAGGGCTGGCACGCCGACGCCGCCATCACGTTTCCGATCGGCGACGTCGACGACGAGTCGGTACGGCTCATGGACGTGACGCGGCGATCGCTCGACGAGGCGCTGAAGCAGGCCGTCGACGGGAACCGCCTCGGCGACATCGGATGGGCGGTCGAGTCCATCTGCCTCGACGCCGGCTTCGGGCTCGTGCGCGAGTACGTCGGCCACGGGATCGGGACCGCGATGCACGAGGAGCCCCAGATCCCGAACTACGGCCCGCCGGGACGCGGACTCAAGATCAAGGCGGGGTTCGTCTTCGCGATCGAGCCGATGATCAACGCGGGCACCGGCGGCACTCGCCTGCTCGACGACGGCTGGACGGTCGTGACGGCCGACGGAAGTCGATCGGCGCACTTCGAGCACACCGTGGCCGTCACCGAGGACGGCCCTGAAGTGTTGACGCTGCCCTGAGCCTCCGCGCCGTGACCGGTTCGCCATGAACCCCGACCGCGCCGCGGCGATCAGCCGCCTCGCCGAGTTGATCGTCGCCGTCGAGCGGCGCCATCCGGTGCGCGTCGCCATCGACGGGTTCACCGGATCAGGCAAGACGGTCCTCGCCAACGAGCTCGCCCCGGCCATTCGCTCCCGCGCTCGTCCGTGCATTCGGGCGTCGGTGGATGGATTTCACAAGCCGCGTCTCGACCGCTACCGCCGCGGGCGTGAGTCGCCCGAGGGCTACTACCAAGACGCCTTCGACACCAAGGCCCTCCGCAGCCTGCTGCTCGACCCCCTCGGGCCGCGCGGCGACCGGCGCTACCAAACGGCCGGGTTCGACCTGCACGCCGACCGGCCGCTCGCGGGAGCCCCGCGCCAGGCCGACCGACACGCCGTCCTCGTCGTGGACGGTGTGTTCCTCCAGCGCCCCGAACTCGAAGGCCATTGGGACTTCGCGGTCTGGGTGGAGTGCGACCTCGAGGTGGCCCGTGCCCGCGGCGCGGCTCGCGATCGGGGGAGCTTCGGCCCCGAGGTCGACGCCCTCTACCGGGAGCGCTACATGCCGGCGATGAAGGTCTATCTCGCCGCGGTGGACGCCGTCGGGAACGCCCATGTCCGATTCGTGAATAACGACCCCGATCACCCTGTTCTGATCACCCGATGATGGGACCGGGGGAACAGCATTGGATCGGAGCAGGCACGAACGTATAGCCTGGAAGGTCGGTTCCGTGAGAGGCAGCGTGCCTGTTCGCGCGCCTGATCCGCACCGTATCAGCACCACCCGCAAGCCAAGTGGCAACGCGCAAGCAAGGGGAAGATTCTGGCGAAGCAGAAGGACGCGATCCTCGTTGAGGGGACCGTGGTCGAGGCACTCCCGAACGCTCAGTTCAAAGTGAAGTTGGAGAACGAGCACGAGGTCCTCGCCCACATCTCAGGGAAGATGCGGATGCACTACATCCGGATCCTCCCCGGCGATCGGGTCCAAGTCGAGCTCACTCCCTACGACCTCAGCCGGGGTCGCATCACCTATCGCTACAAGTAGTCGGGCAGAACTCATGAAGGTACGACCGAGCGTGAAGAAGATGTGCGAGAAATGCCGGATCATCCGGCGGCACGGTCGCGTCATGGTGATCTGCTCCAACCCGCGCCACAAGCAGCGCCAGGGTTAGAGGAGCACACGGATGGCACGTATTGCAGGCGTCGACATTCCCCGCGAGAAGCGCACCGCGATCGCGCTCACATACATCTACGGCATTGGCCGCCCGACGGCGCAGTCCATCTGCGCGGCCGTCGGCGTCGATCCCAACTCGAGGGTCTACGACCTCACCGACGACGAGGTGGCGCAGCTCCGGAACCACATCGACGCCGAGCTGAAGGTCGAGGGTGACCTTCGCCGCGAGGTTTCGCAGAACATCAAACGCAAGATGGAGATCGGCTGCTACCAGGGGATCCGCCACCGTCGCGGGCTTCCGGTCCACGGCCAGCGCACGCAAACCAACGCCCGCACCCGGAAGGGACCGAAGAAGACCGTGGCCGGCAAGAAGCAAGCGAGGAAGCACTGATGTCGCCCTGGACGGCCTCAACCGACCGGGGCCCCCGCCGGAACCTCTGGTTCCGATGGGGATCGAAGAAGCAAGCGAGGAAGCACTGATGGCGAAGCCAGCAGCGGGCGGACGGCGGCCGCGCCGGCGGGAGCGCAAGAACATCGCCCACGCCGTCGCGCACATCAAGTCGTCGTTCAACAACACGATCGTCAGCATCTCCGACCCCGACGGCAACGTCATCGCCTGGGCGTCGGCGGGCAACGTCGGGTTTAAGGGGTCCCGCAAGTCGACACCGTTCGCCGCGCAGATGGCCGCCGAGCAGGCCGCGAAGCGGGCCATGGAGCACGGCGTGCGCAAGGTCGACGTGCAGGTGAAGGGCCCGGGCTCGGGCCGCGAGACGGCGATCCGGTCACTGCAGAACGCTGGCATCGAGGTCTCGTCGATCAAGGACGTCACGCCGGTGCCGCACAACGGCTGTCGCCCCAAGAAGCGTCGGAGGGTCTGAGGCATGGCTCGTTACACCGGCCCGGTGTGCCGTCTGTGCCGCCGGGAGAAGATGAAGCTCTTTCTCAAGGGCCCCAAGTGCGACTCGATGAAGTGCCCCGTCGAGCGCCGCCCCTACCCACCAGGTGGGAGTGGGCGCGGCCGCATGCGGGAGTCGGAGTACTTGCTTCAGCTTCGTGAGAAGCAGAAGGCCCGCCGCATCTACGGCGTCCTCGAGAAGCAGTTCCGCAACCTCTACAAGGAAGCGGCCCGCTCACCCGGCATCACGGGCGAGAACCTGCTGCGCATGCTCGAAGTGCGCCTCGACAACGTCGTCTACCGCGCCAACTTCGCGGCGAGCCGCAACCAGTCCCGCCAGTTCGTTCGTCACGGACACATCCAGGTGAACGGCAAGCGCGTCACGATCCCGAGCTATCGCGTCCGCCAGGGCGATGTGATCGAGATCGGCCCCAAGGCGAAGGAGATGATCGTCGTGCGACACAACGTCGACACGATCGATCGCACGGCGCCGCCGTGGCTCGAGGTCGAATCTGGCGGCCACAAGGCGACCGTTCGCGACCTGCCGCTGCGCGAGCACATCGACGTTCCGGTGCGCGAGCAGCTGATCGTCGAGCTGTACTCCAAGTAGCCCCTCGTCGGCGGGTCATCCCGCCGGCAGGCTGAATCTGACAGCGACACCCATGACCCCACGACACCCTGAAATGCACGAGGTGAGCACGAAATGCTGATCATCCAGCGTCCGACCGTTGAAGCGCTTGGCGAAGAAGAGAGCAATCGCCAGCAGTTCGCCATCACGCCCCTCGAGCCCGGATTCGGGCACACGCTGGGCAACTCGATGCGGCGCACCCTGCTCTCGTCGATCCCCGGCGCGGCCGTCACCCAGGTCAAGTTCGATGAGGCCCTGCACGAATTCGGGACCATCGACGGCATCAAGCAGGACGTCACCGAGATCATCCTGAACCTCAAGGATCTCGTGCTGCGTTCCGCGAGCGACGAGCCCGTCGTCCTCCGGCTCGACAAGCGGGGTCCTGGCGACGTCGTGGGTCGTGACATCCAGACCACCGCCGACGTGGAGATCCTCAACCCTGATCTCCTCATCGCGTCGCTCAACACCAAGGGTCACCTCGCCGTCGACATCACGGTCGAGCAAGGTCGGGGTTATCTCGCCGCCGACGCCGCTCGCCGCTCGTCGACCATCGGTGTAATTCCGGTTGACGCCATCTTTTCGCCGGTCCGCCGCGTGAGCTACACGGTCGAGCCGACCCGCGTCGAGCAGGCCACCAACTACGACCGGCTGGTCCTCGACATCGAGACCGACGGGTCCATCACGCCCCGTGAGTCGCTGGCGTCGGCGGGCGACACGCTGCGCAACCTGATGGGCCTCATCTCGGAGCTGGCGGAGGAGCCCCAGGGACTCGAACTGGGCGACACCGCGGCCGCCACGTCGAGCTCGCCCGACCTCGACCTGGCCATCGAGACCCTCGACCTGTCGGAGCGTCCGCGCAACTGCCTGAAGCGGGCGCAGGTCGACACCATCGGACAGCTCGTCGAGAAGACCGAGGAAGACCTGCTCGCCATCACCAACTTCGGGATGAAGAGCCTCGAGGAAGTCATCCAGAAGCTCGACGAGCGAGGCCTCTCGCTCGCCATGCGGGAGTAAGACCATGAAGCCGAACAAGGGCCCTCGCCTCGGAAACAGCGCCGCGCACCAGCGCCTGATGCTCGCAAACTTGGCGGCGCATCTGTTCGCGGCCGGAGCGATCACGACCACGGAGTCGAAGGCCAAGCGCCTGCGCCCGTATGCCGAGAAGCTCATCACCAAGGCCAAGAAGGGTGGGGTGCACAACCAGCGCCTCGTCGTCGCGGAGCTCCGCGACAAGGAGATGACCGCCAAGCTCTTCAGCGATATTGCGCCGCGCTACACCGAGCGCGACGGCGGCTACCTCCGCATCCTGAAGATCGGTCCGCGCCCGGGAGACAACGCACCCATGGCGCGCATCGAACTCGTCTGACCTTTCGAGATTCGCGGATAGGCGGCCGTGGTCGGGACGACGTCGCTCGCCCTCGACCGACACAGACCCACTGCGCGAAACCGAGCACCTTGGTGGCGGCCGGGACTGCTTCCTCCCGACGGGCGTAACGTGATCCCGTGAGCGATGAGCCGAGCTTGTTCGACGCGCCGGACGCGCCCGGAGGCGGGCGGTCAAGGCTGCGGTTGGTGCTCGCGTACGACGGGACCGACTTTCACGGGTTCGCCGCCCAGCCCGACGTCCGCACCGTCGAGGGCGTGGTGTCGAAGGCCCTCGAGAAGATTCTCCGGCACGACGTCGACCTGACGTGCGCCGGCCGCACCGACGCCGGCGTGCACGCGTGGGGCCAGGTCGTGAGCCTCGAGGCGGATCCGGGGGTCGACCCCTGGCGCTTGCGCGACGCGCTCAACGGCATCCTCGGTCCGGAGATCGTCGTTCGTGAGTGCGAGCTGTCCACCCCGGAGTTCGACGCTCGCCGCTCGGCGGTGTCGCGCACATACCGATACACGATCGTCAATCGCCCCGAACCCGACCCGTTCCTTGCTCGCTACGCGTGGTGGGTGCAGCCTCCCCTCGACGTGGCGCCGATGCGGATGGCCGCCGACCCGTTCATCGGATCGCACGACTTCTCCGCCTTCTGCCGGCGCGCCTCGTCGGGCGCCTCATCGGTCCGGCGGGTGATCGGTTCGCGCTGGGTCGACCTCGGCGACGGAGTCCTGCGCTACGAGGTCACCGCCACCTCGTTCTGTTGGCAGATGGTGCGATCGTTGGTCGGCACCCTCGTCGACGTCGGTCTCGGTCGCCTCCGCGCCGGTGACATGCGGGCCGTCCTCGAGTCCGGCGACCGCCAGCGCGCCGGCCAGATCGCCCCGCCGCACGGCCTGTGCCTCTGGAGCGT
>DATDOY010000012.1:0-3303 GCA_035293045.1 Acidimicrobiia bacterium
CGGCGACGCGCGAGCACTGCTCCCTGCGCTGGTCGAGGCGGCGAGTGGATCCGGGTACCGTCACCTCGATGTCACCGTCGCTGTCGCCGCCACGGCAGCCGTCGACGCCGCCGTGGCGTGCGGCGGCCGCCCGACGCGCCGGTACCGCAGTTTCCGGATGACGCCCTGATGCATCGCGAAACCGTGGAGTTGTACGAGCGTCAGGCGGCTGCGTATCGCGCCCGAAGGACGGCCACGGGGATCGAGCGAGCGCGGGTGATCGGCACGATGGAGCGCCGCGGTCCTGTGTTGGACGCCGGTTGTGGGCCCGGGATCTATCTCCCAGCGCTGGGCAGGGGAGCGGTCGGGCTCGACGCCGCACGGGCGATGCTCGATCTTGCCCGGATGGCGACGCCTGGCGCGCGCTTGATCCAGGGAGACCTCGCCGCGCTTCCCTTTCGTGATCGGGTGTTCGCGGCGTCGTGGGCGCGGCAGTCCTATCTCCATCTCGAGCGGGCGGACCTGCCCTCGGCCCTCGGTGACCTCCACCGGGTCCTCGACGTCGGGGCGTCGCTCGATCTCACGATGCTGGCCGGCCCAGGGGACGGTTGGCGGCCTCCCAACGACGATTTTCCCGGCCGGTTCTTCGCCGGGTGGGACGCGGGGTCTCTCGCCGACGTCATGGTGGGCGCCGGCTTCGAGGAGGTCGGCATCACTGAGGACGGCCACAAGCTGATCGTTCGGGCACGGCGCGCGCACACGATCGCCGACACCGTCGGCGGGCGCATGCGTGTGCTCATGTGCGGCCTCAATCCGAGCCTCCACGCCGCGGACGCCGGCGTGGGATACGTCGGGCCGGGAAACCGCTTTTGGCGCGCGGCGGTGGAGTCGCATCTGGTCGGTCGGCTTCGTGACCCTCGGGACGCGTTGACCCGCGGCGTCGGCATGACCGATTTGGTCAAGCGGGCGACGGCACGGGCCGACGAGATCCGGCGCCACGAATTTCGGGACGGCGCGGGACGCGTCGAGCGACTCGTCGCGTGGCTGCGACCCGGAGCGGTGTGCTTCGTCGGCCTTCAGGGGTATCGGATCGCCGTCGATCCCCGAGCAACGGCCGGGTGGCAAGACCGTTCCTTCGGCGGCGTGGCAACCTACGTCATGCCCTCGACGAGCGGTCTCAACGCGGGTACTCGATACGACGACGCGCTCGGGCATTTCCGCGCCGTGGTTGACGCCTCCGGGTCGGCACCCGCATGAGCGATCCGGGGATCCGCCTGACGAGCTTGTCGCATGGGGCGGGGTGCGCCTGCAAGCTTTCGCCCGAGGACCTCACGCGCGTGCTCGGAATGCTCGGACCGGGAGTCGACCTCGGTGGTGACAACCTGCTCGTCGGCTACGACACCAGCGACGACGCGGCGGTGTATCGGCTTCGTGACGATCTCGCGGTCGTGTTCACCGTCGACTTCTTCACCCCCATTGTCGACGACGCCTACGACTGGGGCCGGATCGCCGCCACCAACGCGCTGTCCGACGTCTATGCCATGGGCGGTTCGCCCTTGATGGCGCTGAACCTCGTTGCCTGGCCGCGCGAGGGCCTCCCCCTTGAACTGCTTGCTCAGGTGCTGGAGGGCGGGCGCGACGTGGCGGCGGCCGCGGGCATACCGGTCGTGGGCGGGCACTCCATCGACGACGCCGAGCCGAAGTACGGCATGGCCGCGCTCGGATCGGTGCACCCCGATGACGTGATCCGCAACCGCGGCGGGGTTCCCGGCGATGTCCTCGTCCTCACCAAGCCGATCGGGACCGGCGTCGTCTCGACCGCGCTCAAGCGCGACGCCGCCCCGCGCGCCGTGCTCTCGCGTGCCGTCGACCTGATGACCACGCTCAACGCGGGGGCGGCCGAGGTCGCCCGTCGCCGCCGCGTGCGCGGCGGAACCGACGTGACGGGTTTCGGTCTCCTCGGGCACCTCCGCGAGCTCGCCGCCGCCTCGGGGTGCGCGGCCGAGGTCGATCTCGGTGCAGTGCCCGTCATCGAGGGCGTGCGAGAACTCATCGCGGAGGGGATGGTCGCGGGCGGCACGAAGCGCAATCGTGACTTCGTCGATCCGTTCGTCGAGTGGGGGGGTGCGGCGGACGACGACCGGCACCTGCTGTGCGACGCGCAGACGTCGGGTGGACTGTTGCTCTGTGTCGCGCCGGATCAGGTGGACGCGTTGGTCGCGGACCTCGCTGCGATCGGGACACCCGCGCAGGCCGTCATCGGTCGCCTCACTCCGGGCACCCCCGGCTCGCCCGGCGAGATCACCATCCACGTCTAGTTCTTGGATGGGAACTGGCTCTGGGCGAGCCAATTCCCATCCAAGAACTCAGAGTTCGGCGCGGCGTTTGTCGATGGTGTCGAGGGCGTTGCGGAACGACGCCGCGAATTTCTCGACGCCTTCTCGCTCGAGGGTGGCGGTCACGTCGGCGAAGTCGACGCCGGCGTCCGCGAGACCCGCCATCACGGCCTCGGCCTCCTCGACCGCGCGTTCGACGGTGCCCCCCTGCGGGTCGCCGTGGTCGCGCAGCGCGTCGAGGCTGGCGTCGGCGAGGGTGTTGACGGTGTCGGGACCGACGAGCTCGTCGACGTAGACCGTGTCGGAGTAGGTGGGGTCCTTCGTGGACGTCGACGCCCACAGCGGCCGCTGGAGGTTGGCGCCGCGGGCGCTGAGCGCCGCCCACCGCTCGCCGGCGAACCGCGATCGGAACAGTCGGTAGGCGAGCTTGGCGTTGGCGACCGCCGCGGCGCCGCGGAGCGGGTGGCCCTCGGGAAGGCGTCGGTCCGTGTCGGTGTCGACGCGGCTCACGAAGAACGACGCCACGGAGAACACGCGGGAGAGATCGCCTCCGCCGTCGGCGTGGCGTTCGAGTCCGCGCAGGTAGGCCTCGATGACCTCGTCGTAGCGGTCGAGACCGAAGATCAGCGTGACGTTGACGTTGTTGCCCTCCGCCAGCGCGTCTTCGATGGCGGGGAGGCCGGCGGCCGTGCCCGGGATCTTCACCATGACGTTGGGGTGGCCAAGGCGTTGATGGAACAAGCGCGCTTGTTCGGTGCTCTGCTCGGTGTCGTGGGCGAGCGTCGGGTCGAGTTCGATGCTCACGAACCCGTCGGCGTATTCCTCGTGCACGGGTCGGAAGGTGTCGCACGCCTGGTCGATATCGGTGAGCATCAGCTCCCAGTAGACGTCCTCGAGATCGCGCTCCTCCGCGGCGAGCTGCGCGATCTGCGCGTCGTACGCGTCGCCCCCAGAGACGGCCTGCTCGAAAATGGTGGGGTTGGACGTT
>DATDOY010000013.1:0-4783 GCA_035293045.1 Acidimicrobiia bacterium
GCGTTCTCTTCGAGCACATTGTCTATTTCGTCCAGAATCTCGTCGAGTTCTTCTTTGATCTTCTCGCCCTGCTCGGTGGGCGCGGCGACATCCTCGACGTCCTCTTCTTCGCGCTTTTTGGGCGCCGGCTTCTGCTTGCGCTCTCGCTCAGCCATTGGGGTGACTGCGCCTCCTACGAACGAACCGTCGTTGCTGCGGGGAACCTATCCCGGCCTCACCCTACTGACGGGAACCTACTGAGGGGATCCCAGTTTCGCCACGAGGTCGCCGGGGGTCTTGCATCCCTTGAACAACTCATCGACGTGGGCTTTCGTTCCCCTGAGCGGTTCCATCATGGGGATGCGCTGGAGCGGGTCGCCCCCGGTGTCCAGGATGAGGCTGTCCCAGTTGGCCGCCACCACCGCGTCGGGCCACCGTGACAGGCACG
Source organism: Acidimicrobiia bacterium (assembly GCA_035293045.1). Classification (GTDB taxonomy): domain Bacteria; phylum Actinomycetota; class Acidimicrobiia; order IMCC26256; family JACPCJ01; genus DATDOY01. Next base: position 428 of record DATDOY010000013.1, read on the forward strand.
TGCCGCGGAAGTAGGCCCGGGTGGTCTCGGGCGGGTGGTCCATCGCCCGGACGACATCAGCCTCGTCGAGCAGACGCTCGATGCGGCCCCCCCGGACCAGCCGCTCGTAGAGCGACTTCTCGGGACGCACGTCGTGGTACTGGAGGTCCATGAGGGCGATCCGCGGGTCGTCGAAGTCGACGCCGTTGCGCTCGGCGTACCCCTCGAGCAGCGCCAGCTTCGTCACCCAGTCGAGTTGCCCGTCCATCGCCTTGGGGTCGGTCTCGAGCGCCGTCAGCGCCTGCTCCCACTTGGTGAGGATGAGCGATCCGACGTCATCGTCGCCGATGGACTCGAAGCCCGACTCGTCGGCCCACTTCTCGGCGAGGCGGAAGAACTCCCACTGGAGATCGACCGCCGTCATCGACGATCCGTCGGCCATCTCGATCGTCTGTCGCAGGGTCGGGTCGTGGCTCACCTGGCGGATCGCCGCCACCGGTGCGTGCAGCGAATAATCCTTGTCGATGAACCCGTCCTCGATCATCGAGAGCACGACGCTCGTGGTACCGAGCTTCAGGAAGGTCGCCACCTCGCACAGGTTGGCGTCGCCCACGATCACGTGGAGCCGGCGATAAATCTGGGCGTCGGCGTGGGGCTCGTCGCGGGTGTTCACGATCGGTCGCTTCAGCGTGGTCTCGAGGCCCACCTCTTCCTCGAAGAAGTCGGCCCGGGAGCTGAGCTGGAACGGCACCGGCGGCGCGCCGTGCTCGCTCCCCACCTTGCCCGCTCCGGTGAACACCTGGCGGGTGACGAACCACGGGAGGAGCACCTTCACCAGCTCCCCGAAGGGGACCTCGCGGCTCAGCAGATAGTTCTCGTGGGTGCCGTACGAGTTGCCCTTGCCATCGGAGTTGTTCTTGTAGACGACGACCTCTTGGCCCGGATCGAGCAGCCGCGGCGCCGACGCCATCGAGCGGGCGAGAATCCGCTCCCCCGCCTTGTCGAACAAGGTGGCCTGCAGGGGGTCGGAGCACTCCGGCGTCGAGAGCTCCGGGTGGGCGTGGTCGACGTAGTAGCGCGCCCCGTTGGTGAGCACGGCGTTGACGAGGTGGGTCTCGACCTCGGGAGCCATCGCGTCGTCGCCGGCGTAGCCCCGGGCATCCCGGCCCGGAGACTCATCCTCGAAGTCCCACCCGATGCGTTTGTCCTCGACGTACGCGTTGATGAGCACCGACGACGCCAGCACGGGGTTCTGATCGGCGCCGCGAAGAACGATCCCGTACTCGGTCTCGATCCCGCAGACCTTGCGGATGGCCACGCCGAAAGCGTACCCGTCACCCGTTCCAGGGCATGCCCAGCCCAATGCCTGCGGCCCCTCAACCGTGTGAGTGCTGGCCCGGCCATGGCCGGGCCAGCACTCACACACTTAGAGGTACTGGCCGGTGGTGACGCGCTCGATCGAGCGGCCGCCGTGGGCTTCCTCGCCCTTCGAGATGAGCGTGCGCACGTAGGTGATGCGCTCGCCCTTCTTGCCCGAGATCTTGGCCCAGTCGTCGGGGTTCGTGGTGTTGGGCAGGTCTTCGTGCTCGCGGAACTCCTGGTGCACCGACGCCAGCAGGTCGTCGGTGACGATCCCCTTGTCGCCGCCGGCGATCGTGCGCTTGATGGCCAGCTTCTTGGCCCGCCGCACGATGTTCTCGATCATGGCCCCCGACGAGAAGTCCTTGAAGTAGAGGATCTCCTTGTCGCCGTTCTGGTAGGTGACCTCCAGGAACCGGCTCTCGTCGTCGGTCGAATACATGGCCTCGACCGCCTTGTCGATCATCCTGGCCACGGCCTTGGCGACGTCACCTCCACCCTTTTTCATCTCGGCCTCGCCGATCGGAAGCTCGGCCGTCAGGTACTGAGAGAAGATCTGCTTGGCCGACCCCTCGTCGGGCCGCTCGATCTTGATCTTCACGTCGAGGCGCCCCGGGCGGAGGATGGCCGGGTCGATGAGATCCTCCCGGTTGGACGCCCCGATGACGATCACGTTCTTCAGGCTCTCGACGCCGTCGATCTCAGCAAGGAGCTGGGGCACGATCGTCGACTCCATGTCCGACGAAATGCCGCTCCCCCGCATCCGGAAGAGGGAGTCCATCTCGTCGAAGAACACGATGACCGGGACGCCCTCCTCGCTCTTCTCGCGGGCCCGCTGGAAGATGAGCCGGATCTGCCGCTCCGTCTCACCCACGTACTTGTTGAGGAGTTCCGGACCCTTGACGTTGAGGAAGTACGACCGGGTGTTCGAATCACCCGTCTTCTCGGCCACCCGCTTGGCCAATGAGTTGGCGACGGCCTTGGCGATCAGCGTCTTCCCGCACCCTGGCGGCCCATACAGAAGGATGCCCTTGGGCGGCTGGAGCTTGTGCTCCACAAACAGGTCGGCGTAGAGGTACGGCAACTCGATGGCGTCCTGGATCTGCTCGATCTGGTCGTCGAGCCCGCCGACGTCGTCGTAGGTGACGTCGGGGACCTCCTCGAGCACAAGCTCTTCGACCTCGGGCCGTGGGAGCCGCTCGATGATCAGGCCCGACCGGCCCTCCATGAGGAGCGAATCGCCGGCCCGCAGCTTCTCGCCGATGAGCGACTCGCACAGCTCGGCGACCCGTTCCTCGTCGGCCCGGCCGACGATGAGCACCCGCTTGCCGTCGTCCATCAACTCCTTGAGCGTGACGACCTCGCCGGATTGCTCGCTCCGGCGGGCGAGGATCACGTTGAACGAGTCGTTGAGCACCACCTCGACGCCCCGCTCGAGGGTGCCGGGGTCGATCTCGGGGTGCAGGGCCACGCGCATCTTGCGCCCGGAGGTGAAGACGTCGACGGTGCCGTCCTCGTTCACGGCGAGGAAGGTGCCGTAGGCGGACGGCGGGGTGGTGAGCTTTTCCACCTCTTCGCGCAGCGCCGCGATGTGCTCCCGGGCTTCTCTGAGCGTCGCCGACAGCTTCTCGTTCTGTGACAAGGCCTGCGCGAGCTGGCCCTTGGTCTCGAGGAGGCGCTCCTCGAGCGTGCGAACGCGCTTGGGTGCGTCCTGGAGCCGGCGGCGGAGGACGACGACTTCCTCCTCGAGCGCCTTGGCCTGCTCCTGGAGATCGGCCACCTCGAGCTCGTACTGTTCGAGGCGCTTTTGATACTCAGCCGGACCCTCGGTCGCCGTCGCCATCACCCCCCTTCCACGGGCGGCGGACTCTCTTCGCGCACACTACACCGCACCCTGTGACGCCCTACGTCATCGATAGGCATATCTCCCGTGCCTCTTGCCGGCGCTTTCATCCGGTCCTTCCGCGGCCTCGATCGAGCGTGCTTCCGTGCGTCTTGATCGGTTCTATCGGCACTTCGGTCGGGCGACGTGACCTTCGTCACGGCGAAATTCGAACCGACGAGGAAGTTGGATTTCCACGGCCATTCCCGGGTAAACTCTGTCTCGAACCCTTCCACCTGACCGAGGGAGTCACGAGCACCCATGAAGGTTTGGATCGATCAGGACCTCTGCACCGGCGACGGACTCTGCGAAGAGATCGCGCCCGACGTGTTCACGTTGCTCGATGACGGACTCGCGTACGTGAAGGAAGGCGACAAGGTCTACGCCACCGCTGCCGGCAATCCCCAGGGTGCCGAAGGCCTCGCCGTCGTACCCGCCGGACAGGAAGAGGCCACCATCGAGTCGGCCGAGGAATGCCCCGGGGAGTGCATCTTCATCGAGGTCGACTGAGGGCGTCCTCGTCGGTGCCTGACTCCCTCGGCAGACGCGGCCGGGGCCGTCAGGCGAGACAGGGGCCGGTGTCGACCGCGAACGACGCCACGTTCGCGAGCACGGGCTCGAGTTCTTTCTCCGTGAGCGCGTAAGCCGTGTTCGACCGGTCGGGTGCGATGGCGAACGCCACGCCCACCACCGCTCCGTCACGGTTCACAAGCGCCCCCCCGGAATCACCCGGCCGAAGGCGCGAGGCCAGAATGAAGACGTCCCGCCGGGTCGCGTGACGGTCGTAAATGTCGCGGCCGAGTGCTGTCACCCGATCGCTGATGGCGGCCGGCGCAGCACGCAGCTCGCCGCCGCCGGGGTGGCCGTACACCGCGCCGACGAGCCCCTCTTGGCCGACGGCAATCGGTAAGGGCGCCCGAGCGATGCCCGGAACCCGGAGGACCGCAAGGTCGCGATCGGGATCGAACGCGATGACCGTCGCAGCAAGATTCCGGCCGTCAGAACGCTCGACGCTCGTCTCGTCCTCCCCCGCCACCACGTGGGCGTTGGTGACGACGAGGTCTGCTCCGGCGACAAACCCGGAACCCTCCTGGATCTTTCGGCACGCCTGGCCGGTGATCTTCACCGTCGAATCG
>DATDOY010000014.1:0-16103 GCA_035293045.1 Acidimicrobiia bacterium
GGATTCGGCGGCCGCCGATCGGTTCGCCGCCGCCGTCGACAGCGGCACCGTCGTCGTCAACGCCTCAACGCGGTTCACCGACGGCGAGGAGTTCGGATTCGGCGCCGAGATCGGCATCTCGACGCAGAAGCTTCATGCCCGCGGCCCTATGGCGCTGCGGGAGCTGACCACCTACAAGTACGTCGTCACCGGGACCGGCCAGGTCCGCGGGTGACGCGTCGGATCGGGGAGTAGTCCGTGGCGGAGCGGTTCGAAACGGTGGACGACGTCTCCGAGCGCTTGCGCTCGGCCGACTACCTCCCCAACGCCCAGATCAGCAGCGTCGTCTTCCTCGCCGACCGTCTCGAGAAGCCGGTGCTCGTCGAGGGCCCGGCCGGCGTGGGCAAGACGGAACTCGCCAAGGCGCTGGCCACGACGACCGGATCGCGGCTCATCCGGCTCCAGTGCTACGAGGGCCTCGACGAAGCCAAGGCGCTGTATGAGTGGAACTACAAAAAGCAGCTGCTGCGCATTCAGTCCGACCGCGAACACGATGGTCAGGGCGGGGCGAGCTGGACCGAGATCGAGTCCGACATCTTCTCGGAGCAGTTCCTCCTCACCCGGCCGCTCCTCGAGGCGATCCGCGCCGACGAGCCCATCGTGCTTCTCATCGACGAGGTCGACCGCGTCGAGATCGAGACCGAGGCGCTGCTGCTCGAGGTGCTGTCCGACTTCCAGGTCTCGATTCCCGAACTCGGGACGATCATCGGCAAGCAACGGCCGTTGGTGTTCCTGACGTCCAACAACACACGCGAGCTCTCGGAAGCCCTCAAGCGTCGTTGTCTGTACCTGCACGTCGACTACCCCGACCTCGATCGGGAGAAGGAGATCGTGCGCGTCCGCGTACCGGAGATCGATGACGCCCTCGCCGAACAGGTCGCTCGTGTGGTCCGCAGCGTCCGTCAACTCGAGCTGAAGAAGGCGCCGTCGATCTCCGAGACGATCGACTGGGCGCGCACGCTTCTCTACCTCGGGGTCGAGACGCTCGACGCGCAGATCGTCGAGGAGACCCTCCACGTGCTGCTCAAGTACCAGTCCGACATCGAGAAGGCGCGCAAGGAGCTCGCGACCGCCACCGCCGACGCCATCAGCTCGTAGCGACCGTGCCTGACCTTCGCCACGAGGACGTCGCCGCCGGCTTCCGAAAGCTGTTTGGCGACAACGCCGGGTCGGCGACCGCGGCCGGGCACGCCCGTGCGGGGATGCTGGACGTTCTCCAGGGGTTCATCCACGAGCTGCGCGCCGCCGGGCTGCCGGTATCGATGACGGAGAACCTCGACGCCATGCGCGCCATCGAGCACATCCCGATGGGCGACCGCGCCGCGTTCCGGGCCGCCCTCGGGGCCACGCTCGTCAAGCACCACGGCCACTGGCCGGCGTTCGAGACGGTCTTCGACGTCTACTTCTCGCTTCGCTCGGCGCAGTGGGGAGACATCGAGGGTGAGGCCAAGCTCATCGATCCCGACGTCCTCGAGCAGATGCAGGCGGCCGACGGTGGCGCGATGGGCGACATGAGCCGCGAGGAACTCGCCGAGCTGTTGCTTCAGGCGCTGATGAGCATGGACGCCGAGCAACTCCGGCGGCTCGCGGCCGAGGCGGTGACGCGGTATGCCGGCATGGAGCCGGGCCGCCCGGTGGGCGGCACCTACTACCTGTACCGCACCCTTCGTCAGCTGGACTTCGACGGAATGTTGGACCGCATGCTCGAGCGCGCGCAGAACGAGGACGGCGCGCCGGCGAACGATCTCGACGAGCGCCTCCAGCGCGACGAGATGCAAGAGCGCCTCCAGCGCCTCAAGCGAGAGGTCGAAGAGGAGATCCGCCGCCGGCTGGTCGGCGACCGGGGCGTCGACGCCATGGCGCGCACGCTGCGGCGTCCGCTCCCCGAGGACGTCGACTTCATGCACGCGTCACGGGCGGAGATGGCGACCCTCCAACGTTCGATCTATCCACTCACGCGCGCACTCCAGGCCCGTCTCGCCCAGCGCCGCAAGCGCCGGCATCGTGGGTCGCTCGACTTCCGCAAGACGGTCCGGGCGTCGCTGAGCTACGGCGGCGTGCCGGTCGAGCCGAAGTTCCGGCACCCCCACCCGTCCAAGCCCGAGATCATGGTGGTGGCCGACATCTCGGGCTCGGTCGCCAGCTTCGCCCGTTTCACTCTCATGTTCGTCTACGCGATGTCGAGCCAGTTCTCGAAGGTGCGGTCGTGGGTATTCATCGACGGCGTCGACGAGGTCACCCGATTCTTCGACGAGGCCGGCGACGTGCAGGAGGCGGTCTACCGGGTCAACACAGAGGCCGACGTCGTGTGGGTCGACGGTCACTCGGATTACGGCCACGCCTTCGAGGTGTTTCACGACCGCCACCTGAACGAGATCAGCCCGAAGACTTCGATCATCATCCTGGGCGACGCCCGCAACAACTACCACGCAGCGCAGGCGTGGACGCTCAAGGAACTGAACAAACGGGCGCGCCATCTCTACTGGCTCAACCCGGAGCCACGCAGTTACTGGGACACCGGCGACTCGATCCTGTCGGAGTACACGCCGCACTGTGACGGCGTCTACGAGTGCCGCAATCTTCGTCAGCTCGAAGGCTTCGTCAGCGACGTCGTCGTCAACCGCTGAGCGCGGGCGAACTCAGACCTCGGGGCACTGGGGGAGTAGTGCCCCGAGGTCTTCTGCGGGACCCGGTCGCCCCAGGAAGTAACCCTGGGCCATGTCGCATCCCAGCGAGCGGACGAGTTCGAGGCAGGCTTCGGTCTCGATGCCTTCCGCCACCACGGTCATGCCGAGCTTGTGCGCGAGGTCGATGATGCTGGCGAGGATGGGCTCGCCCTTCGGGTCGCTGGCGGCGTTGGCGACGAAGGATCGGTCGATCTTCAGGGTGTCGATGGGGAGTTCCTGCACATAGCGCAGCGACGAGTAGCCGGTGCCGAAGTCGTCGAGCGATGCGTGGATGCCGAGCGCGCGGAGTCGGCGGAGGGTGCGCACCGCGTGGTCGACGTCGACGAGGGCCACGCGCTCGGTGATCTCGAGGGTCAACAGGCGGGGATCGACGCCCTCCTCGAGCACCCGCAGCACGGTGTCGTACACATGCCCCTGCTGGAACTCGCGAGCGCCGACGTTGACGGCGACCCGCCGGATGGGTCGGCCCTCCGCCTGCCAGGCCGCGGCCTGCGCGGCGGCGTTGGCGACGACCCACCGGCCGATGGGAACGATGAGGCCGGTCTCTTCGGCGACATCGATGAAGGTGGCCGCGGCGGTGAGTCCGTGCAGCGGTCGATCCCATCGCAGGAGCGCCTCAGCTTCGACGACGTCACCGGTGGCGAGGTCGACGATCGGCTGATAGTGCAGCACGAACTGCTCGCGCTCGAGGGCGGCCCGCAAACCCTGGTCGACGGTGAGGCGCTGCCAGAGGCTGTTGGCCCGCCGCTCGGAGTAGACCTCGAAGGTGTTGCCGCCCCGCTCCTTGGCTTGGTCCAGCGCGGTCGTGGCGTGCTGGATGAGCGCCGCGGGGCGACGGGCATGGTCGGGAAACAGCGAGATGCCGATGCTGGCCGTCGTGTAGAGCGTGTACCCGTTGCAGCGCACCGGTGACTCGAGCGCCGCCATCACGCGCCGCGCCATCAGCACTGCGCCGTCGACGCCCTGCGACGTCTCGGAGAGAATCGCGAATACGTCGCCGTGGAGCCGGGCGACGGTGGCCCCCGCGCCGGCTGCGCTCTCGAGGGCGCGGGCCACCCCCTTGAGGAGTTCGTCTCCGGTGTGGTGACCGAGCGCGTCGTTGACGTGACGGATGCGGTCGACGTCGACGACGAGGAGCACGCCCTCGCTCGTGCTGTCCTCGAGGACTTCGGCAAGGTCGGCCTCGATGCCGCCGGCGCTGGCGAGGCCGGTGAGTGGGTCACGGGCGGGGTCATGCGCGGGCCCGACAGCGGCGACCGGTCGGCCGACCGGCGCGTGCCGGGCGCTCGCCACCGCGAAGCCGAGGGCCAGACCCACGAGCTTGAGGAACTGGACCCAGTACGCCAGATCCTCGTGCGACGGGACTTCGACAATCAGGACTCCGAACGTCTCGGTGCCCGCCGTCAGCGGTGCCAGGATGGTCGACGGGTGGGCTCGAGCTCCGGCGGCGTCCGGCTCGGCCACCTCACCGGATCGGCTGTCCACGATGATGGTCTCGCCGGTCGTCGTGACGCGGTGAAACAGGTCGTGCTCCGCGGGAAGGTGCGCTCCGGGGAGGTGCGCGGGGTCGCCGAGGTGGGCTCGGAGCGAGAACCCGCCGTCGATCTCCTCCACGTAGATGGCACCGCGTGAGGCACCGATGGCGTGGAGGCAGCGCGCCAAGGCCTCTCGCAGCACCACGTCGAGATCGGCCGTGTCGGAGAGGGCCTCGGCGAGACCTTGGAGGACGGCGAGTTCGGCCTGGCCTCGCTGTCGGGTCTTGCTGCCGTCGATCTGGCGTCGGTACTGGTCGTGGAGCTCGCGCAGCAGGTGCTCTTCGTGGTCTCCTTCGACCGGGACGGGCGCGGGAGTCGTCGGATCGTCGAGCGCCTCGACCACCGCGTCGCGGAGCGATCCGAGGTCGGGGGTGAGCGTCACGAAGGCGGTCGCCCCGGCCCGCTCGGCAAGATGCTGTTGGACCTGACTCCACGGGGCGGAGGAGGTGAGGACCACCGGGACATCGACAAACTGATCGCTCGTCCGCAGCACACGAGTGAGCTCGAGCGACGTGGTGTCGGGGAGAACGAGGTCGGCCACGATGAGGTCGGGTCGGAACGCCCGCGCCGATCGCAATGCTTGGGAGGCCGTGGCGGCCACCATCACCTCGAAGCCGAGGCGGCGAAGGTGGAGACGCACCCGGATGGAACGCGCCGGCTGGGCGTCGACGAGGAGGACTCGGGCGCGGCGGCCGGTCTGGGGTCGCGGCGCGGGCTGTGCCGTGAGGTGGGAACGCACGGCTTCGATGAGCGATTCGGCATCGACGGGCTTGGTGAGCACGTCGGAGAAGTCATGGTCGTCGTCGACTTCCTCGGGCGCCCCCGTGAAGACCACCACGGGAATCTCGGCGGTGCGGGCGTGGCTTCGCAGGCGGCGAACCACCTCCGTCCCGCACATGTCGCTGAGGCAAAGGTCGATGAGGATCAGGTCTGGGACGCGTGTCGCACACGCCTCGAGGGCGGACTGTCCGCCGGAGGCCTCGGTGACGTCGTAGCCCTCGAGGGAGAGGGCTTCGCGGACGAAGTGGCGGGTCGCCGGGTTGTCGTCGACGACGAGGATGTGACGGGGTTCCGGTCCCCGGAGGATCGGGCGGGCGGGGCGCCGAGCCATGTCGTGGTGGGGTCGACCGGCGCGCTCGCTTCGACGGATGACCTGATCGAGATAGGTGCCGTGTGTCCCCACCGATGAAACCGTTTCCATGCCTCTGTGCCCACTCCCCAGTGGCCGGCCGTGATGCCCCAGGCCGGCGCGGTGCTGCCCCTCCCCGGCAATGTCGGCGCAATCGGGACAGATCTGTAGGCAGAAATGACCAGGTCGGATCGCCCGGTCGAGCACGCGGAGCTACGAACAAGCGTTCGGCGTGGGCGGCACCGACCCATGGCAACACGCGTACGGCCTACGGCAGGAGGCCCCACATGCGGTCGGCGATACGGGCGAGCGCCTTCAGTTGGGTCCGCTCCCGGAGTCGAAAGGGAGGGCCCTCCCTACCGACGAGGAGGGCGGCGTCGTGGCTCGGCATGTGGGCGACGGCGAGGTCGTCGGGCCCCGCCTCGCCGGCGGCCACGGCGTCGGAGGCCGCGGTGCCGAGGGCGAGCGCGCACACCATGCTCTCTTCGGGCACGTCTCCGGCGGACGCCACGACCTGCTCGTCGACCACGAGCGCGGACCAGTGGGCGAGGAACTCGTCGAGCACGTGGGTCACCAAGGTCTCGCGCAGGCTCGCGAGGTCGGAGGACTCGCACAACAGGGCCGCCGACTCGAGGGCGTCGATCCGGGCGTCGGGGTAGTGGTCGACGACGCGCACCTCCTCGACCGACACGCCGTCAACCTGCTCGATTTCGCGGACCAGCACTTCGACGACGGTGTCGTCGGCGAGGTTGACGGCGAACTCGTCGATGGCGACCCCGTCGCCGCGTTCGAGCACGTCGATGGCGACGATGTCGCCGCGCACGGCGCCGATGCGTGACGCCACGAGGCCCAGGGCACCGGGACGGTCGGAGAGCCAGACGCGTACGAGGGCATGGACGGGCGGGGTCACGGCGAGAGCGTAGGGCGGGCGGGCGACGGACGTGTTTCCCGTTTGTTTCCGTATGGTGACGTCGCCGGGCTCAGGCGAGGAGGTCGTCGCGGACGCCCGTCGCCTCGAGGAATGCGTCGTCGGGGGGACCGACCTGCTCGGCGATGTGCACGATGGCGTCCCCCTGGTTCACCAGCGGCTTGCGCAGGAAGCCGATCACGATTCCGTCGGCACGGCTGCGGACCCGCGAGATGCCGGTGCCGAAGGCGTCGGCGACCGACCCGAGCAGTTGGCCCGACGTCACGGTCTGGCCCAGTCCCACGTCGAGGCGGAGGATGCCTCCGCGCCGGGCGCGGATCCAGTTGCTTCGAGCGGTGGCGAGGGGCGTCCGCTGGGCTTGCGCCCCGTCGCCGTCCCACATGCCGAGCTCGCGCATGACGCGCAACACGCCCTCGACGCCCCGGTCGATGGCGAAGGCGTCGAATCGGTGCGCCTCGCCGCCCTCGTAGAGCAGGACGTGGACGCCGCGGGCACCAGCCGCCTGCCGGAGCGAACCATCGCGGACGCGAGAGTGCAGCATGATCGGCGCGCCGAACGCTTCTGCGCAGCGGCGGACCTCCGGGACGAGGAGGTCGCCCCGCACCTGCGGCAGGTTGGTGCGCGACCACGACCCGGTGTGGAGATCGAGCCCGTAGTCGCAGCGAGCCACGACCTCCTGCATGAAGAGGTGAGCCATGCGGGCCGCGAGCGGCCCCCGAGGAGACCCGGGAAAGCTGCGGTTGAGGTCGCGGCGGTCAGGGAGATAGCGGGACTCGTTGATGAAGCCGAACACGTTGACGATGGGGACGGCGATCACGAGTCCGGCGAGGGACCGGGGGTCGAGTTCGGCGGTGACCCGGCGGACGATCTCGACCCCGTTGAGCTCGTCGCCGTGGATGGCGCCGGAGAGAAAGAGGCGGGGACCGGCGCGCCGGCCGTTGATCACCACGACCGGGAGCGAGAGCCATGTGTCGGTGGGGAGGCGCGCCATGGGGATCTCGAAGGCGCGGCGACGCCCTGGGGCAATGGTCTGGCCGCCGATCGTGATGGTGACGGGGCGCGTCGGGGCCTGGCTATCCCCGAGCGCGGTCACGGGTCTTTCCCGGGGCGGCGTTCTTCTCGATGAATTGGATGATCTTGCCCGCCACGTCGACCCCGGTGGTGGTTTCGACGCCTTCGAGCCCCGGAGACGAGTTGACCTCCATGACGAGGGGGCCGTGTTCCGACCGCAGCATGTCGACGCCGGCAACGTTGAGGCCCATGGTGCGGGCGGCGCGGACGGCGGTTGTCCGTTCCTCGGGAGTCAGGCGCACCTTCATGGCCGACGCACCCTGGTGGAGGTTCGACCGGAACTCGCCCTCGGGTGCCTGGCGCATCATGGCGGCGACGACGCGGCGGCCGATCACGAAGGCCCGGATGTCGGCGCCGCCGGCTTCGGACACGAACTCCTGCACGAGCATGTTGCCCTCGAGCTGGCGGAACGCCTGCATGACGGCCTCGGCCGCCTTGCGCGTTTCGGCGAGGACGACGCCGACGCCCTGGGTCCCTTCGAGGAGCTTGATGATGACGGGAGGTCCGCCGACGATGTCGAGGACGCTGGCGATGTCCTTGGTCGAGTGGGCGAAGCCGGTCACCGGAAGGCCGATGCCGGCGCGTGCGAGGAGCTGGAGAGAACGGAGCTTGTCGCGCGACCGCGAGATGGCTTGGCTCTCATTGACGGAATAGACGCCCGACACCTCGAACTGTCGCACGACGGCCGTTCCGTAGAAGGTCGCCGAGGCGCCGATCCGGGGGACGACGGCGTCGAAGTCCTTGAGCTCCTCGCCCTGGTACATGACGATGGGCCGGCGCGAGGTGATGTTCATGTAGCAGCGGAGGTAATCGACGACGCGCACGTCGTGACCGCGTTCCTCGGCGGCCTCGCGGATGCGCCTCGTTGAGTAGAGGGACCCCTTCTGAGAGAGGACGGCGATCTTCATGGCGCGTCCGCCTGTGTCGGGGTGCCCACGCCGTTGCGGCGGCTCTGCACGTACGAGCGTCCGGCGTCGACCACGAAGCGCCCACGGATGGCCTGGCGCCCGAGCAGCATGCGGAATCCCATCGCGTCGCGATTCGTCAAGGTCAGTTCGATCGGCCACCGCTCGCCGTCGACCTCGACGGTGGTGAGGATCACCGGCCGGAGTTGTTCTTTCCCACCGGAGTCGCGGATCAATCGTTCGTCGTGGAGTTCCGCCTCGGTTTCGACGGTGCGTCGCGCGCTGCGCTGGACGGGGTGCACCTTGAACCGCACCCAGCGGCGTCCGTCGCGCTCGAACTCGGTGACGTCGAAGGCGTGCAGTGTCGACGACCGGGCTCCCGTGTCGATCTTGGCCTTGAGCGCGGGGACGCCGAGCTCGGGCAACGACAGCCATTCCCTCCAGCCGAGGGTGGGTAGTGCATGGGGAGTGCTCCGACGCATGAGGGGCGCGATGGTAGTGGCGGGCCGCCGGTACGCTCCCGTGCGTGGCGACGGAACGGCTGGGGATCCTCGGTGGCACCTTCGACCCACCCCATGTGGCGCACGTTCATCTCGCCGAGGCGGCTCGCGACCAGTTCGACCTGGATCGCGTGCTCCTCGTGGTCGCCGGCGATCCGTGGCAGAAGGCCGGCGCCGTCGAGGCCGGAGCGGAGGAGCGCTTGGCGATGGCCGAGGCCGCGTTCTCGGGCATGGCCGGGATCGAGGTGTCGGCCATGGAGGTCGGGCGACCCGGACCGACCTACACCGTCGACACCCTCGAGGCGTTGGCGCGTGACGATCGCGTTCTGCTCCTCATTCTCGGTGCCGACGCTGCGGCCCGGATCCAGACGTGGCATCGGGCGGAACGGGTTCGAGAGTTGGCCACCCTGTTGGTCGCCGACCGCAGCGGGTCAGGGGAGGCCGCGGAGCAGGTCGTCGCTCGACTGCGCGAGCGCGGGTGGCGCTGCGAGGTCCTGAACTTCCAACCCCACGCCGTTTCATCGACGGCGCTGCGGCAACGGCTCGCTGGCGGAGAGGACGTGGCGGAAGAGATTCCCGTCGAGGTGGTCCGCGTGGTCGAGGAACGGGGTCTTTACACTCGATCCCAATGACGTCACCGGGGCCGCCCGTCGGACTGGACACCCAACCGCCGACCCCCGAAGCCCCGTCCGCCCCGCCCTCCGGTTCGCGCGAGCTCGTCGACGGGCGAGAGGCGCTGGCGCGCCGCGGCGGCCCGATGATCGTCACGCCCACGCCGGACACCGCACGACGTCGACGGGTCATCGCGCGCCGTCGACTCGTTGGTGCGGTGGGTGGAGTCGTGGTCCTCGCCGTCGTCGTCGGGGTCATCGCGCCGGTTCGCGATCGCCTGTCCGACCTCGTGCCCTCGACGCGCGACGGCGTCGCCGCGCCGTCGGCCTCGAGCGTGTTGCTGGCGTGGCCGACGTCGGGAGGCGGCGCTTCGATCGTCATGCTCGGTGCGCCCGGTCTCACCCAAGGTTCTGCGCTCCTGATCCCTGGAAACACCCAGGTCGAGGTCCCGTCGTTCGGGTCGGCCACCCTGGCCTCGGCCCTCCGCTCCGGAGGTCCCGACACCCTCGACCTCGCCGTCGAAAACGCGCTGGGATACGACACCGGCGAGGTCGTGGGACTCGCCGCCGAGAATCTCGCGGCGCTCCTGGGCGTGGTCGGTCCGTTGAACGTGCGACTGCGGGCACCCGTCGTGGTGGGTGATCGCTCGTATCCCGCGGCGACGGTGAGACTGACGGCCGACGAGGCGGCGACCCTCGCCGCGACGCGGTCCGACGACTCGACGGAGATCGACCATTTGGCCGTCGTGCATGCCGTGCTCGAGGGGTGGCTCGACGCGCTCGACGCCGCGGAGGTCGACGCCGTCTCCCGACTCCTCCATGATCAGGTGAGGATCGACGACGCTCGGGTCGAGCGGATCGCGGCCGTGTTGACGTCGTTGATCAGTCGCCACGTCGCGTTCGACACCCTCGAGGTGATCCCGCTGGGCGTTCCCGACGAGCGGTATCGCATCGACGGCGATGCCGCCGACGACGAGCTCGCCGTGTTGCTTCCCGGACTGGCGTTCTCGTCCACCGGGGCGAGGGTTCGAGTCGAGATCCTGAACGGTACGGGGACCGCCGGCATCGCCACCGAGGCGGCGCGGCGGTTGATCCCCGAGGGCGCAGAGGTGGTGCTGATGGGGAACGCGTCGAGCTTCGGTGTGCGCGAAACGCTCCTGGTGCTCCAGACGGCGTCGGCCGAGGCGGACGCTCGACGCTTTGCGGGCGCGCTCGGCGTCGGAGACATCCGCATGGCCAGAAACCCGCTCGGCGTGGCTGATGTTTCCATCGTGCTCGGCGCCGATTTCGACCCTGGAGGTGAATGATCGCCAT
This sequence comes from Acidimicrobiia bacterium, assembly GCA_035293045.1. Classification (GTDB taxonomy): domain Bacteria; phylum Actinomycetota; class Acidimicrobiia; order IMCC26256; family JACPCJ01; genus DATDOY01. The sequence continues at coordinate 10,720 of DATDOY010000014.1, forward strand.
CGCAGCGGCCAACATCAGGGAAGTGAGTACGACGGAACGAGCCGACATCCAGCGCCAGGCGCTCGCCGCGGCGAGCGCGGCGGCATCGAAGAAGGGCGAGGCGATCGTCGTGCTCGACGTCGGACCGATCCTCGCCATCACCGATTACTTCGTGATCGCAAGCGGCACCAACGATCGGCAGGTGAGGACCATCGTCGACGAGGTCGAGCGGCAGTTGAAGGATCGCTTCGACATCGCGCCGCTCCGCGTCGAGGGCGCCGCCGAGGGACAGTGGGTGCTGATGGATTATGGCGACTTCTGGGTGCACGTGTTCCTCGACGAGACCCGGCACTACTACGAGCTCGAGCGGCTGTGGTCGGACGCCGCGCGGGTGCCGTTCCGCGACACGGCGAGCGGTGCGTCCACCGGCTGAGGTCGCGGTCAGAATCTGACGTGACCGAGGACGATGGGGGGACGCCGATCGAGGGGTCGTGCGACCCCGCCTTCGAGGCGGTGCGCCAGGCGTTCGCCGACAACTTCGCCCTGCGGGGCGAAGTGGGGGCGGCCGTGTGCGTGGTCGTGCACGGCCGCACCGTCGTCGATCTGGCCGGGGGATGGGCCGATCACGACCGGCGCCGCGCGTGGATGCCGACGACGCCGGTCAACGTGTTCTCGGTGGGCAAGCCGCTCTCGGCGTTGGTCGCGCTCCGGCTGGTGGCGGAAGGACGACTCGACCTCGACGCGCCGATCGCCGGGTGGTGGCCGGAGTTTGCCGCGGCGGGCAAGGAGTCGGTCACCCTGCGGCAGGTCCTGAGTCACCGGGCCGGACTGCCCGCGGTGCGCCGGCGGTTGCCCCCCGGGGCGATGTTCGAGTGGGACCTGATGTGCTCGGCGTTGGCGGCGCAGGAACCCTGGTGGGGACCGGGGAGCGCCCACGGGTACCACGTGAACACGTATGGGTTTCTCGTGGGCGAGGTGATCCGTCGCGTCACTGGCCGTTCGGTCGGCGCGTTGGTGGCGGACTGGATTGCCGGGCCGATCGGCGCCGACCTGTCGATCGGGATCCCGGCCGATCGGGATGGGGAGGTGGCCGAGTTTCTGTGGCCCGACACGTTCGTCGCGCCCGAGGAGGAACCGGCGGGGATGTCCGCGGACGCCTTGATGGTGCACAACACCTACTTCAACCCCTCGGGGTTTTCGGGCGCGGGGGTGGTGAACACGGCGGGCTGGCGCCGCGCCGAAATTCCGTCGACCAACGTTCACGGGACGGCGCGCGGGGTGGCCCGCCTCTACGAAGCGATGGCGGGTGGGGGCGCGGTGGACGGCGTGCGGATCGTCGAGCAAGAACTCCTCGCCGCGGCGACCGACGAGGTATCGGTCGGGGAGGACCGAGTCTTGGCCCGGCCGTCGCGATTCGGGTTGGGGTTCCAACTCACGCAGCCGGAACGGCCGCTCGGCCCGAACCCGGGGGCGTTCGGTCACTTCGGCGCGGGTGGATCGCTCGGCTTCGGCGACCCCGAGGCCGGCGTGGCGTTCGGGTACGTGATGAACAACGTCGGTCCGCGGTGGCAGAACCCGCTCAACGGCGCCTTGATCGACGCGGTCTACGAGTCGCTCGGCACCTGACTCGCGCCGACCGAATCCCGACGACGTCCCGGAGACCGTGCGGAGCTCGGCGCGTCGCCGTCAGCGCCGGTGAGCGACGTAGTAGTGGTGGCGACACAACCCGAGCGCCCGCTGAAGCCGGTCGCATCCCTCCACGCTGCACGGCGCGACCTGCACTCGCACGCGCCGCGCCTTGTGATCCCAGAAGGCAAAGAGCCGTTCCCTCCAGGCGAGGTATTGCTCCCGCTTGTAGGACTCCGGCAGGTGCTCGTCCATGAACGGGATGATCACGCCGATCAGATCATGGGTGCTCTGGACCGTGAATGTGACCTCGTCGTCATAGTGCGCTTGGCGCCTCGGAGACTCGACCACGATGCCAACAGCGAAGAAATCGATGAGGGCCTCGCACATCGACCGATCCGAAGCGGCAAGCCCGACGTGGAATGCGAATCGCGATCCGTCCGCGACTCCTGTGAAGCACCCTTCGGCTGCCGCGAACCCGGCCAGGGTCCCGGGATCAGTACCCGGTGACACGGTAGTAATGACGACGACACAGACCTTGGCCGCGAACCAATTCTGCGCAAGAGGGCATTCGGCAGATGGATCGACCAATTCGACGACGGGGCCGCGGCGAGGACTCGTAACGCACGAACTCCTCTCTCCACGATGCGAACTGCTTCCACTTGTGGCTGCACGGAGGAAGGAACCGTTCTGCAAATGGGATGGTCGCTTCGCGGTGGCCACGGGCGGACGCAATGGTCAGCGTGCTTGTCGGTTGCCAGCCCGGCCTCCGCTGCGGGCGAGAATTGATCGCCCCGAAACCCAGGAATTCTCGGAGCGCGCAGAGGATCGCCCGATCGCGCGTAGCGATCGTCACCTGGAACGCGAACCTCAACTTGGGCGAGCCGTCGGCAAACGATCGTGCCAAGTGGCTGATGGTGAAGGAGCCCTCCCCTGCGACGAAGCCACCAAGGGTGTGGCCGATGCGCGACAGTGGGATTCCTGGAAAAAACTGGGTGGAGGTGATCGGGATCGAACCGACTGCCTCTTGCATGCCATGCAAGCGCTCTACCGACTGAGCTACACCCCCAGATGGACCCACGACGTTACCAGCGCCCGATCGGAATGCGTACTCGTCGCACACGCTGCACACGCCTGCGACGGTAAACGGGTGGTGTGACAGTCATGATGGACGGATCGGCCGCGGCCGATTCACCCCCGGTTGTGCCTGGCCCCGTCGTTACACTCCGCCGACGGCGCTCGATCAGGAGGACAGATGCCCGAGGGGCCAGGGAAGGGATACGACGTCCAGACGGTCGAGGCCAAGTGGCAGGCCTACTGGGACGAGAAAGGGACGTACGAAGTCGACGAGGACGACCCTCGTCCGGCGTTCTACGACCTGTGCATGTATCCCTACCCATCCGGCCCGATCCACATGGGCCACGTGCGCAACTACACCCTCGGCGACGTCATCTGCCGGCACCGCACGATGAACGGCTACAAGGTCCTGTCGCCCATGGGCTGGGACTCGTTCGGGCTGCCGGCCGAGAACGCCGCCATCAAGGAAGGCGTGCACCCGGGGGTCATCACCCGCCAGCGGATCGCCGTGATGAAAGAGCAGATCCGGCGCCTCGGCGCCGTCTACGACTGGCGGCGCGAGCTCTCGTGCTGCGAGCCCGACTACTACCGCTGGACGCAGTTCTTGTTCCTCAAGCTCCACGAGGCGGGGTTGGCCTACAAGGCCATGGCGCCCGTCAACTGGTGCCCGTCGTGCCAAACAACCTTGGCCAACGAGCAGGCCGAGGGTGGCCGGTGCGAGCGCTGCGACACCCCGGTGGAAAAGCGCGACCTCGAGCAGTGGTTCTTCAAGATCACCGACTACGCCGATCAGCTCCTCGACGACGTCGACTCGCTGGAGTGGCCCGAGCGCGTCAAGACCATGCAGCGCAACTGGATCGGCCGCTCGGAGGGCGTCGAGTTCGCCATCGGAGTGAAGGGTCGCGCCGAGACGATCCGCGTCTTCACCACCCGCATCGACACCGTCTTCGGCATGACCTACGTCGTGCTGGCCCCCGAGCACCCGCTGGTCGCCGACCTCGTCAAGGGGACGGCCCGGGAGAAGGAGGTCACCGCCTTCGTCGAGCGCGTCCGCAAGACCAGCGAGATCGATCGCATGTCGGCCGAGGGGCCGCTGGAAAAACGCGGCATCGACACCGGCGCCAAAGCGATCAACCCGTTCAACGGGGCCGAGGTCCCCATCTATCTGGCTGACTACGTCCTGGCCACCTACGGGACCGGGGCGATCATGGCCGTTCCCGGCGAGGACGAGCGCGACTACGAGTTCGCCATGGTCAACGAATTGGCCATCATCAAGACGACCGAGCGCCCCGAGGGCTGGACCGAGCCCATCTACACGGGGCCCGGCACGAAGATCAACAGCGACTTCTTCAACGGGATGACCGTCGACGATGCCAAGCGCGCCGGGACGGAGTGGCTCGTGGAGCGCGGGATCGGCGAGGCCACCGTCAACTTCCGCCTGCGTGACTGGCTCATCTCGCGACAGCGCTATTGGGGTTGTCCCATCCCCATCGTCTACTGCCCCTCGTGCGGCACCGTGCCCGTTCCCGAGGCCGACCTTCCGGTCGTGCTCCCGGAGGACGTGGAGTTCCAGCCCTCCGGCGAGTCGCCCCTGAAGTCGCACGAGGCGTTCCTCAACGCGGACTGTCCAAGGTGCGGGAAGGGGGCGGTGCGCGAGACCGACACGATGGACACCTTCGTCGACTCGTCGTGGTACTTCCTCCGCTTCTGCGACGCCACCAACGAGAATGCGCCCTTCAGCGCCGACAAGGTTGCCCACTGGATGCCCGTCGGCCAGTACATCGGCGGCATCGAGCACGCCATCCTCCACCTCATGTACGCCCGCTTCTTCATGAAGGCGGTCGCCGACGTCGGCCTCGGGCCCAAGGGGATCCGCGAGCCGTTTGCCAACCTCTTCACGCAGGGCATGATCCTGGAGGGCGGCTCGAAGATGTCGAAGAGCAAGGGCAACCTCGTGAGTCCCGCCCAATATTTCGCGAGCCATGGGGCCGACGCGCTGCGGCTGTTCCACCTGTTCATGGGACCGCCGACGGAGGACGTCGACTGGAGCGACCGGGGTGTCGACGGCGCGTCCCGCTATCTGGCTCGCCTGTGGCGCGTCGCCATCACTCCCGAGGAGCTCGGCACCGTTGTTGATCGCGACGAATCCGACGCCGATCGCCTCATCACCCGCGGGCGCCATGCGCTCGTGAAGAAGGTGACCGACGACTTCGACCGCTGGACCTACAACACCGCCATCGCCGCGGCGATGGAGTTCACCAACGACCTCTACCGCTACGTCCAGTCCGACGAGGGGGCCCGCCGTGCCACCCTCTCCGACGCCATCGACCACCTGCTCTTGGTGCTCGCCCCGATGGCGCCGCACATCACGGCCGAACTGTGGGACCGCCGCCGCGGCGGCCACATCCACGAGGAATCGTGGCCCGCGTTCGACGCCGCGCTGGCCCAGGCCGAGCTGGTGACCATGATCGTGCAGGTGAATGGGAAGGTGCGCGACCGCATCGAGGTGGCCGCGGAGATCAGCGAGGACGAGATGCGGGAACTCGCAATGGCATCGGCCAAGGTGCAGGAATCACTCGACGGCGGCGATCCGCGCAAGGTCATCGTGGTTCCGCCGAAGCTGGTCAACGTCGTCGTTTGACCGACGCCCTCGGCGGGATCACCCGCGCGGACCTCGAACGGGCCCGGATCATTCCGCTGCC
>DATDOY010000015.1:0-3591 GCA_035293045.1 Acidimicrobiia bacterium
GAGCGGTTTGCCGTGCTCCTCGGCGGCGAGCCGGGCATCGGCAAGACCCGCCTCGCCGCCGAAATGGCCCGGCTCGCGCACGCCGAGGCCGGCGTGATCCTCCACGGGCATTGCGACGAGGGGCTCGCCGTCCCCTACCAACCGTTCGCCGCCGCGCTCCGACCGCTGCTGGCCGAGTTCGGTGACGCCGATCTCGCCGCGGCGGTCGGCGACGACGGTCCTCACCTCGCCCGCCTCCTCCCCGAACTCGGCCCGCGTCTCTCGGTCACGCCCGCCGCCGCCTCCGATCCCGACTCCGACCGCTTTCTCCTCTTCGAGGCGGTGACCCGCGCGCTCGCCGCCGCTTCCGAGCACAACGCGATCCTCCTCGTGCTCGACGACCTGCACTGGGCATCGAAGCCCACGCTGCTCCTTCTCCGGCACGTGCTCCGGTCCGAGATTCCCATGAAGGTCATGGTGCTCGGCACGTATCGCGACACCGACCTCGACCCCGGTCATCCGCTCGCCGACCTCCTCGCCGACCTGCGTCGGGATGGCGGAGCCGACCGCCTCCTCGTCGAGGGACTCGGGGTCGACGACGTCGAGGACTTCGTCGCGGCCGCCAGCGGGTTCGCCGCGGACGACCGCATGACCGCCTTCGCGGCCGCCCTGCACGACGAGACCGACGGCAATCCGTTCTTCGTCAAGGAAGTGCTCGCCCACCTCGCCGAGACCGGGCGCCTGCGCGATCACGACGACCTGACGGGTGGCGGCGCGCACGGAGTGACCGAACTCCCCGACAGCGTCCGCGAGGTCGTGGGCCGACGCCTGGCGCGCCTCTCCCCCGCCGCGCAACAAGCGCTCACCGTCGCCGCGGTGGTGGGTCGAAGCTTCGCCCCGTCGTTTCTCGAGCGCGTGGCCGAGGCCGGCGACCCCGACCGCGTGCTCGACGCGCTCGACGAGGCCGTGCAGGCCCAACTCGTCGTCGACGCCGGCGGGGGCCGGCTCGAGTTCGTGCACGCCATCGTTCGCCACGCGCTCTACGGCGGACTGACCTCGGCGCGACGCATGCGCCTCCACGGGCGGGTCGGCGAAGCACTCGAGGCCGGCGGCCGCGCCCATCGCCAAGCCGCCGTCCTCGCCATGCACTTCGCCGAGGCGGCGGCCGACGGCTACGCCGAGCAGGCCGCCCGCTACGGGCTCGACGCCGCGCTCGACGCCCTCGCTCGCTCCGCCTTCGAAGAGGCGCTCGATCACCTCGAGCGCAGTCTCGCCAGCCTCGAGATGATCGACGACCCCGATCGTGCGCTTCGCCTCGAGGTCCTGATCACGCTGGCCGAGACGCACACCCACCACGGATCGGACTGGGAGGCGTGTCGCGTCGCCGCCGTCGCCGCGGCAGAGGATGCGCGCGCCGTCGGGTCGGCCGACGGTCTAGCCCGAGCGGCCGCCGCCGCGACCCGCTTCTTTCCCGTGGGTGGCGACGCCCCCGACGTCATCGCCATCGCGCGCGCCGCGTGCGAGGCGCCCGGCGTCAACCCTGGGCTGCGCGCACGCGTGATGTCCGGCATCATCCTCGCCGGCCTCGCGCATCACCTCGGCGATCTCGATGCGGTCTCGCAGGAGGCGGTGGCCCTCGCCGAGCAGTCCGACGACGTCGCCGCCATGAGCGTCGCCCTCACCGCCCGAGGGTTCGTCCTCCACCATTTCGGTCGGGCCCGCGAGTGTCTGGAAATCGGCGACCGGGCGGTGCACCTCGTCGACGCCAGCTTCCAGGGGCCGATCCTCCACTCGGGCCTCTACGAACGGGCCCGCGCCCGCCTCGCGCTCGGCGACGTCGCCGGCTTCAATGCCGACACCGAGGAACTCGAACAGGCGGCCGAGCGGATGCGGGGTCAATACGGCTTCTGGGCCGTGAACCACCGCATCGTCCACATGCTGATCAGCGGCGACTTCGCCGCCGCCGAAGCCGCCGCCATTACTGCGCTGGCCGACGTCCGCCACGCCAACGACCAGTTCCTGTGCCTCGCCCAGATCATGGTGGCCATGTGGGAACAGGGTCGGTTCGGCGAACTCGTGCCCGCCATCACCGACGTCGCCGCCGGTCAGCCGTCGATCATGGCGTTCGGCGCCGGACTCGCCGCCATCGCCGCCGAGGCCGGAGCGTTCGACGTCGCCCGGTCCGCGTTCGAGCGCACGCACGCCAGCGGTGCCGCCGGCCTCCCCCCCGACGCCACTTGGCTCGGCGGGGTTGCCCTCCTCGCCCAGGCCGCCGCGCATCTCGGCGCGGTGGACGCCGCCGCCGACCTCACCAGCGCCCTCGAACCCCACTCGGGCACGCTCGTGGTCGTGGCGTCGGCCGTCGCCGCCATCGGTGCGGCCGATCGCTACCTCGGGATGCTCGCGGCGTTACGCGGCGATGACGCTGAGGCGGCGGAGCGATACGACGCCGCTTTGGCGTTGGAGACTGCGACGGGATCCCGCCCCCTCATGACCCGCACGAAGTTGTGGCGGGCGCGCCTTCACGGGTCGGCCGAACTCGCCGCCGAGGTCACCGCGGACGCCGACGCTCTCGGGATGGCGGGCGTCGCCGCGCAGGCCCGGGAGCTGTTGTGAAGCAGCAGCGCGAGTTTCAGCCGGTGGCGCGCGAGGGCGTCACCGCGTGGCCGGCGGGAGACGAGCCCACGGCGTGGGTCCCCGGCGATTTCATCCTCACGCACAACACGCGCCTGCTGAGCAAACTCATCCGGTTCGGCCAGCGCCTCCGCATCCACGGCGATGACCGCGTGTTCGCGCACTGGAGCCACTCCGCCCTGGTGATTTCGGAAGCCGGCGACCTCATCGACGTCGACCGGCGCGGCGTGTTCCGTACCCACATCCGCGAGTACCGGGACATCGAGTACAAGGTCGTGCACACCGGGGCGAGCGCCGACGACCGGCGGCAGGCGGTCGACTTCGCCGAGTGGGCCGCCGAGCAACATCATCGGATCGGCGCGCTGCTCTTTGCCTCGATCGCGCTCAACCTGTTGACGGGGGGCAAGGTCAGCTTCTTCGTCGACGGCACGACGGTGTGCTCGGGTCTCATCGCCCGGGCCCAGGAGCGCTGCGGGGCGATCTTCCATCGCTCGCCGACGCACATCATGCCGGCAGATCTGGCGAAGTACTACGACGTGCGTCCCTGACCGGTGCGGCGGTTGCCTAGCGCAAGATGAGACGATCGATGACGCTGAAGGCGGTGAACATGGCCGCCATGGCCGTCATGAAGCGGGCCGACTGCACCCGCAGCGCCCGTTCCAGCCGTTCCCCCATGCGCGCCTCGACGAGATCGAAGCGCTGATCCATCTGAGCGAACCTCGCATCGACGAGAGCGAACCGCAGGTCGAGGCGCTCCTCGAGCCCCGCGAACCGCACGTCGACGCGTTCCTCGAGAGCCCCGAACCGTAAGTCGAGGCGCTCCTCAAGCGCGGCCAAGTCGTGTTTGGTCGCCACGTCGGCCCACCCGACCGGGGGAAGCATCTCCATCATGCCGTTCGCCACCTCGTCACCGAACGACGCCCGAAAGCTCTCGTAGATTCTGTGCCGCACTTCTTCGCTGATGGCCACTCGCCTCTC
>DATDOY010000016.1:0-14842 GCA_035293045.1 Acidimicrobiia bacterium
GCTCAGTTGGTAGAGCACTTCTCTTGTAAAGAAGATGTCGTCGATTCGAAACCGACACCCGGCTCCCAACCCCCTCGTGTGTGAGTGCCTGCCCGCTCATGAGCGGGCAGGCACTCACACACGATCATGGGTGGTGCACGAGGGTCCTGCGGATGTCAACAGGCCCGCGAGCGGAAATGCTTGTATCCCGCGCTCGCGGAGGCCACTCTTGAGGCCCAATGACCCTCTCGGAACGGGACCGCGCCGTCCTCGACTTCGAACGTTCGAGCTGGCAGCGCTCGGGTCCCAAGGAGACCTACATCCGGTCCGAGCTCGGCATGTCGAGCACGCGCTACTACCAGGTGCTCAACGACCTCGTTGACGTGCCGGGTGCGTATGAGTACGACCCCCTGCTGATCCTTCGCCTCCGGCAGCGGCGCGACGATCGCCGCAAGCGGCGCGTCGTGGGGCGGGAAGTCGGCCCGCGGGGCCGGTGACACTCGGACCCGGTCGTCGGGGCCGACTCGGGGATAACGTGTCGCCGTGACTTCCCTCGTCGGAGTTCCCACGCGCCAGCGCGCAGCCGTACCAGGCACCTTCCCGCGATCGATGATGGCGGCGGCGGCCCGCGGTCTCGGCCTCGTCGGCGCTGCGGTGCTGATCGGCGTGCTGCTCTTGCGGGCCACCGACGACCTTCCCGGCGGCGGTGGCACGCGATTGCCTGACGTCGGTGTGATCACCGTCGGCGATGAGACCACGACGACCACGCAGGGCCTCGACCTCGGCCTGCGCTCGCCGAGCCAGGTGACCGTCATCGTGTTCAACGCCGCGCGCAAGCCGGGGCTCGCGGGGGCGGTCACCGACCAGCTCAAGCAACTCGGATATCAAACGCTCGAGCCGAGCAACGCCCCCACGGAAGTCGAGACCGTCGTCTACTTCAAGCCGGGCTTCGAACGCGAGGCGACCGCCTTGGCGCCGCAGGTCAGCCCGTCGGCCCGAGCCGAGCCCTACGCCGAGGGCCTGTTCGCAGGCACGGAGCAGGCCGACCTGATCATCCGCGCCGGTACCAACTTCGACAGCGCGACAACGCCGACGACCGCGTAGCCGCCTCAGGCGTCGCGCGGCGGTGTCGTCGCGGTGCTGGTTCGGGAGGTCGTGCTCTCCACCCGGACCGTGAGGTGTCCTTCCACCGGGGCGAGCCCGCCCGCCGGGGGCGTGACCACCAGCGCGAAGCGCCCGGTGGTGATCGATTTGGCTCGCTGTACGGTGCCATCGTCGATGACGTAGTCGAGGGTGGCGGTCGTGGATTCCGTCCCCGACAGCCGCACCCTCCCCTCGGGCAGCGTGAGGGTCCGGTCCACTGGCAGCGACGTCTCCGCGCGCACCCGCGCGAGGTCGACGCCGCCCTCGACGCGCAGGCTCATGAGCCGCCCCGTCCCCCGCAAGCGTCCATTGCCTTCCGGGAGTTCGAGCTGACGCTCGATGTCCCATTCCCCGCCGACCCGAAGCGGTCGGCCAGGGAGGAGACCGCTCGCGAGCAGGATGAGGCGCGATGGTCCTAGCTCGCCGAGCGCCTCAACCGGCAAGCCCTCGACGCGGTCGATCTCGGCGAGGCCGCCGCGCGGGTCGAGGCGAACTTCGAACACCCGCGGACGTTCTCCTGCGCGCGTCATGCTGATCCGCAGGTCGGCTTCGGTGTCGGTGAGGGCGAGCACGAGCTGTTCGGCGGCGAGCACGACGCGCTCGCGGGTTCGCTCCGGCGGTCCCACGAGCTCGGTGATGACCTCCGAGTCGACGGCCACGGTGTATCGAGCGTGCGATCCTTCGGGAGCGCGAAACAGAAGGTCCACGCGCTCGGTTGTGTTGCAGGCGGGGGCGAGCGCGACCGCCGCGAGCACACCGGTGAGGAGCGGACGGAAAGAGCGCACGACCGGGACGCTAGTTTCCCTCCGTGTCGTCACCTGATCCCTTCGGACCCCTCCTCGAGTATCCCGAGCGCTCCGTCATCCTCACGGATTTCGACGGCTCGCTCGCGCCGATCGTCGACGATCCGTCGGCGGCGCGCCCCGTACAGGGCACGACCGCTGCGCTCGAGGCTCTCGTCGCCGCCTTCGGTCGCGTGGGTGTTGTCAGCGGCCGCACCGTCTCGTTCCTCCGCCGCGCCCTTCCCGTTCCGGGCCTCGTTCTCGCCGGGCTGTACGGCATGGAGCGACTCGTGGACGGAGCGGTCGTTCTCGACGCGGCCGTCGAACCGTTTCTGGGCGTCGCTGAACAAGCGGCGGCCGACATCGAACGGGCCTTGCCGGGGCTCTATGTCGAGCGCAAGGGCGAAGTGTCGTGCGTGATCCATTGGCGCGCCGCGCCCGACCGAGGCGACGAAGCCCTCGCGATCGGACGCGACATCGCGCGGCGCCACGGGCTCGCAGCAGCGGAGGGCCGCATGGCGCTCGAGTTGCGGCCCGACGTGGCGGTCGACAAGGGAACCACCGCGACGGCCCTCGCCGACGGATTCGACTGCGCCCTGTTCGCCGGCGACGACCGCGGCGACCTCGCCGCCTTCGATGCCCTCGATGCGATGGTCGGCTCCCGCCACCTTCGCTGGGCGGTCAAACTGGCGGTGCAGTCCGAGGAGGCACCCGAGCCGCTGCTCGCCCGGGCCGATGAACGGGTTTCGGGACCGGCCGAACTCGTGAGGGTGCTTGGCGCCCTCGGGAATGCCGTCCAGAGGTGACCGGCGGGATGAGCGCGTCCCGGAGGAGGCCGACCCCTCGAGTTGCCGGTAGCGACGAGCCCGTCGCTACCGACGGGCGTGCGAGAGCAGATCGTCGAGCCAGCGCTGGCAGGTGCGCGCCGACGCTAGGGCGCGGAGCCGTCTGGCCCGCTCGGCGCGCTCAGTAGGATCCATCGCGAGCGCGGCATGCAGCGTGTCAGCGGTTTGCCCGATGTCGAAGGGATGGACGACGAGGGCGGCCTCGCCGAGCTCGTCGAAGGCGCCGGCTTCGTGCGAGAGCGCGAGCACGCCGTCGCGACCGTTGAGGTAGGCCCCCTCCTTCGCCACCAGGTTGAGTCCGTCCTTCACGGGGTTGACGAGCAGGACGTCGAACCCTCCGAGTCCGGCGATGCTCCTGGCATAGGTGTCCTCGGTGTCGATGACGACCGGCTGCCAGTCACCGGTGGCCCAGCGGTTGTTGACCGCGGCGGCGGCCTGTTCGACCTCTTGGGCGTACGCGAGATACTCCGCGAGCCCCTCGCGCGAGGGATATAGCAGCGCGAGGAAGACCACTCGCTCGCGCCACTCGGGATGTTCCTCGAGCATGAGGTCGTACGCGCGAAATCCCCGCACCACGTTCTTCGAGGGTTCGATGCGGTCGACCCTGAGGATGACGCGCCGATCGCCCACCAGCGTGGCGATGTGTTGGGCCTCGGCGCGCGCCTCCTCGGATTGAGCGCTCTCGTCGAGGGCGGCGGTATCAATGCCCAGGGGAGCGGCGAAGGTCGGGGGGAGCGCGTCGGCCCCGAGGATCTCGCGATGACACGCTGCGTACGCGCTGGCCCAGCGCGGGACGTGAAAGCCCGCGGGCGCGGAACCCATGGAACCGAGCATCTCGATCGCCGCGCTCTCGGGGAGCACGCGCACCGAGGTCGGGCCGCAGTGCGGCGTGTGCTGGAAGAACACGACGCGCAGATCGGGTCGAGCGGCCGCCAGCATCCCGGGGACGAGGGCGAGGTGGTAGTCGTGGACGACGACCGTTTCGGCGTCGGGCGCGATCGTCGCGACCTCCCTGGCGTAGGCCTCGTTCACCGCTCGATAACCGTCCCACGCCTCTGTGAATCGGCGGTCGATCACGGGCCGGCGCGGGAGATCGAACAGCCCATGATGCAGGAACCACAAGAGCGAGTTGGAGATGAGGTCGTAGTGCAGGTGGTGCGCGGTCGGATCGAGGGCGAGAAGGCGCAGGTCGAAGTCCGGCGACACCGCCGCGCCCGCCGCGACAGCGGCGCGGTCGTCATCACCGATGGCTGCGGCGACCCACGTCGTGTCGGTGCCGCCGAGCACCGGGCGAAGCGCACTGACGACGCCGCCGGCGCCGCGAGTGCGCCGGAAGCCGTCACCGACCCGTTCAAAGCGCTCCGGCCCCCGGTGGGAGACGACGATCACGCGGAAGGTCTATCCCGAGAGTTCGTGGAACAAGCGGAGCCAGTCGGCGATCAGTCGGGTGGTGAGGAACTGCCCGAAGACGTGTTCCTGGCCCGACCGGCCCATGGCGTCGGCGCGGGTGGGGTCGCTTAGCAGTTCGACGGACCGGGCCGCGCACTCTTCGATCGAGTCGACGAGGAACCCGTCCACGCCGTCGCGGATCTGGATCGTGATCCCTCCGCATTTCCCGCCGACGACGGGACGCGACTTCCACAGCCCCTCGGCGACGGTGAGCCCGAAGCCTTCCCGGAGCGACTTCTGCACGATGACGTCGGACGCGCGCTGGAAGGCATTGATCTGCACCGCGCCGACCTGCTGGATGTTGGACACCATATGAATGTCGGGATCGTCGGCCCGGGCTTCCTCGGCGAGGTCCCAGTAGTGGAAACCCTCGGGGTCGTCGGTCGCCATCGACCCCGCGAGGAGCAACTGCAGCCCCTCAATGTCCTTGCGGGCGATGCGGTACGCCTCGATGACGCCGACCGGGTCCTTCCACGGATCGAAGCGGCTGACCTGGCACATGATCGGCCGGGTGAGGTCGACGCCGTACTGGCGGACGATCTCGTCGACGAGCGCGCGATCGAGGGGGAGGTTCTTGGGAGCCGTCGGGTCGATGGCCGGCGGGATGATGCGAACCCGGTCCATCCCGAGGCTCGCCGGAACGAACTGCTGCATGGTCCAGACGGACGCGTCGTGGCGCTCGACATACGGCCGCAGAAACTCCCAGACCTGCTGGTTGGCGTCGGTCAGGTCGATGTGGCACCGCCAGATCCACTTCGTCTCGACGTTGCGCCGGTTGGTGTGGCCCTCCTCGAGGAAGGCGAGGATCGCCGCCGGCTGCGGGTCGTGCATGATCACGAAGTCGTACTCGCCCTCGAACGCCTGCGCGTTCTCGCGCAACTTGTCGAGGTACGTCTCTTGCATCTCCCAGGTCCAGGGGATGTCGGCGCCCTGCAGAGCGTTGTGCATCGCCTTGGTGACGTTGAAGAAGTCATCGCTGCCGTGGATGACCTGCCATTCGGCGTCGAGTCCGAGGTCGCGCATCAGGGGAACGACCGTCCCGAGCAGCTCGGCGACCCCGCCGCCGAACGCCGTCGCGTTGACGTGGAGCACCCTGGCCCCTTTGAGCGGTTCGGCGAGCTTGCGGAGTTCGTCGACCGCCTCCTGGCCTGCGTATCCCTCGTAGGGTGCGAGTTCTTTGGTCAGGAGCGGGACGCGATCGAGCATGAGCAGGCAATCTAACCCGGTGACCTTCTCGGGCGATCATGTGGTGGCGCGTGGTCCCGCCGTGGTGTGTCCCGACAAGTTTCGAGGATCGCTGACCGCGCACGAAGCCGCCGCGGCGATGGCCCGGGGGCTCGACCGAGCCGGCTTCACCGACATCCGACAGGTGCCGCTCGCCGACGGCGGGGAGGGAACGCTCGACGCGTTGCTCGCGGCTCAGGGGGGGAGGCGGCGGTCCGCGCGCGTCAGCGGACCGCTCGGCGATCCCGTTGAGGCCGAATATGGCGTGCTGCCCGACGGCACTGCGGTCGTCGAGATGGCGCGCGCGAGTGGTCTCGCACTGACGGGGGGCGCGAACCGCCCCCTCGACGCGACCACGCGCGGGACGGGTGAACTCATCGCCGCCGCGTTGCGCGCCGGCGCTCGGCGGATCGTCGTTGGGGTGGGTGGGAGCGCGACGACCGACGGCGGCCTCGGCGCGCTCGATGCGCTGCGGTGGTCCCTTCAAGGCGCGGAGGTCGTGGTGGCGTGCGACGTGACGACCCCGTTCATCGACGCGGCACGGCTCTTCGGTCCGCAGAAGGGCGCGACCGAGCGTGAGGTCGAATTGCTCACGCGCCGGCTCGAGCGTCTCGCCGCCGACTACGCCGCGAAGACCGGCGTCGACGCCGCCTGGCTGCCGGGCTCGGGCGCCGCCGGTGGGCTCGCCGGTGGCCTCGCCGCCATCGGCGCCCGACTCGAGGCCGGGTTCGACGTGGTGGCCGACGCCGCCGGACTCGACGGCGCCCTCGACGGTGCCGGGTTGGTCGTCACCGGCGAGGGACGCTTCGACCTGGCCAGCCTTGAGGGCAAGGTGGTCGGAGGCGTCCTCGAGTGGGCCCGACGCGCCTCGGTGGGCTCCGTCGCGATCGTGGCCGGGATTGTCGAACGGGAAGCGGTCGAGCGGGTCGGCGACGCCGTCGCGCTGCGGGCCCTCGTCGACCGGGCGTACGACGCCGAGGACGCGGTGGCCCGGGCGGCCCTCTTGGTCGAGGAGGCGACGCTCGACCTCGCGCAATCGACCGGGCGTTAGCCTGGCCGCGTGGATCCGACCGGCTACGACTCGTCGCTCGAACCCGCGAGTCGTGCGGCGGTCGACGGCGAGGAGCCCGACGGGCGCAAGCGAGGTGCTCAGTATCCCGAGAGGCCCTCCGAGGCCGTCTCGGAGATCCTGCGCCGGGCGGGCTCGGTGGGCTGGGCGATCGTCGGCCTTGCCTTGGCGGTGGCGGTCTTCTTTTGGATTGCGTCGAAGGTCGCCGTGGTGTTCCCGCCCTTGATCCTGGCCGGGATGATCGTCTTTCTCCTCAACCCAGTGGTGACGTGGCTCAACGACCGGGGCCTGCCGCGCGCGGCCGGCGCCGGCTTGGCCTACCTCGTCTTTCTTTCCGCCGTCACCGTGATGGTGTTGCTCGCCATTCCCGCCATTCAGGACCAGGCGCACGACCTCTCGGAGCGGTGGCCCGAGGTCCAGGACCGCATCGAACACTGGATCGACGAGCGCGCCGAGGATCTCCAGGGAACGCCGTTCGAGTTCGACCGCGAGGATCTCGCCGACCGGTTCGCGCAAGACGACGGCAAGCAGGTCGACATCGGCGAGTCGTTGAAGACGGCGAGCGAAATCGGCTTTCGGGTCCTCGAGGTGCTGCTGATTTTCATCCTCGCCCCGATCTTCGCCTTCTACCTCTTGATCGATCTCCCGCACCTGCGCCGCGTGTCCGAGGAGCTGATCCCGACGAGCGTCAAGGAGGACGTGATCCTCGTGTCGCGCCGGCTCAACCACGCGCTCGGCGGGTTCTTCCGCGGCCAACTCGTGGTGGCGTTCGTCGTCGGGGTGATGTCGAGCGTCGGGTTGTGGCTGATCGATCTCCCGTTCTGGCTCCTCATCGGGATGATCGCCGGGTTCTTCAACCTCGTCCCGTTGATCGGTCCCTACATCGGCGGTGTCCCCGCCGTGTTGATCGCGCTCACGACCGCTCAGCCGTCGACGGCGATCTGGGCCGCCCTCGTGCTCCTCATCGTGCAGCAGATCGACAACCACTTCATCAGTCCGCTGGTGATGAAGCGGGCGGTGAAGCTGCACCCGGTCGTCGTGATGGTCGTGTTGCTGCTCGGCGGTTCGCTGTTTGGGTTCTTCGGCCTGCTGGTGGCGGTGCCGGCCACCGCGGCGATCAAGATCGTGCTCAGCCACTTGTGGCGCGTGCGCGTGCTCGGTCACACCCCCGAGGAGTGGTACGACGAGTCGGAGGCCAGCGACGCCGTTCCCGCGGTCGGTGTCGTCGAGGAAGTGGGGATCGACGACGGCGGATCGGCGCTCCGACCCTGGCGCCGGCGTGACACCCCACCCCCCGAGCCTTCTGGCGAGGATTCGTAACCCCACGGGGTCACAACCCTCGCCAGTTCGACGCCCTCATTCACCCCCTGCGCACTTCGCCGCCGTCGCCGAGCAGGCGGGACCCGCCGTGGGCACCCCGGTCCCAGCGGGGTCGTTCGTCCCAGCCGCCGGCTGCGACGCCGCCTGGGGCTGACCCGGAACGCCGGCGCGCAGCGGAGCGCCCGAATCGGTGCTCTCCGCGGGGGCAGGCGCCGCGTCGGCCGCATCCCGGTAGCGCTCGACCGCGTCTGCCACCGTGACCGCCTCCACGTGCGTGCCGACGCCATAGAACGCCCAGGCGCCGATCGCGAGGAGGGCCAGGTCGGCTCCGGCGATGGTGAGAATGGTTGTGCGTCGCTTCATGTCGTCCCCCTCAGGCCTGGGCGCCGCTCGCGCGACGGTCATCGAACGTGGGCGCGCCCTCGGCGCGGCGGAGGCGCTGGGCCAACTCCGCCGCGACCCGCCACCCGATCGTGGGGCGGCGCAGCAGCGAGGCGAAGCTCCGAGGGTCCATGGCCAGGAGGCGCATGGGGGTGGCGGCGGTCACCGTCGCCGATCTCGGGCTGTGGTCGAGAAGCGCCATCTCGCCCACCATCTCGCCCGGTCCGAGGGTGGCAATGTGATGGGCGTCGATCGAGACGCTGGCCGTGCCCTCGACGATGATGAAGGCCTCGAAGGCCGTACGGCCTTCTTCCATGAGCACGTCGCCGACGTCGAACTCGACCTCGTCGACGAGCGGGGCCAGCTCGGCCAACTCCCGGTCGGTCTCATCTCTGAGCCCGACTCGGCGGAGGAGCTGGATCTTGGGGTCTGTGCGTCGCATGGGTTCTCCCTGTGTGAAAATGGGCACCCGTTCCGTGGTGGGCGCCTCGTTCCAGTGCGAGGGTGCACCCCACCGGTTGCGGACGGGCTGAGGAATGGCTGAGGTCGGCCCCGGTCGGCCCGCAAGCGGGGGTGCGTACGGTCGGGGCCATGCGAGTACGGATGCTTGGACCCCTCGAGGTCGTCGATCTCGAGGGGCAACCGGTTGCGGAGATCAGCCCGAAAGAGCGGCGGCTGCTGGCCGTCTTGGCCGTCCACGCCAACGAAGCCGTTTCCGAGGCCCGTCTCATCGACGCCCTGTGGGGCGACGACCCACCCAAGAGCGCCGTCAAGACTCTTCAGAGCTACGTGTCACGGCTCCGCCGCATCATGGGCGGCGCAGACACACTGCGCATCGACTCCGTCGAGTCGGGGTACCTCCTGCGCGCCGAGCCCGAGGCCATCGACACCGGCCTGGTCGAGCTGCTCTCGGCGCGGGCCCGCGAGGCCCTGGGGCGCGGCGACCATGCCGCCGCCGCGCAGTCGCTCCGGGAGGCCGACGCCGTGTGGCGGGGCCCGTCCCTGGGGGATCTGGCCGACGAGCCCTTCGCACTCGCCGAGGCGGCGCGCCTCGAAGAGTTGCGGCTGAGCCTGCTCGAAGAGCGGGTGAACGCCGATCTCGCCGCTGGCCGCCACGGCGACTTGGTGTCGGAGCTCGAAGCCCTCACGGCCCGCTACCCACTGCGCGAGCGCCTATGGGGGGTGCGCATGCTGGCGCTCTATCGCGCCGGGCGACAGGCCGACGCCTTGCGCGCCTACCAGGATTTGCGCGCCTACCTGGGCGAGGAACTCGGCATCGATCCCTCGCCCGAGCTTCGCGATCTCGAGCAAGCCATCCTCATGCACGATGCCGCCGTCGGGGCGCCGCCGGCAGCCCAAGGCCCCCCTTCGCTGTTGGCTTCGGATCGCTCCCTGCCCACCGGCGTCGTCACCTTCCTGCTGACCGACATCGAGGGCTCGACTCGGTTGTGGGATTCGGCGCCCCGGTCGATGTCCGAGGCTCTCGAGCGCCACGACGCGTTGATGCGCGAGGCCGTGGAGACCCACGGGGGGCACCTCCTCAAGGCCAAGGGCGAAGGCGACTCGACCTTCTCAGTGTTCGCTCGCACATCGGACGCGGCCAGCGCCGCGCTCGCTGGTTGCGCCGCGCTCGCTGGTTGCGCCGCGCTTGCCGCGGAGGCGTGGCCCGAGGGGATCGAGATCCGGGCCCGCATGGCCATCCATATGGGGGAGGCCATCGAGCGCGACGGCGACTACTTCGGCCCCGCCGTCAATCGCGTGGCGCGCATCCGTGCGCTCGCGGCAGGCGCGGAGATCCTGTTGTCGCGATCGGCCGCCGAGGTTCTTCTGGACCAGGTCGGGGACGACTTCGTGCTCACGGAAGTGGGAGAGCGCGAGCTGAAGGACCTGTCGCGTCCCGAGCGCGTCTATCTGCTCGGCGGTGCCGCGCCGTTCGGCGCGGCCGGCGCCCTCCTGCCCGGTCCGGAATTGCCCGCACGCCCGCCGCTTCCCACGGTGCTCGCACGCGAAGCGGCCTTCGTGGGTCGCACGGCCGAGCGGGCCCTGCTCATGGAGCGTTGGGCGAGCGCCAGGGAGGATGGCTGCGAGGCGGTTCTGATCTCCGGCGAACCCGGGATCGGCAAGACCGCGCTCGTGCGGGCCGTGGCCACCGGTATCTACGACGATGGCGCAGTCGTCCTCTACGGCCGCTGCGACGACGACCTCGGCGTGCCGTACCAGCCCTTCGCGGAGGCGTTGCGCGCGCTCGTGACGAGTGGCTCGGTTGATCTCAGCGCGGTGGGAGGCGTCGGCGAACTCATACGCGTGATCCCCGACCTCGCGTCCCTGGTGCCGAACCTGCCCGAGCCCACCCACTCCGACCCGGAGGCAGAGCGCTGGGCGCTGTTCGAGGCGGTGACCGCGCTGCTGTCGGCGGCGTCGCACGTCTCACCGATCTTGCTCGTCGTCGACGACGTGCACTGGGCTGCGAAGCCGACGCTCCACCTCCTCCGCCACGTGCTCCGCTCGGAGCGTCCGATGGGTCTCCTCGTTCTTGCCACGTACCGCGATGGCGACGTCGACGACGCCCATCCGTTGGGAGAGTTGCTCGTCCACCTGCGCCGCGAAGGCACGGGCGACCGGCTGACCCTCGGCGGACTCGACGTTGACGGGATCGCCGCGCTCGTGTCGGCCACCGCCGGCCACGATCTCGACGAGCGGGGGCTCGAGCTGGTCACGCTGCTCCATCAGGAAACGAACGGCAACCCCTTCTTCATCGCCGAGATCCTCCGCCACCTCGCCGAGACGGGCGTGATCTACCAGGACGAGAACGAGCGGTGGACGTCCGACGTGCGGGCCGGCGACCTCACGCTGCCGGAGACGGTTCGCGACCTGGTGGGCCAGCGGATCGCCCGGTTGTCCGAAGCCGCCCGCGCGGCCTTGACCGTCGGTGCCCTGATCGGGCCGTCGTTCGAGCTGCGGCTGCTCGAATCGCTCCCCGAAGCGGGCGAGGGCGACGCCGTCCTCGACGCCGTCGAGGAAGCGGTGGACGCGGGTCTCCTCGACGAGGAGCCCGGCGTCTACACGTTCTCGCACTCGCTGGTGCGACACGCGCTCGTCGAGAGCATCGGGGCGACCCGGCGAGTGCGGCTGCACCGCCGCGTCGGCGAAGCGATCGAGGGGATGCCGAACCCTGAGTCGCATGTCGAGGCGCTCGCCCATCACTTCCTCGAGGCGGTACCAGAGGGAGAGGTCGAACGCGCCGGTCGATACAGCCTCGCCGCCGGTCGGCAAGCCGCGGAGCGCTTGGCGCTCGAGGAGTCGGTCGATTGGCTCGAACGCGGCCTCGCCGCCCTGGATCGGGAAGTGTCGGCCCACCACGAGTTGCGCTCCGACGTCCTCGCCGACATCGCCCGCGTGCGATCGGTGTTGGGCCCTCGCACGAGGGGTCGGGCCTTCGCGATCCGAGCCGGCCGCGAAGCCATTACGGCGAGGGACATCGAGCGCTTGGCCCGAGCCACCGATATCAGCCACCGATTCGGTCAAGTCGGGGTGCACGATCCGGAGCTTCTGGAGCTCCTGCACACTGGTCTGTCGATGGCGGCCGACAAGCACCCGCTGGCCCGAGCGCTGTTCCTTGCCGAGCTGGCGTTCTTCACGGGCGACGTAGAGGGTCGGCGCGACGAGGCGTACGTGTTGGCCGACGAAGCGGTCGCTTTGGCGGCGGAGGCCGGCGACCCCGCGACCCTTGGGCGTGCCCTCCACTCACGGGCCAGCGCCTTGCTCGGCACTCCACACGTGGATGAGCTGGCCGCCATCGCCGACCAGATGCTGGAGCTCAAGGAAGCGGTGAGCGACTCCTACGTCGCGACGTTTGGTCTCGGGTACCGAGCGACGGCGCGCCTCGCTCGAGGCGACCTCGACGGGTTCGACCAGGTGCGCGACGAGATGGAGCAGCTCGGGCAGGCGACCCGCTCGTGGTACCCGGCGTATTACGTGCACGCCTGGCGGATCATGCGGGCGACGGTGGACGGGCGGTGGAACGACGCCGAGGCCGCAGCGGCGGAGCAGATCGTCCACGCGGGCGACGACACCAACGCCCTGAACGTCTGGGCCGCGAACCAGTATGTGCTCCACCGGGAAACCGGTCGTCTCAAGGAGTTTCTCCCGGCGCTGGAAGGCGTGGTTGCCGCCAACCCCAGCCTTCCCGGGTTCCGAGCCGGTCTCGCGCTGGCGTATGTCGAAACGGGGCATCCCGAGAAGGCTGGTGCGATTCTGCAGGCAGGCCGAAACGACCTGACCGCCCTTCCGCACGACCAGACGTGGCCCATCACCGTGTCGCTGTTCGCCGAAACGGCGGCCCGCCTCGGCGACCGCGACGCCGCGGCAATCATCCTCGATCTGTTCGACGAGCACAGCGGGCTCTTCCTCGCGCCCGCCGCCGGCACGTTCCACCACGGCGCGGCCGACCGCTACCTCGGCATGCTGGCCATGACCGTCGGAGATCTCGACGGGGCGGAGCGCCTCCTCGACGCCGCCCTGGCCATGGAGGAGGCCATGCCGACCCTCCCGAACGCGACCCGCACGCGGACGTGGAGGGGCCGGCTCCTCCACGCGCGGGGAGACGACGGGGGAGCCCGTACAGACCTAACCATCGCGCTCCACGACGCCGAACAGCTCCAGATGGACGGGCTTGCCGCTGAGATTCGCGAGCTGCTCGACGGCTGACCCCGCGCTCGGACCGGAACGGAGTTCGGCGTCACACGGCGGTTGTACGCTGGCGGCACGTCGCATGAGTCGGGCTCACGACTCTTCCCGCACAGGAGGAATCGTGAGAGGACGACGATGGCGATAACGGAAGAGATGCGACACCAGATCTACGAGGCGTTTCGAGCCTCGCTCGGGGATGAGGTGGCGAACAGTCTGATGGAGATGCTCCCACCCGTCGGCTGGGCCGATGTGGCAACCAGGCAGGACCTCGCCGCGATAGAGGAACGCATGGACCTGCGGTTCGGAGTCTTCGAGTCTCGTCTCGGTGAGCAGATCCAGTGCCTGCGGGTCGAGATGCACAGGGAACTGCGAGAGCAAGCCTCCCGATTCATCGGCTGGATGTTCGCGGCCGTCGGTATCTCGTCGACCATCGCCGGAGGAATCGCCGCGCTGAGCTAGCTCATCAGAGCCAGCGGTCGCGGATGGCGAGGCGGAGCACCTCGTCGAGGAGGGCGTCGGCGTTCGCGGCCTCCTCGGCCGCGACACACGCGGCCTCGAGTTCGGGGCTCATGGCGAGTTCCCACGGCTGACGCAGGTGGGGCAAGAGTTCGCGCGCCCGGCCGAGCTCCCCCCGAGCGACGGCGACGGCGATCAACGGCCACAGCGCGGTGCCGCGGACGGGGTAGTCATCGCCGCCCCAGATGGTCATCGCCTCCTCGGCGAGGAGCGCCGCCGCGTCCCGGTCGCCGTCGGCCCACGCCGCCCAGGCCAGGTTGCCGAGGCACATACCCGTGTAGCCCGCGCTTCCCATCGTCTGCGCCCGCTCGAGCGCAGCACCCCCCAACTCGCGCACCGCGGCGCGGTTGCCCTCACGCCTTCTCGCGGTCGTGAGATGGACGAGGCACTGCGTTTGCAGCAGGTCATCGCCGACGCGTTCCGCTCCGCTGAGGGCGTGGTCGAACTGTGCGATCGCTTCGTCCAGTTCGATCCGCCAGAGATGGGAGAAGGCGAGACTGAAGTGCGCCGCCGCGAGGCGTCCGGGGTCGCCCAGGTCGCGCGCGAGATCGACGCGCTCCTGGAGCGGCTCCATCGAGGCATCCGGGAGGGCGAA
This sequence comes from Acidimicrobiia bacterium, assembly GCA_035293045.1. Taxonomy (GTDB): domain Bacteria; phylum Actinomycetota; class Acidimicrobiia; order IMCC26256; family JACPCJ01; genus DATDOY01. The sequence continues at coordinate 13,993 of DATDOY010000016.1, forward strand.
TTGGTAGAGGCGAAGATCCGCCATGTGGCGGACGCCAAGGAAGTCGAAGCGCTGGAGGGGGCTAGCTCCGGCCCGGACGGCCGGATCGACGGCATCGACGAGCGTGAGCAGCTCATCGAGGCGGTTTTGGAGGTAGTAAAAGTTGCCGCGCGTGATCTGAAGGTCGATCCAACTTCCTCGCGCTTCTTCTCCCGCCTGTTCAAGCAAGATCGTGGCACGATCCAGATGCTCCTCGACGGCCGCGTTGTCGCGCGGTTCCGACCACAGGAGGGCGTAGGCGATCTTGCCGTGCAGTCGGCCCGCCTCGATGGGCTCGCGCTTGGAAACCCGGTTGATGGCGTCCGAGTACGCGGCCGCGGCGTCGAGGCGGTCGCCGACTCTGACGAGGATGTCGCCGTGCAACTCCAGCAGGCGAACCTCGGCCCGCGCGCGCTCGTCTTGGGGGAGTGCAAGCGCTCGCTCAAGGGCGTGCTCGATGTGACTGAGGCTCTCGGCGTTGGAATACGCATGAGCGGCGCGGGCCGCGGCGAGGTGGAGAAACTCGACGGCCTTGCCGTCGTTGTTGCTCCGCTCGTAGTGGTAGGCGACTTCGTCGACAAGGGCATCGTGGGGTGTGTGCAGATCGGCCTCGAGGTGACGGGCGGCGGACTCGTGGAGGAGGGCACGCTGGCTCGGCAACACCCCCTGGTACGCGGTGTCGGCCGACAGCGCGTGAACGAACGCCCACGTTGCTTCCGCGGCGGAGTGATTCGCACGCACGAGTCCCGCCCGGGCGAGTCCGTCGAGGCACTCGAGCGTGTTGACGCCATCGGGCACCAACGGCGCCAATCGCGAGACGGTGAAGGTCGAG
>DATDOY010000017.1:0-10058 GCA_035293045.1 Acidimicrobiia bacterium
AGGCGGGCCCGCCCTAGTCGCCGAGCGCAGCGAGGCCGAGGCGGCGGGTTCGCATTCGTCGTTGAGCGCAGCGCGTTCCGCAGTGGCCTCCGTCAGGAGCCGGGTGCGAGCTCTCGCATCATGCGGTAGGCGTCGGCCGGATCCACCGTCAGCGGGTTGAGCGCGGCGACGTCGAGGCCCGCCTCGAAGTAGGCGTCGAGCGTGGCCTTGCACTCGGCGGCGGTCCCGGTGACGGCCATCGTGCGCACCATCTCATCGCTCACCCCGGCGGCCACACCGTCCCGATCTTTGGCCGCCCAGGCTGTGGCGATCGCTTCCGCCTCGGCCTCGAAGCCGAGCCAGCGGAAGTAGCGGTTGTAGACGGTGGTGGCGGCGTAGGCGCCGAAGACGGCGCGCACGACCATCGCGGCGAGGTCGAAGGGCTGGTCGTAGACCATATGGATGCGCGCCACCGACTCGATCTCCCCGGGATCTCGCCCGACGGCCTCGGCGCCGTGCTGCACTTCCGCAAGGATCACCTTGAGGTGCTCCGGCGCGAGCATGTTGAGGATCACCCCGTCGGCCATCTCGCCGGCGAGCCGCAGCATCCGGCGGTTGAGCGCACCGATGTAGACCTTCGGCTCCCCCTGGTTCTGCACCGTCATGCGGTACCCGTCGAGTCGGAGCGTCTCTCCCTCAAAGGTGACCTTCTCCCCCGCGAGGAGGCGCTTTACGACTTCGAGGGTCTCGCGCATGCGGGTGTAGGGCATGTCGAAGGGAATGCCGTTCCACTTCGCCACGATGTTCTCGCTCGAAGTGCCGATGCCCAGCACAAAGTTTCCGCCCGACAGTTGCGACAGCGAAGCCGCGGTCATGGCGAGCACCATCGGGGTGCGGTTGTAGATGGGCACGACGGCGGTGCCGATCCGCATGCCGGTACCGACCGCGAGCGCTCCGGCAATCGAGAACGCGTCGGGTCCCCCGACCTCGGCGAGCCACGCGTCGGTGTACCCGAGGGACTCCGCTTCCTGCGCGTAGGTCAGCGAATCGCGCAGGTCGCCACCGGGGATTGGAACGGAGATCGCAAGCTTTCCCATGACTTTGGACGCTACCGGACGAACACGGGGTCAGCGGCCGGCGGAACCCTCGCCACCGCCGAGCGGCACCAGTTCGATCTCGCCGGTGTCCTCGTCGTCGTGCACCCGGTAGCCGCACAATTCGCCGAGGCGATCGCGTCCCTCGTCGGGGCCGCTGGCGATCAGGTCGTCACCGGCCTGCAACACCACCGACGGCCGGGGCCGGTATATGTAGCGGCCACCGCGACGGATGGCGAGCAGGTAGAACCCGGTTTCCATCTCGAGCCGGGCGTCCTGCAACAGCCGCCCCGCGAGGGGTGCCGTGTCGGCGATCGGCATCCGCACGATCACCTCGTCGCTCTCACCGAGGGCTGCGGTGAGCACCGGGTGGAGTTCCTCGCCGTGCTCGACGAGCCACACCATCTGCTGGGCGGCGTCGCCGATGGCTTCCGACGCCGCCCCAAGGTGGAGCAGTCCTCGCAGACGGCCCGGGTCGACGGTGTCGGCGCTGGCCCGGAGCACCCACAACTCGAGGCGCTCACGCATCTCGTCGAGCCGATCCTCGAGGTGTACGACTTCCGCGGCGAGGCCCTGGTCGCGGAACAGGAGCGCCGAGTAGGCGAGACCAACACACACCTCGGACATGTTCTTCATCTCGACGAGCACGTCGACGGCGCGGTCGAGGTCGGTGATCGCCGGGTCCTCTTCCACCGGTGGCGGCCGCCACTCGGGAGCCGCGGCGAGGCGGCGGACCTCGGGGATCCCCTCGGGGGACCCCTGGAGGATGAACACGTCGTCGGGCAGCGCCACGGCGTCGCCGTCGGGGTCGGCGATCCAGTCCTTCATGCGCCGGATGGCCACCACCCGCATCCCGACCTCGGTGGGGAGCTCGAGATCGGCCAGCGAGCGGTGCGCCATGGGTGAGTCCTCGCGGATGCGGACGCGGTGCGAGATCTCCTCCGCCCCGGCGAGGTCGGCGACGAGCGGGGCGGGAATCCCGAGTCGGCGACTCACGATCCGCGAGATGTCGATGGCGGCCCCACCGATGGCCTCAATGGCCGAGATGATCTGGAGGACGCCGGCGAGGCTCTCGGCGTCCTGGGGCGAGCGCCCAGCCAGGATGCACACGGCCCGCATCTCGAAGACGAGCTCGTTGAGCACCTCTTCGAGCTCGTCGACCTCTTCGGCCATGTTGGAGTCGCCGAAATACAACGACGCGTAGGCGAGGTCAACCATGAGCTCGGAGGTGTCTTTCGCCTCCGACAGCAGCGTTTTGAGGTTCCGAGGTCGGTCGTCCATCGGGAGGTCCATATCGTAGAGCGCGGATGGGCCCCCTCGACCTGCTCACGCTCACGATCCTCACGGTCGTCGGAGTCCAGCTCGTGCAGGCCGCCCGCCATTCGGTGAGCGCGCGAAGCCACGTGGTGCGCATCATGCGGGGCCTCGGTCGCCGCCAGTTCCTCCACGCCGTCCCCGTCCTCATCGCGGTAATGGCGGCGCTCATCGCACTTCTCCAGGTCCCCGGGCTCTCGTTCGGGTGGTGGACGGCCATCGGCGGCGTCGGCAACCCGGTCTTCGGAGCCAGCGAGCACGGACTCGAGGGCGACTCGTCGATCCTGCTCTCGGGACTCTTCGTGGCGCTCCTGCTCGTGAGCCTCCCGTTGCTCGTGGAGCGCGAGGAGATGATCTTCCGCCGCGGCGCCGAGCAACGGGGCGCGTTCGCCAACACGGGCTTCGCGTTGTTGTTCGGTCTCCTGCATGTGCTCGTGGGGATCCCCATCGCCGCCGGGCTCGCCATTTCCATCGGCGGCGGGTACTTCACCCACGTCTACCTGCGAGCGTTCCGGGAGACCCGCTCCCAAGCAGAAGCCCTGCTGGCCTCGACCCGAGCGCACCTCGCCTACAACCTCGTGCTGATCTCCCTCGTCGTGGTCACCCTCGTGCTCACGCTCGCGGTCTGACGCGTCGACGTCGGCTGGGCAGGGCGATCAGGCGTCATTCCAGTGAACGGCGCAGTAGGCGTCACGGGCGGCGGTGCTCTGGAAGGGCCCGTACGCGGTGGACGTCTGGAGGCTGACCGCCTCGAGGTACGCCCCGTCCTCGATGCTCTGGGCAACCTGGAGGCGCTGGGCGTCGGTCGTGGCGTTGGCGAGTCGCTCGGCGTTGCGCCATGCCTCCTCGCGCCATCCGACGACCATTTGGAGGGTGGCGGTCTCGTCGTAGGTGCCAGGGAGGTTGCCGTCGTCCGCCGTCGGATCGAAGCGTCGGGCCAACTCGGCCAGCACGGTCGTCGTGACCCGGTTGAGGAACTGGTTCACCTTGTCGTGGTCGGGCTTGCGACTCGACCCATCGGGCTTCACCAGGCCGATCTCCGCGACGACGAACGGCAGGTCCCGATTGATGTGGGCGCTCATTCCCAAGAGCATGTCGCCGGAAGCGGAAACCGATCGGCTGTCGGCGGCCTCGAAGGCCACCCGCCACGCCGGCGGTGTCCCGACGACGTCGCCGCGGTTCCACCGATCGATGGCGTCGAAGTAGTAGCTGGCGAAGACGGCGTCCTCGTGGTTCACGAAGGCGGTGTCGGAGAAGAACGTCGGATCCTCGATGGTCCGGCGGTATTCCTCGGTGGTGCGGAGGTAGACGAGCGAGAAGATCGCGTCGTGGTCGCACTCGGGTGCGAGGCGGTCGAAGCGCCTGGTCATCTCGCGGATCACCGCGTCGACGCACTTGACCGATCCCCGCTTGCACTCGTTGGCGCTGGTGGGGTCGTACCCCGAGGTCAGGGTCGGCGTGAGCGACGACCACTCGATGAACAGCGGGTCCTCGGCCGCCGCAATGCTCGACCCGAGGAGCACGGGGGTGATCATCATCACCGCTCCGATGAACCAGAATCCGGCTCGGTGCTTCCGTGGCCCCATGTCCGCCTCCCCCAGCGTTCGTCCCGTCGCTGAGAGTGCACCCACGGTGCGCCGAGATCCATGGTGCGGGCGGGCCATTTCCTGAATGACCCGATGACCGGCCCGCGTGCTCACGAACGCGGATGTGAGTCGCGCCACCACCGAACGTCCCATTGACGGAACGTCAACGAGAAATGCGACGGAACGTCGAGAAAAAAGCCGGAAGGTCAGCAGAAGTGATCAGCGAAAGTCGCGCGCGGGGAGCGCCGCGACGAGTCCCGAGACAGGAGTGAGACGGCGGGCGATGAGGTTGACGACCCCCTGATGCTCTTCGAGCACCCCACGCACCACGAGGCCGTTGTGGGCGCGAGCGATGCGGCGATAGCGCCGCCACACCCCCGGCGTCACGATCACGTTGAGCATCCCGGTCTCGTCCTCGAGGTTGAGGAACACCACTCCCTTGGCGGTGGCCGGCCGCTGGCGATGGGTGACCGAACCCGCTACCTCGACGATGGTGTTGTGCGCAGCCTCTCTGGCCTCCTCGACGCGCAGGATTCCCGCTTCTTGCAGTTGGGTCCTCACCAGCTCGGTGGGGTGGCGGCCGAGGGCGATGCCCAGAGACCACAGGTCGGACGCCGTCTCTTCTTCTTCGGTCATGCCGGGAAGGGTCGGGGCCTCGATGCCTTGCACCATGCCGGGGAGCGTGCCGGGCGACGCGTCGCGCATGGCACCCGCCGCCCACAGCGCCTCGCGGCGGCCGAGCCCGAAACAGGCCTCGAAGGCGTCGGCGGTGGCGAGGGTTTCGACGGCGTCGACCGGCGCATTCGTTCGACGCACGAAGTCCTCCATGTCGGCGAAGGCGCCCTCGGCGCGCGCCTCATCGATGCGGTCGAGCAGGGCGTCCCCGAGATTGCGCACGTACCGCAGCCCCAACTGCACGGCGAACGGCGCGTCATCTGCGTGTCTGTGGCGCGTTACCCGGCTCTGACCCCGATAACGCGCCACAGACACGGGGGAAAGGGTGCAGTCGCGGCGCGAGGCGTTGACGTCGGGGCCGATGACGACGACCCCGTGACGCATGGCGTCGCGCACCAGCGAGTGGGGCGAGTAGAAGCCCATCGGCTGGGCGTTCAACAAGCCGGCGAGGAATTCCGCCGGGTAGTACCGCTTGAGCCACGCACTCGAGTAGACGAGGTAGGCGAACGACACGGAATGGCTCTCGGGGAACCCGAACTCGGCGAAGGCCTCGAGTTTGTGGGCGATGGCCTCGGCGACCTCGCCCGTGATGCCCCGCTCGGCCATCCCCGCGAGAAGGCGATCGCGCAGCGCCGCCATGCGTTGCTTCGACCGCTTGGAACCCATGGCCTGGCGCAACTGGTCGGATTCCCCCGGCGTGAACCCGGCGACGTCGATGGCCATCTGCATGAGTTGCTCTTGGAAGATGGGGACGCCGAGGGTCTTCTTCAGCGAGCGCTCCAACAGCGGGTGGAGATAGGTGACGGGTTCCTCGCCGTTGCGTCGGGCGAGATACGGGTGGACGGAGTCGCCCTGGATGGGACCGGGGCGAATGAGCGCCACCTCGACCACGAGGTCGTAGAAGCAGCGGGGGCGCAGGCGCGGGAGCGTGGCCATCTGCGCCCGGCTCTCCACTTGGAACACGCCGACGGTGTCGGCATCGCAGAGCATGTCGTAGACGGCGTCCTCCTGGGGGATGGTGGCGAGGTCGATGTCGATGCCCCGGTGCTCGCGGATGAGATCGACCGAGAGGTGGACGGCGGTGAGCATGCCGAGGCCGAGGAGATCGAACTTGACGAGGCCCGCCGCCGCGCAGTCGTCCTTGTCCCATTGGAGGACGGTGCGCCCCTCCATGCGCCCCCACTCGACAGGGCAGTATTCGGTGAGCGGGCGGTCGGCCATCACCATGCCGCCGGAATGGATGCCGAGGTGTCGAGGGAAGTCCTCGACCTCGTGAGCGAGGTGGGCAACGAGTGGGGGGATGCCCTCGATCTCGGAGTAGGGCGTCTCGGGCCAGACGTGACTCCACGGCCCACCGTCGAACGGCCTCGGACCCTGTTCCCCGCTCCCGCCGGGAGGACCACCCGGTTCCACGACGTCGATCTGCTTGGAGAGGGCGTCGGCCTGGCCCTCGGTGAGTCCACACGCCTTGGCCATCTCGCGCACGGCAGAGCGGCGGCGATAGGTGATCACGTTGGCGACCTGCGCGGCGCGGTCGCGGCCGTACTTCTCGTAGACGTATTGGATGGCCTCTTCGCGCCGGCCGTTCTCGATGTCGAGGTCGATGTCGGGGGGACCGTCGCGCTCGGGTGAGAGGAAGCGTTCGAAGAGGAGGCCGAGCGAGACGGCGTCGGCCTTGGTGATGCCGATGGCGTAACACACCGCCGAGTTGGCGGCGCTCCCCCGCCCCTGGCAGTAGATGTTGCGCGAGGTGCAGAACTCCACAATGTCGTGCACGAGCAGGAAGTAGCCGGGGAACCCGAGTTGCTCGATGACGTCGAGTTCGTGGGCGATCTGGACCATCGCGTCGTGGTGGCGCGGGTGGTCGGGCGGATACCGATGTTCCGCTCCCTTGCGGACGAGCTCGCGCAGCCAAGTCATCTCCGTGTGGCCAGGGGGCACGGGATGGTCGGGCAGGTTGGGCGCGGCCAACGCAAGGTCGAAAGCGGCCGCGGCTCCGACGGCGGCGGCGGTCTCCACCGCTCCAGGCCAGCGGGAGAAGCGCCGGGCCTGTTCGCCCGACGAGCGCAGGTGGGCCAGCGGACTGGCGGGGAGCCACCCGTCGAGATCGTCGAGGCTGCGCCGTGCCCGCACGGCGGCGAGCGCGTTGGCAAGGAGGCGTTGGCGCGGCGTGGCGTAGTGCACGTTGTTGGTGGCCACCACCTCCAGGCCGGCGCGAGCGGCCATCTCGGCGAGGGTGTCGTTGCGATGGCGATCGAGGGGATCGCCGTGATCCCACAGCTCCACGAGGACGCGGTCGCGCCCGAAGACATCGACGAGTTGGTGGAGGCGGCGCTCGGCGGCGGCGGGTCCGTCATCGACGAGCGTTTTGGGGACGGGTCCCTTGCGGCACCCGGTGAGAACGAACCACGAGTCGTTGTCGCGACTCGAGAGGGGGTGGAGATGCACAGAGGCGCGGGCGGCGTCGGCGAGCTGGGCAATGGTGAACCGCGGCGCGCCCTTCTCCCCCGCCATCTGCCCCTCACTGATGACCCGGGCGAGGCGCGAGTGACCGACGCGCCCGTCGGCGAGGATCACGAGGTGCTCGCCCTCGGGATCGGCGACGCCGTTCTGGGGCTTGCCCATCTCGAGGGTCAGCTCGGCGCCGAAGACCGTTGGGAGCCCGTGGCGCGCCGCGGCCATGGCGAAACGGACGATCCCGTAGAACCCGTCGTGGTCGGTGAGGGCGAGAGCGGAAAGGCCGAGACGGGTCGCTTCGTCGGCGAGTTCGTCGGGATGACTGGCGCCGTCGAGAAACGAGAAGTTCGAATGACAGTGCAGTTCGGCGTAAGGGGTCAACGCGTGGCCGCCGCCATCGCGTGGACCAAAACCACGGTGTGAGTGCTCACCCGGCTATTGCCGGGTGAGCACTCACACCGCAAGAGGCAGCGAAGCCTGGGTCGGAGATGGCCCATCAGTCGTAGACGGCTAGGACGCCGGCGCGGCCGTGTTCGAGCGCCACGAGACACGCCGTTCCGTTCGCCACGACCTGGAAGAGGGCGCGCCGATGACGGGTGGCGGGGTCCCACGAGCGCACGTCGTGAATCCACGGACCCGACCACTGTTCGACCTCGCCGTCGATCCCCGGGTGCTCACAGCGGAACCGGGTGGGCTTCGCAGAGAGTTCGCCGCGCCCCGACACCCGCACCGGGCGGCCGACGGCGTCGGTCAGCGCGGCGGGAAGCGGCGGGTCGTAGACGAGGGCGGGCGCCGGCGGGGGCACCATCCCCGGCCACGGCAGCGCGGCGTCGCCGAGGAGCGCGTCGGGAAGGGCGTCGCCGAACGGAACGAGCATGGTGCGCTCAACCGGCGTGCGACCGCCGGAGAGGACGGGCTGCATGACGGCTTCGTGACCGAGCATTCCCTGTAAGCGGGCGAGAACTCGCGCCGCCTGCTCGCCGGCGCGGGCGTCGCCCATTCCTCCGGCACTTCCTCCGCTGGCCCAGAACTCGAGTTGGTGGCCGCGGGCGGGGACGACCTCTTCGGGGACGAGGCGCAAGAGGGTGAGCCCGCCGGTCGTGGTGCCGTGTTCGTCGGCCCGTTCCCCCCCGCCCACCCACGCCTCCAACTGCCAGCGGACGCGCTGGGCGAGGGCGGCGTGGGTGAACGGCCCCCGGAATCGCCACACGCGGGCGAGCGATTCCCCGTGCTCGGTCTCGGCCTCCACCATCACGCGGGTGACGGCGAGTCCGCGCTGGGCCAACCGTTCGAGGAGTTGCTCGGCGAGGGCGCGCGCGGCGAAGGCGGCGACGTCGACCCTCTGCGCGGGCGGATCGAGCTCGGCGGTCTCGGCGAGTTCGAGGGGCGGGGCGGCAAGGGCGGCGACGGGTTGGTCGACGCCGCGGGCGAGGCGATGGGCGAGGATCCCTTCGACTCCGAAGCGCGCCACCACCGAGGCCTCGGGGAGTTCGGCGAGGTCGCCGAGGGTGCGGATGCCGAGTCGACGCAAGAGCCCGGCGAGGTCGGCAAACCCGCGGTCGGCGAGCACCCCCACCGACCGGGTCGCGAGGAATTCCTCGGTGGTCGTCTCCTCCGACGATGGATCGTCGAGCACCCTGACGGGCGCGGCGGGCGAGGTCTTCCGGGCGGCGAGCAGCGCGGCAAAAGGACTCGCCGCCACGCCCACCCGCGCGTCGGTGTGGGGACCACTGGCCGCGAGCACGGCCTCGGTGACGGCGGCTTCGGTCTTGAAGTACCGCAGCGGTCCGCGGATCGGAAACGAGAGAAGACCCGGGCGATCGATGGCGAGACGGGCGCTCACGGCATCGAGGGCGCGCGCCACCTGCTCGAAGGTGCGGGCCTCGAGACCGGGGTCGGCGTCGACCACGACCGCGACCGGGCACCGCGCCTCGGCTTCCCGTTTGCGCATCCCCCGCCGCACTCCCTCCGCGCGTGCCTCGGCCGACGCCGCTTGCACCCGCCCGTTCGTCCCAGCCCCTCCCACCACCACGACCGGCGCGGCAGGAGGAACCCGTTCGGCGCGGCGGAGGGCGACCACCGGCCAGTCGGGACACCAAAGACACAGCGTACGCTCGCCCATCAGGCCGCACGGCCGAGGCAGATCCGACGCGGCGCCGCGCCGCGTCCTTCCACCTCGACCGAGAGTTCGCGCCCCACCAGGCGTCCCCCGGCGATGCGCCAGGCGCCGCCCTCGGATCGGAGGCGCACGGCGACCCGCTCCGGCCACGCCGAGCCCCTCGCCACCAGGATCGATCCCCGATCACGGGCCCGGGCCGCGATGCGCCGGGCGTCGGCGGGGCGCACCCGGGGCGGAAGATCGGTGATCACGAGGCCGACGCCCTCGACGAGAGCCGCCACCACCACCGCCCAGCGGTCGCGGGAGACCCCGCGCACGACGGCGACCCGATCGAGCACCACGCCGGCCTCGACGGCGGCGGGGGCGGGGATCGAGCCCAGGAGATGGCGCGCCTGGTCTTCGAGTTGCACCACCACGGCCCATCCGCCGGTGGCGGTGACGGCGGCGATCAGGTCGAGGGTCAGGGTGGTCGAGCCCGCCCCCGGCTCGCCCTCGATGGTGATCACGGTGCCCCGCCGCAGTCCCTGATCGGGTAGGGCCTCCCCGAGAGGACCGAGAACGGGGATGACCTGATCGGTAGCGAGGGTGACGGGACGGAAACGGTTGGCGATGACCTGGAGGGGTTCACGATCCCGGGCTCCCGCCTCTACGCCCGCCTGTACGCCCGCCTGTACGCCCGCCTCGAGCCGGGTCGCCGGCGCCGCTTCCATGCCTTCCGGTATAGCGAACACTTGTTCGCTTGGCAAGAGCGCCGTGGGGGGTTCGGGGCGGACCTATCCTCGGTCCTTCAGTGACCCCGAGCGACTTCGATCCCTTAGCGGCGGAGCTGGCGCG
>DATDOY010000018.1:0-5228 GCA_035293045.1 Acidimicrobiia bacterium
CTCGGCGTGGATATCTCGCCGGCAATGGTGCGCCTGGCCCGCGCCCGGGCGCCGAAGGCGACCTTTCGCGCGGGATCGATCCTCGACCTCGACATCCCGTCGTGCGTTGCCGTGGCGGCCGTCGGCGAGATCGTGAATTACGCCGGAGCGACGCCCGCAAAGGGCCAGCGAGGCGGACTCCCCGCGTTGGCGCGTCTGTTCCGACGCCTCCACGACGCGCTCGAACCGGGCGGCGTGTTCCTCTTCGACTCCGCGGGCCCCGGTCGCGGGGGACCGCAAGGACGGCGCGAGATCTTCCACGACCACGACGACTGGTCGATGCACGTCGTAATCGAGGAGCGCGGCCGCACGCTGACGCGGGACATGGCGATCTTTCGGAAGGTTGGCGCGAGCTATCGACGCAGCGACGAGCACCACGACCTCGCGCTCTACCGGCCCGATGACGTCGAGGCGCGCTTGCGCGCGACGGGCTTTACCGTGCGCCGCCTCCGCCGCTACGCCGGTCTGCGCCTTCCGGCCGGGCTCACGGGGTTTCTGGCCACGAAGCGAGGGTGACACCGGGGAGATCGCCAAAGCCGCGCTGATCGACGGTGAGCACTTCGCGCTCGGTCTCGAGCGCGGTGGCGGCGATGATGAGGTCGTGGGCCCCGCGCGGCCGACCGCTCCGGCGAACCGCGAACAGCAACTCGGCGTGACGGTGCGCGACGGCGACGTCGTATGGGATCACTTCGAGCACGGCGAGCACATTGCCGATGAATCGATCGTGGGCAGGTTGGTATCGAGCACCCGCGAGCGCTCGCCCAAGCTCGAGTTCCGCAACCGTGACGGCGGCGACGGCGACGTCGTCTTCGCTCGACACCACGCCGTCGAGTTCGACGCTGTGGCGCTCAGCCCAGACGAGAGCGCTCGTGTCGAAGATCAATCGTCGGGCCAACGGTCTTCCAGGTACAGGAGCTTGCGCGTCTCGGCGATCTCGTGGCCCCACGATGGATCCAACTTCGCGTCTCGCAGAATCTCGAGCACCCGCCAGCCGTTGGCCTTCGGGACCGGCCGGAGATGGGCGACGACCTTCCCCCGCCGGAGGATGGTGAACGACTCCCCGCGGTGCTCGACGGCATCGAGGAGATCGGAGAAGTTTCGGGAGGCCTCCGTCGCCGTAATGTCAGACATAAAATCAGAATATCGGAATTAGGCCCCGAGGTCTAGGGTTTCGGGATGCAGCCCGATCGGCGATTCCGCGTCCCCGGCCTGCGCGGGGTCAGCGCCGCCATCCTTCCCCCGGAATTCGGAGGTCCGGCCCCTGCCGATCTCGCCGCGAGCCTCGAGGCCTACCTCGCCGCGCTGCCCACGCCGGCCCGCCACGCCATTCGGTCGGGCGTCATGTCGCTCAACGCCTTCTCGATCGCCATCACGGGCAAGACCCTTTCCCGGAACGAACCGGAGGCGAGGGCGGCGCTCCTCTCCCGTTTGATGCGGCGCCCCGAGGGGCGTCACGCCATGGAGGGGCTGAAGGCGTTCGTGCTGCTCGTGGCGGGGGGCGAGCGGTACGCCGACGAGTTGCTCGCGCGCTGGCAGCAGGTACCGCCCGTGCGGCCGGACGCCGACCTCGACGTCACGCCGGCGGCGTGGTGGCCCAGCGTCGGGAGCAGCGACGTGATCGTGATCGGGTCGGGCGCGGGTGGTGCGTTTGCCGCGCGCACCCTGGCGCGCGCCGGTCTCGACGTGGTGATCGTCGAGGAGGGGAGGCGGTTCACCGTCGACGAGTTCCGCTCGACGCGACCGATCCAGCGTTTCGCCGAGTTGTACCGCGACGCCGGGACCACCGTGGCCCTCGGAACCCCGCCGATCGCCCTGCCCATCGGTCGCGGCGTCGGCGGCACCACGCTCATCAACTCGGGCACGTGTTTTCGAACGCCCGACACCATCCTGCGCCGGTGGCGCGACGACGCCGGCCTCAAACTCGCCGACCCCGAGGCCTTCGCTCCCTATCTCGACGACGCGTGGGAGACCCTCTCGGTTGCCCCGGTGCCGCTCGACGTCATGGGCCGCAACGGCCGTCTGTGTCTCGAAGGCGCCGAGCGCCTCGGGTGGTCGTGCGGCCCGCTCGACCACAACGGCGCGCCGTGCCAGGGGTGCTGCCAGAGCGCCATCGGCTGTCCCGTCAACGCCAAGTACGGAGTCCATTTGAACGCGCTACCCCAGGCCTGCGCCGCCGGTGCGCGCATCGTGAGCGAAGCGCGGGTGGACAACCTCCTTGTAGAGCACGGCGCGGTGGTGGGCGTGCGCGCTCGTCGCGCCGACGGGACGACCATCGAGCTCCGCGCGCCGCGCGTCGTCGTCGCGGCGGGCGCCGTCGAGACGGTTGCCCTCCTCCGGCGTAGCGGGCTCGGCGCGCACCCGGAGCTCGGCCGCAACCTCGCCATCCATCCCGCGGCCGGGGTGACCGGGCGTTTCGAGGAACGCGTTGTGCCCTGGGACGGCGTCCTCCAGAGCGCGGGCGTCGAGCAGTTTCACGAATCCGACGGCCTCTTGATCGAGGCGACGTCGACGCCGCCGGGCATGGGGTCGATCGGCCTCCCGGGGTGGGGGCGCGCCCTCGTCGAGCAGCTCGACACCGCCGACCACACGGCGAGCCTCGGCGCCATGGTTGGCGACGAACCGGTTGGCCGCGTGCTCGGTGCCCGCCGGCCCATCATCCGCTACGACCTGTCTCGGCGCGACGGCGAACGGTTGGTGCGCGGCGTCGAAGTGATGGGACGCATCCTCTTCGCCGCCGGAGCGCGCGAGGTCTACCCCGGCATCCCTGGACACCTCATCGTCGACAGCGAGGCCGGTCTTTCCGACGCCGTCGCCTCTGCGGATCCTCGCGAACTGCACCTCGCCGCCTTCCACCCCACCGGCACGGCCCGGGCGGGGGCGGACGAGGAGGAGTACCCGGTCGACCCCGAGGGTCGGCTCCGGGGGGTCGACGGCGTGTGGGTCGCCGACGCCTGCATCCTGCCGACCTGCCCCGAGGTCAACCCGCAGATCTCGATCATGGCGCTCGCCATGGCGGTCGCCGACGGGATCGCCAGCTCGGGGTGAGGGCCGGCTGAGCCCGATCTTGGCCTTGCGAGGCAGGAGTCGGATGGGTCACTATCGAAATTGACATCTGAGTCAATAAGCGACTCCAGGCATGGATCCGGAGCAGAGGAGGGACCATGACCGATACCGCCACCATTCAGGTGCTCGGGGCCATCGCCTATGGCGAGTGGAAGGCGTACGAGGGGGCCAAGGCGACCAGCACCGACATGTCGCTCTCGGACGAGGAGCGGGCGGCGTACAAGAAGATCGCCGCCGAGGAGTTGCGACACCACAAGGGCTTTGCCCGGCGGCTCGAGGCGATGGGCGCCGACCTCGAGCGGGCCATGGCCCCCTACAAAGGCGCGCTCGACGCCTTTCATTCCAAGGACGCGCATTCCAAGGACGCGCATTCCAAGGACGCGCACTCGAAGGACGCCGACCGCGACCCCATCGCCGAGGCCATGGGCGGGTACCTCGGCGAGGGCATCGCCGACGACCTGCTCGAGTGGCTGAAGACCGTCGTCGACGACGAGACGCGCGAGTTCGTCGAGTCGGTGATCGCCGACGAGGAGGAACACGAGGCGCTCGCCACCGCCAAACTTCGCGCCCTCATCGACGCGGAGCCGGACGGTCGGGCGCGGGCCGGCAAGGCGGCGCGCGAGATGATCGTCCACATGCTGACGAGCAGTGGTGGCGGCGCGACCCAGCCGCTGCGCTTCGCTGCCTTCCTCCGCATGGGACGCCCGCACGATCTGGTGTGGCGCATCGTGTCGGGATACGCCCGCCGCATGCGCGCCGTTGGCCTCAACCCCTTCGGACTCCCGGCATTCTCTTTGGCGAACGGGTCCGCATGATTCCCCGTGTGCGTATGACGTCGCGTGTTTTGGCGACGCGGTACGCACACCAGGCCTGGCGGCACGCGCTGGCACTGGTGATCGCGGTGACGTTCGTGGTCTTCGCTCCGGCACCGCAGGCCTCAGCGGCTCAGACGGTCACCATCACTGTCGACGCGGGCGCCGAACTCGGCCCCACCAACCCCAGGCTCCTCGGCATCGGGTGGAACACCGGGTCGCTCGACGGCGTCGCCCCGCTCGCCCCGCCGATGGTGCGCATCGACGCGTCGCTCCACGAGGCGAGCATCGGGCCGAACGAGCTGAACCTCAAGCCGCTCAAGGAGCGCGTGGCCGCGGTGCGCGCCATCGGCGCGGAGCCCCACGTGATCCTCTCGTACATGCCGCCGTGGCTGGCGCGCACGGGCCCGGGCGATCCCCGTGATCTCACGAAGGTGGCGCCCGAGGACTTCGACGTGTGGCAGGCACTCATCGAGGATGTCGTCACGCAACTCGCCACGGCCGCCCAACCGGCGCGGCGCTTCGAAGTGTGGAACGAGCCCGACCTGCCCGTGTTCTGGCAGGACATGCCGAGCGACTTCCTCGAGCTCGCCAAACGCACCACGGCCGCGGTGCGCGCCGTCGAGGCCAGCCACCCGGGACTCGACCTCGAGATCGGCGGGCCGGCGACGGCCTTTCCCGATCCGATCTTCATCATTCCGTACTGGCTCGACACCAACCCCGACTTCGTGTCGTGGCACTTCTACGGCAACCACCCCTTCTTCGGTCCCGACGGCAACGAGGGGTTCGTCCCCGACTCCGTGTACCAAGCCAACGCCCGGCGCAACGCGTTCATGACGCCCCGGGAGTTCGGGGCGCAGGTCGACATGGTCCGCTCGTGGGTGGGCGACGATGTCGAGTTGGCGATCGACGAGTGGAACGTCGCCGCCGGCGGGTTCGACACGCGTCACGACACCCACGAGGGAGCCGCCTTCGACGCCGCGGTGCTCACCGAGATGGAGAACGCCGACCTCGACGCCGCCGACTTCTATCGGTCGGGCGACACGCCGGGGGAGCCTCGCGGCGGGGAGTGGGGACTTGTCGACGGATCGGGCTCACGCAAGCCGGCGTGGTGGGTGTTCGACGCGTGGCGGGTGACGGCCGGCACGCGCGTCGGCGTCGCCGGCGACGATCCGGCGGGCGGGCTGTGGGCCCGCGCCACGAAGGGCACGGGATCCGAAGGATCGCGTGTCGACGTCATCGTCTCGGCTTTCGGCGTCGCGACGTCGCCTTCGAGCGGGGGCGGCGGCGAGCCGCCCGATCGCGACGTCACCA
>DATDOY010000019.1:0-4013 GCA_035293045.1 Acidimicrobiia bacterium
CATCCCGAGCACGGGCTTGAGCATCTTTCCCGTGCGATGGCCGACCGGCCCACCGGGGCCGAAGTATCCGTCGGCTTGGTACAGATAGCGGGGCGGGCTGTAGCAATAGGTGAGGTGGTACCCGTCGGGAACGCGGACGCCGTGGGCGAACCGCGAGCTGCTCGATACGACGAGGTCGTAACCCGATAGATCGATGCTCCGGATCGCCGCGGGATAGAAGGGAAGGAGCGCGCGGGGGTTACCCGTGGGTCCGTGCTGGAGGAACGTGGTCCTGACGTCGACGTCTCGGAACTCCGGATAGGTCGCTTCGGAGTCGTAGATGGTCGTGAACACCGGAGCATCGGGGAACAGCCGGGTCAGCGAGAGCACGACCCGTTCGGCACCGCCTCGTTGCGTGAGGTCGTCGTGGACGACGGCGACCTTGGTCATGCCGTGCCAACTCCTACGGGCTCGCGAGCCTGTCGCGCGAGGCTCTTGAGCCGCTGCAGAGTCGCCGCTTGTCGAGCTTCGATGAGGTCGCCTGACTCGCGCGCGAGCCCGCCAAGGGCGAGAAAGATGATCGTCGACGTCGCATAGAGCTGGCCTATCCACATCGACGTGAGGGCGCAGATCAGCATGCCGAGGGTCGCGAGATGGCGCGCCGATGGGCGTTGGCGTTGGACACGGACGGCGCCCGCGAACGCGGCGCCGAGGAAGGCGAGGTACGCGAACCCGGGAAGGGTGCCGAGTGCGCGGAGCGCGTTGGCGACGTCGTTCTCGCCGCTCGGGCGTTCGTTCGTGTCCGCCCTCGCCCCCGCAATCGTTCCCTCCGAGACGCCGAACCCGAAGGGTTGACGAAGCCCGTCCTCGATCGCCAGTTCGATCAGGTGTAGGTGAAGCGGCAAGGTGCTCCCCGCGGGATTGGTGAGCCCTTCGATGGTGTGTTCCGCCAGCGCACCGGCCGTCGTGCCGGCGTCATCGGCGGAGGCTTCGGCGGGCGCCAATGTGCCGTCGCCGCCCTGCATGCTCACCCCTTGCGACAAGCCCACCGCGAGCACGAGGAGCAGGAACAACAGGACGAAGGAACGGAAGCGCACGACGGTGATGATCGCGAACGCCAGGACACAAAGGACGAGGTTCATGCGCCCGCTCTGGTAGAAGAGCGCGACGGCGCTGGTGATGAGCAGCACCACGTGGGCCCCCTTGACGCGCCGCTCCGTCCCTTTCGGGAGGTACGTGATCCGGGACCACACGATCACAATGGCGAACGCCAGCGCCTGCCCGTACTCCTGCGGGCTCGTGAGGGTCGAGAACGGTCGCACGCGGAACCCGCCTACGAACATCGCCGAGCCTTGCTTGCTGGAACTGAGCCACGTGTATTCGAAGGGCAAGAGGTCGAAGAATGTCTGATAGAGGCCGTGGAAGACGACGACCGCCGAGACCCATACGACCGCGGTCATGATCCGGTCGTGTTGCTCGTCGGTGAGGGTGCGCCCGACGAAGAACCACAGCATCGGAACCATCCAGAACATCGCTCCCTGGGCCGCCGTGATCAGGCTGGCTTCGTTGGGATTGAAGATCTGGAGCCCGCTCCACAACATCAAGAAGGCGGCGATGCCTGAGAGCGCGTTGTGCGCTCGCCGGGCGCCCGAACCGCGGCTCGCGAGAAGGAACGTGATCGCTGCCGCGGGGCTGATCAGCAGCAGCGGGTCGTTGTCAGCCCACCCTGCGAACGGGATCAGGGCCCGGCGCACGAAGCCCATGAGGACGAGCCAGACGACGACCATGACGAGGGCCGTGTCGCGTGCCGAGAAGGCGATGACCATGAAGACCACGAGGCCGAAGCCGCCGACCAGAGCACGGGCGAGCGTCGGGCTCTGCGTGCCCGTGAACGCCACGCTCGCGGCGACGACCAGCAGAGCGGCCAGACGCCCGCGCTGATCGAGGCGACCCCAGATCCCCTGTCCTGGCGTGGCCGCCGAACGCAGGAACAGGCTCACGAGCGCAGGTCCCCGAGTTGCACCATCGTGGGTACCACACCCGGTGAGATGGCTCGTCGCGGACGGGGCGTGCCTGCGCGACGTCCAGGCGCCCTAGGTGTGGAGAGGCCAGTGTCCCGTGCCCGCCCGCTGATCACCGCCTTGATCCTGATGTGCCTCGCGGTTCCGCCCGCGTCCGCGGGGGCGAGCTTGCGGGCACAACAGTGGAACATCGATCGAGTGGCCGCGCCCCAGGCATGGACGACCGCGCGAGGAACCGGCACCGTGGTCGCCGTTGTGGATTCGGGCATCGACTGGAACCATCCGGAGTTCGGGGCGGGCAACCCACACGCCCCCAAGCTCGTAGCCGGGGCCTCCTGCATTGGCGCAGCTGCGCCATCGCAGTGCTCGACTGAGCCGAGCGCCTGGCTCGACTCCAATGGCCACGGCACGCACGTCAGCGGGATCGTCGCGGCACCGGCCGACGGTTACGGCGTCGTCGGCGTGGCACCGGCAGCCCGCATCATGCCCGTCCGTGTCCTCGACGCCGAGGCCAACGGCTCAGCTCGTGACGTCGCTGTCGGGATCCGATACGCCGTTGCCCACGGGGCGGACGTCATCAACCTCAGCGTGGCCGGGCTGCCGGGCGTCAATCATCTGGCGCGCCTCGGCGTGTTGAACGACGAGATCCTTCGGGCCATCGACGCCGCCACCTCAGCTGGGGTGCTCGTCGTGATCGCGGCGGGCAACGACGGTCTACCTGCGTGCGACCACAAGTTGTTTCGCGGCGACGCCGGGATCTGCGTCGGCGGTGTGGACAAACGCGACCAGAAGGCCGGATACGGAAACTTCGGCGGCGGGCTCGACATCGTCGGGCCCGCCGGTTCGGCCGCCGCACTGTGTAGCGAGGGCGTGCTCTCGACGCACCTCGCCGACCGTTCGTCGGTCTGTGGCGCCGGAGTGCACGGCTATGAGTCGATGTCCGGCACGTCGATGGCGGCGCCTCACGCCGCCGGTGTGGGAGCACTCCTCGCGCAACTCGGCGTTCGGGGAGCAGCGGCGGCTCAAAGGATCGTGGCGACCGCGGTCGACCTCGGCTCCCCGGGCTACGACCCCGTCTATGGCTACGGTCGGGTCGATGCCCGCCGGGCGGTCGAGAACGACACGTCCCCCCGCTGGAGCCCCCTCTCGTTCTGACGTACTGCCCCGCCGGCGTCCCGCGTCTACGCCGGGGCGTCGGTGCCGTACCAGTTGGTGAGCTGGTCGCGGATGTCGGAGAGGCGCGGCGCATCCCGGTCGCGCTCCGACACGATGGGGTCGTCGAGGGGCCACGGGATTGCGAGGTCTGGGTCGTCGAACGCGACCGCCACATCGAGCGCCGGGTCGTAAGGCGAATCGACCCGATACCCGATGTCGGTGGGCTCGGCGAGGGCCTGGAACCCGTGGGCGAAGCCCGCGGGCACATAGATCTGGGTGTGGGTGTCGTCGTCGAGGTCGAATGACTCCCACTGGAGAAAGGTGGGGGACCAAGGGCGCAGGTCGACGACGACGTCGAACAACGACCCGCGCACGCATCGGATGAGCTTGGCCTCGGAGAGCGCACACCGCCCATGCAGGCCGCGGATCGTGCGGCGCTTGGACCGTGACTGATTCTCCTGCACCAGCCTCGTGTGATCGATCCCGGCGGCGGCGTAGCTCGCGGCGTCGAATACACGCAGAAACCAGCCCCGTTCGTCGCGCCGGGGCTCCGGAGTGATCACCTTCACGCCGTGTAGCGTCCCCTCACGCACATTCACAAGTGGGGAGCGTAGTGATGCGCGTGCTGGTGACGGGGGCTTCCGGCTTCATCGGGGCTCATGTGGCGCGAATGCTGCTCGAGCGAGGTCACGAGGTCCACGCCGTCGTGCGGCCCGGCCGCGCCACCGGTGGGCTGGCCGATCTCGAAGGCTCGATCAGCATCGAGGAGGCCGACCTGGCCGATGGGGCGGCGGCGGGTGCGGTCGCCGAGGCCACGCGGCCGGACGCGCTGGTGCACGCCGCCTGGTACGTCGAGGC
>DATDOY010000020.1:0-3796 GCA_035293045.1 Acidimicrobiia bacterium
TCCTCGACGGCGAGGAGGGGTTCGCCGAGGTGTTCTTCGACGGCGCCTTCGTCTCCGACGCCGACGTCATCGGCGAGGCTCACCAAGGATGGAGCGTCGCCATGGCGACGGCGTCGTCGGAGCGGGGCCTCACGCTCCGGAGTCCGGGCCGGTTCCTGGCCACGGCCGAGCGTCTTGTCGACCTGTGGCGCGAGCTCGGTGACCGGAGTGACCCCGTGCTCGGCGACCAGGTGACCGGCGCGTGGATGGATGCCCAGGCGTATCAGCTGTTCACGCAGTGGGCCGTGACCAGAATCGTCAGCAGCCCTGACCGCCGGATGGGCGCGGAGGCGAGTCTCAACAAAGTGTGGTGGTCGGACCTCGACGTCTCGCTCCATGAGGCCGCCCTCGCGCTGCTCGGCGACGAGGCACCGCTCGAGACGGACTGGATGCGCGGGTATGAGTTCGCCCTCGCCGGCCCGATCTATGCCGGCACCAACGAGATCCAGCGGAACGTGATCGCCCAGCGGCTTCTCGGGCTTCCCCGGACATGAACTTCTCCTTCTCCGACGATCAGCTGGCGTTTCGCGACGCCGTGCGGACGCTGCTGGACAAGGAGTGCTCGCCCGAGGCCGTGCGCGCCGCGTGGTCGCGTTCGGAATCCTCGGGACGCGATCGCGACCGCCCGAGCGACGTGTGGCGCCGGCTCTCCGAGATGGGCGTCGCGGGCATGACGGCGCCCGAGGAAGCGGGCGGCCTTGGCATGACCGACGTCGATCTCGTGCTCGTGCTCGAGGAGAGCGGCCGCGCCGCGGTACCGGAGCCGGTGATCGAGCATGTGGCCGTCGCCGTTCCCGCTGTGCGCGACGGCGGGGGCAAGATCGCGAACCGTTGGCTCGAGGCGTTGGCGGGGGGCGACGTGATCGCAACCGTCGGCCTCGGCGTCGCGCCCTTGGTGCCCGACGCCGACCGCGCCACCCTGTTGCTCGACGACCACGACGGCTGTTTGCATCTCATCGAGTTGGCGTCGTGTGACGTGAACCCGGTTCGCTCAGTCGACGGCGGGCGACCCCTCTTCACCGTGGCGTGGTCGGCGGAGCGGGACACGAAGGTGGACGCCGACTTCGCACTCGCCTTCGACCGCGCCGCCGTCGGTGCCGCCGCGCAGCTCGTCGGCCTCGCGGACCGCATGATCTCCATGGCGGTCGAGTACTCCTCGGCGCGCGAGCAGTTCGGACAGCCGATCGGCTCCTTCCAAGCCGTCCAGCACCGGCTGGCGGATGCGCTTTTGCGCCTTGAGTTCGCCCGTCCGGTCGTCTATCGCGCGGCGTACGCACTCGCGCACGACGAACCCGACCGTTCCGTGCACGTGTCGATGGCCAAGGCGTATGCGGGCGAGGCGGCCAACATCGCGGCGCGGGCGGCGCTCCAGGTGCACGGCGCCATCGGGTACTCGTGGGAACACGATCTGCACCTGTTCATGAAGCGGGCGTGGTCGCTTGCCGCCGCGTACGGCGACGTGCGGTTCCACCGCCGCCGGGTGGGAGACTGGTTGTGGGGTTCGACCAAGGGAGCGACCAATGGGTGAAGCATTCATCGTCGACGCGTGCCGCACGCCGGTGGGCAAGCGGGGAGGTCAGCTGAGCGCGGTGCATCCCGCCGACCTCGGCGCGCACGTGCTGCGCACGCTCGTCGACCGCAACGACCTCGATCCGCTCGCCGTCGACGACGTTGTGTTCGGATGCATCGACCAAATCGGACCCCAGGCCGGTGACATCGCCCGCACCTCGTGGCTCGCCGCCGGCCTTCCCGAGGAGGTCCCCGGCGTCACCGTGGATCGCCAGTGCGGGTCGAGCCAGCAGGCCGTGCACTTCGCCGCGCAAGGGGTCATGAGCGGCACCCAGGACGTCGTGATCGCGGGGGGCGTGCAGAACATGTCGATGATCCCGATCGCTTCGGCGATGGCCGTCGCCGCGCAGTTCGGGTTCACGCACCCCTTCCAGGGGTCGGACGGCTGGGATGCGCGGTATGGCGACGAGCAGGTGTCGCAGTTCCGCGGCGCCGAGTTGATCGCCGAGAAGTGGGACATCTCGCGGGAGGAGATGGAGGTGTTCGCCCTCGAATCGCACCGGCGGGCCGTCCAGGCGCAGGACGAAGGGCGCTTCGACAAGGAGATCGTGCCGCTGAACGGCTTGGAGATCGACGAGGGTCCCCGGCGCGAGACGTCGAAGGAGAAGATGGCGTCCCTGCCGCCGCTGATGGAGGGCGGGCGCCTCACCGCCGCGGTGTCGTCGCCGACCAACGATGCGTCGGCGGCGGTGATGATCGCCTCGGAACGAGCGGTGAAGGAACACAACCTCACGCCGCGAGCCCGGATCCACCACCTCTCGGTGCGAGGAGACAGCCCGATCTTCATGCTCACCGCGCCGATCCCGGCCACGGCCCACGCGCTCGGCAAGACGGGCATGACGCTCGACGACATCGACCTCGTCGAGATCAACGAAGCGTTCGCCCCGGTCGTCCTCGCGTGGCAACGCGAGACGGGGGCCGACCTCGCCAAAGTCAACGTCAATGGCGGGGCGATCGCGCTCGGTCACCCGATTGGAGCGACCGGCGCCCGGCTGATGACGACGCTCCTGCATGAACTCGAACGCACCGGCGGTCGGTATGGCCTGCAGACCATGTGCGAGGGCGGCGGCCAGGCCAACGTGACGATCATCGAACGCCTCTCCTGACGCTCAGGTGGCCGCCTGGCCTTCGTTCGATTCGCGCACCTTGGGCCGCTTCTGCGTAGAAAAGGGGATCCGGACGACGAAAGGTGTGCCCTCATGATTCGTTCGCTCGGCGCGGCTTACGTGGCCACGATGCTGTTCGTCGGGCCGCACCTTGGCTTGTCCGCCTCGGCCGACGACGGCCTCATGACCGAGGATCTCACCTCGCCCCTCACCATCGAAGAGGTTGTCGACACCCTCCTCGGACCCGAGATGGTCGCCTCCAACATTGCGTTTGTCGGCGATCCCCACCAGATCGGCGTCTTTGGCGGAGGAGATGGGATCATCGGCTTCGACGAGGGGATCGTCCTCTCGTCAGGAAGTGTGAGTCAGGTGGTCGGCCCGAACCTGCAACCCGGAACGACCGGGGTGGCGAACTGGGCGGCCGGAGACCCCGATGTCGCCGCGGTTGCGGGCACGGACACGTTTGACGCCGCAGTACTCGAGTTCGACTTTGAGTTGACGTCGTCCGGACCGTCCGCCGAGGTCGCGTTCCATTACGTGTTCTCGTCGGAGGAGTACAACGAGAGCGTTTACACCGACATCAACGATGCGATGGTGCTCATGCTCGACGGCCAGAACTGCGCACGTGTTGGTAACCCGCTCGTCGGTGTTTCGATCAACACGATCAACAATGGGAGTTCGTTCTTCAACGCGCCACCGTCAAATCCGGCGCTGTTCCGCAACAATGAGCTCAACAGTGGCGGAGGATCGATCAACACCGAGATGGACGGGCTGACCGTTGTGTTGACGTGTGAGGCGACCCTCACCACGGGTACGACGCATCACGCCAAGATCGCTATTGCTGACGCGTGGGACGACGTGTACGACTCCAATGTGTTCCTCCAGGGCGGACCACTCGGAGCGCGTCGTGAGACGGCCCTCACGGCCAATCCACTCGTGTCGGCCTTGCCGACGCCGACGTCGTCGCTTCCGCAGTTGAGCGCGAGGCTCACGACGGCGGACGGAGCCCCGATTGGCGGTAAGACGGTGACGTTCTTCGCCGGGACGATGGTGCTGTGCTCCGGCGAGACCAACACGTCCGG
>DATDOY010000021.1:0-14612 GCA_035293045.1 Acidimicrobiia bacterium
CATCGCGTTCACGTGGAACTCGAAGCGAATTCCGGCGGCCAACGGCGCCGAGAACTGCGAGGGCGGTACGGGCACCGTGTTGCCCTCGGGTGGCTCACTCTCGACCAACAACACCTACAAGATCCGCGTCACGGCCACGACGTTCGGGGTGCCGACGCCGGACCAGGCCGACACCGACGAGCCCTTCTCCGGGGTCGTCACCATCAACAACGCGCCCGCCGCTCCGTCCAACGTCGCGTTGTCGCACAACAAGGACGCCAAGACCATCAAGGTGGCCTGGGGGCGCAACGCCGAACCCGACGTGAGCGACTACCGCGTGCAGGAGTGCGTGGTCGACAAGTCGTCGAAGCCCTGCGAGGACAACTTGTGGAAGACCAAGGCCGACGTCAGAGGTCAGGCGCTCGAGGTCAAGGCCGAGAACCCGGGCATCTACCGCTACCGGGTGATCGCGCTGCGGCCGACCGCCACCGGGGCCACGATTATCTCCGAGCCGGCGAGCGCCAAGGGCGACCCGACGGAGATCGAAGTGGTTGCTGATCCCGAGGTGACGACGACGACGCAGCCTGGCACCCCTCCCGACACCACGCCGATCACCGTCACCAAGACGGTCGTCAAGCCGACGCGGCGGGTGCAGCGAGCGGCTCCTGAAGTGGTCCAGCGGATCGTCGAAGAGGCGCCCGGCTACAACACCAACCTGCCGTACAACGGCGAGGGCGCCGAGACGGCGAGCAGCGGCCTCGGCGGCGACGCCGGCGAGGGTGAGGGCCAGCGGGCGATCCTGATTCCGCTCGCCGGCGGTGCGCTCCTCCTGGTGTTCGCCATGCAAGTCCATTACCTCAACCGACGGGCCGGCGCCGGGCTCGAGACGGTACCCGTCGACTTCGACGAGTTCTGAGCGGGTACCCGCCCGCAGCCACCTTCCCCGCCAACCGGGGTTGTCCGTAGTCCTCTCAGGGTGTGGGGGGCGGCCAGGCGCATGGCTGCCCCCCACACCCTTTCTCATGAGGGCGCCCATTCGGGCCCTTGTGCGGTTTGCGAGCCTTCCGCCCGGTTTCCTGGGCGTGGGTTCCCGGCAGGCATGCACCATTCGTCCCAACGGCTGCTCAACGGGGGCTGCGTGCATGCCGATACGTCCGAGGGGCGGAAGCCGCCTGGCGGCCCCGACGCCGGGCGCGTCTTTCCGAGCGCGTGTGCAAAGACGTGGAGAGAGGGAGGCCCCGTGAAGGGCCTGAGGCAGCGTGATGCGGACGCCATCGCCGGGACGCCGGTCGGTAGCGGTCCGGAATCGAACTGGGGATTCACCCCGAGGGCGCGTCGTTGGGCGCGTTCGCTCGCATTCGGTCTCGGTGCCGTCGCGCTCGTGTTGCCCGCCGCCCCCGCCCACGCGGCCCACTACCAGGTGAACTGGACCTCGCCGGCGTCCGGCGCGGCAATGGTCGACGAGCAGACCGTCCAACTCGAGATCACGTCGCCGACCTCGATCACCAACGGGAGGGTGTCCGAGTGGGAGCTCCGCCTCCTCAGCGGGAGCGGCCCCGGAGCGGTTGCCCTCGGAACCCTGTGTCGGGACGTGTACTCGCTTCCGGGCGTCGAAACGGTGCGTGCCGAACTCGCATGGAACACGCTGTTCTATCCCGGACCCGACGAGCCGTCCGCGCTGTGCGACAGCAGCCACGCCCCGGGCTCTCTCCACCTTCCGGCGACCCCGGATGCTTACGCGCCAAATGGGACCTATACGTTCCGCGTGTGGGTGAAGTCCACCCCTGCCGGACTCCCCCCGACCCAGCACGAGCAGACGTTCGACCGCGTCGTGAAGTTCAGCAATCCGGCCGAGACCCCCACGGGCGTCAAGGCGTCGTGGACGTCGTCGAGTTCCGCGATGACCGTCTCGTGGGGCGCGAACCCGGAGCCGGACGTGACGGGCTACGCGGTCGACCAATGTGTGAAGGCTCCTGCGCAGACGTGCGCGGCGAGCGACTGGTCTCGGGTGGCCAACCCCTCGGGGCGGACGACCACGTCGGCGTCACTGAACATCGCGACTGCTGGGACGTACCGATACCGGGTGGCCGCCAAACGTCTCGACGCCGACGGCAAGGAGTTGCTGTCGTCCGCCGCGCAGTCCGACCCGATGACGATCGATTTCGCGGATACCCCCGCGCCGACCACGGATGACGGTGAAGGTGGGAGCGGTGGCGGCAGCGGCGGCAGCGGCGGCAGCGGCGGCGACGGCAGTAGCGGTGGGAGCGGGACCGCCCCCACCGGAACCGACGGAGGCAGTCCAGGGGCCGGTGGTGCGGCCGCGGGCGAGACCGATCGCAGTGGTCTCCCTGCACGAGAACTGCAGCGAACCGAAGTCGATTCGGGATATGAGGAGAACCTTCCGTACGGCGCCAAGCCGCTCGACGGGGCGGGTGGCGGCGCGCTCGAGATTGCCGCGCGCGGTGTGGGGATCGCGCTCGTGCCGATGGCGGGCGGCGTGCTGCTCTTCGTCTTCGCGATGCAGATGCGGTACTTGAGCCGTCGCGCGGACGCCCTTGCTCTGGCTGGCGGCGACACCGTTGCCGTCGATGGTGCAACGGTCGACAGCGCAGACAACCCCGCGGACGATGCGCCGGTTCCGTTGTTCCGGCTCGGGGCCGGGGGCAGCTTCATTTCGAACTGGCGACGTCTCCTCGACGACTGAGGGCGTGATCGGGGCCGTTCAACGGTTCGTTTCGCTGATCGCGCCAAGGAGTTTGAGCGCCGCATCCTTGTCGAGATACTCGTTCCAGTTCCCGCACTTGGGCGACTGGACGCATGACGGGCAGCCCCCCACGCACGGGCACGTGCGGATCAGCGCGTCGGTCGCCGCCACGTGGTGCTCGGCGCGGTTGAAGGCGAGGTCGGCGATGCCGGCGCCCCCCGGGTAGGCGTCGTAGATGAAGATGGTCGCCTGCCCCGTGTCGGGGAGCCGGGCGATCGACAGGCCCCCGACGTCCCAGCGGTCGCAGATTGCGAAGAGCGGCAGCATGCCGATCATGCCGTGCTCTGCCGCGTGGACCGCTCCGAGGAGCGATGGCTGCATGAGGCCGATGCGGTCGACGACATCGTCTGGGACCGTGTACCAGACGGCGCGGGTCTGAAGCGTACGGGGCGGCAGGTCGAGGTCGACCGTCTCGAGTACCTCACCGGTGCTGACCCGCTTGCGTTGGAAGCCGCTGACCGCCGTGGTGACCGAAACCCTTCCGAGGTGGACCGTGGCGGGGCCGACGCGCCGGGAAGCATCCTCACCGTCAATGGCGAGGTCGACGTCCTCGCGCGTCTGGGTGTACTCGTCGTCGTCGCTCGGCTCGAGGACCGCGACGCGGTCGCGGGTGTCGAGGCGTTCCACACGATATTGACGGCCTTGGTGGAGGTAGAGCGCGCCTTCGTGCGCCACGTTGAACACGCGGGCGCCGTCCACCGTCCCGATCAGATCGAATGTCCCGCGTTCGACGAGGCGATACTCGACGGACGTTCCGCTTCGCAGCGACACCGCTCCTGCGGGGGGCCGGCGCTCCGCCCAGTACAGCTTGCCGTTGCGGGGCCGGAGCGTGTCGGCCTGGACCATCTCTCGCACCGGGTCGTCGATGTCGTCGCCGAAGTAGGCGGCGTCACCGTCGGTCAGCGGCAGCTCGAACGCCGCGCATCCGAGATGAGGTTTCAGCACGAAGGGGTTGTTCGCGTTGATGACGGCTGGCTCCACCGCGCGGGTGAACAGCTCGTTCGGGTGTGAGAGATACCAGCGGTCGAGTTGGTCGTCGCCCGCGACGAGGACGGCGAGCGACCGGCGTGCTGTCCGCCCGGCCCGTCCGGCCTGTTGCCACATGGATGCGAGCGTTCCCGGGAAGCCGTTGAGCACGACGGCGTCGAGGCCTCCGACGTCGATGCCGAGCTCGAGGGCGTTGGTCGCCACGACGGCGAGCAGGTCACCCGAGGCCAGCTGGTCCTCGAGCTCCCTTCGTTCCTGGGGCAGGTATCCCCCGCGGTAGGCGGCGACCCGCTCGACGAGGTCGGGCGTGTCGTGTTCCAGGAGGCCCCGGGCGGTGCGCGCCACGACCTCGGCGCCCCGGCGAGATCTCGTGAACGCCAGCGCGTGGTGGTCGGACCGGACAAGCCGGGTCAAGAGGCGGGCGACGTCGCTGTTGGCCGACGAGCGACTCCCGGAGACGGCGTCGAGCAACGGCCGCTCCCACAACGCGAACCACCGCTCGCCTCGAGGCGAGCCGTCGTCGTCGACCACCGTGACCGGCACGCCCGCGAGTTCTTCGGCGAGCGCTCCTGGATTGCCGATCGTCGCGCTCGAGAAGCAGAAGACAGGGTCGGAGCCGTAGTGGTTGCACAGTCGGCGCAGGCGCCTCAGCACGTGCGCTACGTGGCTGCCGAAGATTCCGCGGAGCGAGTGCAACTCGTCGACGACGACGAGGCTCAAGCGAGACAGGAACGTCCCCCACCGCTGGTGGTTGGGCAGGATGCCGACGTGGAGCATGTCGGGGTTCGTGAGGAGCACTCGCGCGCGTTGGCGCGCTCGGCCTCGATCGTCCTGCGCGGTGTCGCCGTCGTACGCGGCCGCCTCGAGCTGGGGCACAAGCCACGACCGAAGCGAGCGGAGCTGGTCGTGTGCGAGCGCTTTGGTGGGAAACAGCATGAGGGCGGTATCGGCGCGTCCGGCGAGGGCGGACTCGACGATCGGCACCTGGTAGCACAGCGACTTCCCCGATGCCGTCCCGGTGGCAAGGGCGATGTGGCGCCGTTCTCTCAGCAGATCGATCGCGAGGGCCTGGTGCGCGTAGAGGCCGACGATCCCACGGTCGGCGAGTCGGCGCACCACCTCGCGGGCCACTGGTTCGATCGGATCCGCGTATCGCGCGGGACGCGCTTCGATCTTCTCGACGTGAACGATCCGATCCCCGAGTTCGGGGTCGACGCGCAGTTCACTCAGCAGGTCGCAGGCGTCGGCCATGGTCGGCCCGAGGGTAGCGGTCGGGGTTGCGGGCGTTCTTCGGCGGCGCGGGTTTCGGACGCGCTATCGCCCACGCATGTGTGAGTGTCTGCCCGGCGTCAGCCGGGCAGACACTCACACATGCTAAGGGAAGGTGTTGCCGGCGCTGTCCGTCGGTGGCGGGTTCTGCACGACTCCGTCGTCGGCGAAGTCGGCGAACATGGGCCCGGCCTCGGCACTCGGAATGACCACCGAGGCCCCTCCGGCGGATCCGCTCGCCCCCGGCATCGTGATGCTGTCGACCTCGTCGTGGGGGATCGTGACACCAATGCGCGCCAGCGAGTAGAGATCCGCCGTCGTGACGCCGTTCGTCGTCTTGAGGTGGCGCAGGAGGATGGCGACCTGCTTCGACAGGTCGAGGGGACCATGGGGATTCCCTCGGACCTGGGCCAGCGCCGACACCAAGAGGAGTCCTTGGTTCGATGTGCGGCTGAAGTCGCCGTGGGGCGTGCCGTGACGGGCCCGCGCGTAGGCGAGCGCCGCCTCACCGCTCATGTGGTTGGGGCCCGCGCCGACGCTCGCGCCCGAGTACGCCGCGTCTTCGATGCCGTATGGCACGTCGATCGCGACCCCGCCGACGTCATTGACGATGTTGGTGAACCCCTCGAAGTTGGTCGTGATCACGAAGTGGATCGGAGCACCGGTCAATGTGGTCAGGGTTTCGCTCACGAGGGCGGCCTTCCCGAGCGTGTGCGACTCGTTGATCTTCCGCCGACCATGTCCGGGGATTTCGACGTGGGTGTCGCGTGGGATGTTGATGATGGTCGCCTTCCCGAGCGCCTGGTTCACGCCCACCACGTGGATGGCGTCGGCACGCGCCCCCGACACGCCGGGCCGGTCGTCGGTCCCGACGATGGCAATGAAGATCGGATCGGGCGTCCCCGAGTTCGATGCCGACGCGCTCTTGTAGATCTCGATCGTCTCGTCTTGGGCGTCGGCCGCAGTGAAGGCGAACGCGAGCAGCGCGACCGCAACGGCGACGCCGCCGGCGACCCACCCGCGGGTAGGAAGGCGCTGGATCATCCGAACGCGGCCTCCGACGTCGTGGTCTCGGAACCGATCGTGCGCGTGACGTCGATGCGGTACGCGGTGATCTTCCACGAACCGTCGAGCGGCCGGAGGACGAGGTTTCCAGTCCGCGCGATCGTGACGTCTTGGTCACCGCGCACCACCATGAGGACGTCGATCGTGGCGTCGACGTATTGGGTCGCGCCGTCCTGCACGATGCCGGCAAGGGCAACGGTCAGCTTCTCCGTCGCGACGCCACCTTCGGCGAAGCCAAGGTGGGCGTCACTCAGCGCCTGGATCTCCGTTCCCTGGAGGCTTCCGGCCGCCACCGGTCCGAAGTGGGCTGCGAGAGGGTTCCCGGCCGGCGCGGTCGTGGTCACCCCGTCGTCGGGAAGCGTCGAGAGAGGGGTCACCGTCGCGTCCTTGAGATAGCCCGTGACGGCGGCGAGGATGGCGTCGAGGTCGGCCTGCGGCGGTTGGGTGGGCTGACCGTCGACCCCGATGATTCCGCTGGTGTCGACGGGCGACGTGAGTGCGAGCGGCCGCACCACGGGGGCTTCCGGGCGCTTGTCGTCGTCGCTTCCGCCGAAGACCGTGGCCAAAAGGACGCCGACCAGGGCCACTGCGACGATGGCGCCGGTGCCGATCAGCAGCCTTCGGCGATGGTCAGGGCCCCCGGTTGAGGTACCGGTGCCCGCGGGGGATTCGGTGGGGCTGGTCATCGGTGCGAGAGCCTCGCATACCCCGTCGCGCCCTTTGCCAACCGCGTCATGCGTCGGTCCCCGATCGTCCTCCGACCGCGTCGACCACCTCGCCCGCCGCGGTCGCGGGTTCGTCGGGCTTCCGGCGAGCCTTCCGGAACTCGAGGGCGGCGGGGACCACCGAGAGAATCACGATGCCGCCGATGATCGGCAGGAGGTAGCGGTCGATGCTCGGAACGGCTTCGCCGAGGAAGTACCCGAGCGTCGTGACGCCGACCGCCCACAACAGACCCCCGACCACGTTGAAGGTCACGAACGTGCGGTAGGGCATGCCCCCGACCCCGGCGAGGATTGGAGCGAAGGTCCGCACGATGGGGACGAAGCGAGCGAGCACGATCGTCCGCGGCCCGTGGCGTTCGAAGAACTCCTGCGATTGCCCGACGTAGCGCTGCTTGAAGATTCGCGAGTCGGGGCGTCGGAACAGGGCCGGGCCGACCCGACGGCCGAAGACGTACCCGACCTGGTCACCGATCACGGCGGCAAGAAAACACGCCACGAGGACGAGCGGCAGCGGGACGTCGAGGACGCCCTGTTGGACGAGCAAGCCCGCGGTGAAGAGCAGCGAGTCTCCGGGCAGGAAGAAGCCGAAGAGCAAGCCTGATTCCGCGAAGACGATGAGGACGATGCCGAGGAGCCCGAAACTGTCGATCAGCGACGATGGATCGAGGAGGTCGAGCGCGCCGATGACGGGCGCTGGGATCACGGCGGCTTAGGGTAGACGCCACTTCGAGTCCGATCCGGATTCCCAACGCGAGCAACCATGCCCAAGCCCCTCGTTATCGTCGAGTCGCCCGCCAAGGCGCGAACCATCGCCGGATTCCTCGGCGCCGACTACCTCGTGGAGTCGAGCGTCGGGCACATCCGCGACCTGCCGCGGAGCTCGAAGGAGATTCCCAAGGCCTACAAAGGCGAGGAATGGGCGCAGCGGACGGGCGGCGTCGACTACACGAGCGACTTCAAGCCGATCTACATCGTTCCGCCGGAGAAAAAGGATCAGGTCAACAAGCTCAAGAGCCTCCTGACCAACGCCAGCGAAGTGTTCCTCGCGACCGACGAGGATCGCGAGGGCGAATCGATCGCGTGGCACCTCCTGGAGGTGCTCAGCCCCGGCGTCCCTGTCCGGCGCATGGTGTTCCATGAGATCACCGATCGCGCCATCCACGAGGCGATCGAAAACTGGAGAGAACTCGACCGCCGTCTCGTCGACGCCCAAGAGGCGCGCCGCATCCTCGATCGCCTCGTCGGCTGGGAGGTGTCGCCGATTCTGTGGCGAATGGTGCGCCGGGGCCTTTCGGCCGGACGGGTGCAGAGCGTCGCCACCCGCCTCATCGTCGACCGCGAACGCGAGCGCATGGCCTTTCGCTCCGCCAGTTACCACGACATCGCGGGCACGTTTGAGGCCCGCGACATCCCCTTCCCGGCGTCCCTCGTGGAGGTCGACGGCCGTCGGGTCGCATCGGGGCGCGACTTCGACCCGGCCACGGGACAGCTCAAGGGGCAGGCCGACGCCGTGCTGCTCGGCGACGACGACGCTCGCACGCTCGTGCGCGCCCTCGACGGCGCCGAATTCACGGTCGCGACCGTCGACGCCAAGGACTACACGCAATCACCCGTGCCGCCGTTCATCACGTCCACGCTGCAACAGGAAGCAGCGCGCAAACTGCGGTTTTCGGCGGGCCGCACGATGGCCGTCGCGCAGCGGCTCTATGAGCGCGGGTACATCACCTACATGCGCACCGACTCGACCAATCTTTCCGAGCAGGCGGTCGCCGCGGCCCGCGGCGAAGTGCGGGCACGGTATGGCAACGAATACCTGCCGGCGACGCCTCGCACCTACCAGAAGAAGGTGAAGAGCGCCCAGGAGGCGCACGAAGCGATCCGGCCGGCCGGCGAGTCGTTCCGCCATCCCGACGAGGTCGCCCGCGAACTCGACAACGACGAGTCGCGCCTCTACGACTTGGTGTGGAAGCGAACCGTGGCGTGCCAGATGGCCGACGCCAAGGGCAAGCGCCTGTCGCTGCGTCTCACCGCCGACGCCGCGACCGGTGACCGCGTGGTGTTCGCAGCGTCGGGGAAGACCATCGAGTTTCCGGGGTTCCTCCGCGCCTACGTCGAGGGCTCCGATGATCCCGACGCCGATCTCGAAGATCAAGAGCGTCGCCTCCCTTCGGTCGAGGTCGGAGAACAAGTCGCGTGCCAGTCACTTGAATCCGCCGCTCACTCCACCCAGCCCCCGGCGCGCTACACGGAGGCCAGCCTCGTGAAGGAGTTGGAGAACCGGGGGATCGGTCGCCCGTCCACGTACGCGTCCGTGCTCGATCGCATCCAGTCGGTCGGGTACGTCTTCAAGAAGGGGACGGCGCTCGTTCCGTCGTGGACGGGCATGGCGGTGACGCAGTTGCTCGAGCGCCATTTCGCCGAATTCGTCGACTACGACTTCACGGCGCGGATGGAGGAAGACCTCGACGCCATGGCGAGCGGCGACATCGAGCTGGCGCCGTGGCTGCACGACTTCTACTTCGGCAACGGGCAAGTCGGTCTGCGCCAGATGGTCGACGGACGGCTCGACGACGTGTCGCCCCGCGACGTCTGCACCATCCCGATCGGCCGGGTTCCGGCCGACGGCGATGAGGGCAACGGTGACGGCGACGACAGCCGCGACGAGGTCGTGGTTCGCGTCGGTCGCTACGGGCCCTACATCCAGCGGGGGGAGATCGAGGACGCGAAGGCATCGATCCCCGACGATCTTCCCCCCGACGAGCTGTCGGTCGAGGACGCGCTCGTCTATATCGAACAGCAACGCGGCGGCGGTCGCGTGCTCGGCGTCGATCCGGAGACGGATCTCGAGGTCACGCTCCGATCCGGTCGCTTCGGGCCCTATTTCCAACTCGGAGAGCTCAAGGACGGAGCCGAGAAACCGAAGACGGCGAGCCTCTTCAAGGGCATGGACCCCGACGCGGTCAGCTTGGATGAGGCATTGCGCCTGCTCTCGCTCCCGCGTGTCGTCGGGATGACGGAGGCGGGGGAGGAGATCACCGCGCAGACCGGACGCTTCGGTCCCTACATCCGCGCCGGCAAGGAGACGCGAAGCCTCGACGACGAGGAGCAGATCTTCTCGCTCACCGAGGAGGACGCCCGCCGCCGGCTCAACGAGCCCAAGCAGGGCCGCCGCCGCGGTCCGGCCGTGCTGAAGGAACTCGGGGAGCACCCGAGCAACGGCGAGAGCGTGCGCATCCTCGACGGGCGCTTCGGTCCGTACGTCACCGACGGATCGGTGAACGCGTCGCTTCCCAAGGGACGGACTCCTGAGGAAGTGGAGATGGAGGAAGCGCTGCACCTGCTCGCTGAGCGGGCAGCTCGCGCTCCGGCGAAGAAGAAGCGTCCGACGGCCCGGAAGAAGGCCACAAAGAAGAAGGCGACGGCCAAGAAGGCGACGGCCAAGAAGGCGACGAGCGCCGGGGTGAAGAAGGCTGCCGCCACGCCCGTCGCCAAGCCGGCTGACACAAAGACGCCGAAGCGGAAGCCGAGTTGAGCGAGCGGTCGGAGCGGGCCAGGGCGGCCCACCCTACGGGGTACCCCTTCGGGCCCGACACGGACGCCGTTCGCCGCATCGACCCCCGGGAAGTCACCGCCGCCCAACTCCGACCGTGGCGGATCTTCGGGACGTCCGCGTACTTCCGGCTCTGGATGGCGCAGGTCGTGTCGAGCATCGGGGACTGGCTCGGTCTGTTCGCCATCCTCGCCATTGCCGGCGACGTGTCGAACCGGCCCGAGGCCGCCATCAGCCTCGTGATGGTGGCCCGCATGGCCCCTGGGTTCCTCCTCGCCGGGGTTGGTGGCGTGATCGCCGATCGCGTCGACCGCAAGAAGCTGATGGTGATCTGCGATCTCGGGCGGGCGGGGGTCGTCGCGCTCCTTCCCTTCGTGACCAACCTCGCCGAGCTGTTCCTCGCGTCCCTCGTCCTCGAAGTGCTGACCCTGCTCTGGACCCCGGCGAAGGATGCCTCGGTTCCCAACCTCGTTCCCGAGGACAAGCTCGTCTCGGCCAATGCACTCGGGATGGTGGCGGGGTTCGGCATGATGCCCATCGGCGCCGCCCTGTTCGCCTCGCTCTCGGCCCTCGCGGAGCAGGTTCGCGATTCGGGTCTCGTTGATTTCGTCCGCGTCGACCAGGAGTTCCTCGCGCTGTGGGTCGACGCCGGAACCTTCTTGCTCTCGAGCTTCCTGATCGTGACCCTGGCGCTTCCCCCAGTCGCCCGCCGAGCCTCCACGGGCAAGGGGCGGCGCATCGACTGGATGTCGGCGTGGCACGACCTCACCGAGGGGCTGCGCTTCATCGCTTCTCATCGCCTCGTCCGCTCCGTGATGATCGGCCTCGGGGGCGGGCTCCTCGGCGGCGCGGCCGCGATTCCGCTCGGCCCGGTGTACGTCAAGGAAGTCCTTGGGTCCGACGACTCGGGATTCGGACTGTTGATGATGGGGATGGGGGTGGGCGCGGCCGTCGGCGTCATCGGTCTCTCGACCGTGCAGCGGTACTTCCCGCGTGAGCTCGCCTTCGCGGGCGCGCTCATCGGATCAGGGGCGGCCGTCCTCGCGGTGTCGTCGGTCGACCGACTGGCTCTCGCGGTGCCTCTCGTCGGCCTGTTCGGGCTCGCGGCGTCGAGTGGGTACGTCGCTGGGTTCACGCTGTTGCACGAGAACGTGAGCGACGAGTTGCGCGGGCGTACGTTTGCCGCGCTCTATACGGTGATCCGTCTGACCCTGGTGTTGTCGCTCACCATCTGGCCTCTGGTTGCGGGTGTCTTCGACTCCTTGTCGACGCGTTGGTTCGAGGGAGAAATTGCGGGCGTGGCGGTCCCCGGCGTTCGCTTGGCGCTGTGGCTCGGTGCGCTGGTCGTCGTGGTGACCGGGGCGTTCGCCGTCCTCGACGTCCATCGCGCCCGGCGCGAAGCCCGCGGGTCCACGGGGAAGGACGCGGCCCCGGCGTGAGCGAGCGCGGACGGTTCATCGTGTTGGAAGGTGGCGACGCCACGGGCAAGAGCACCCAGGTGCTCCTCCTCGCACGCCGCTTGCGGGAAATGGGACGGGAAGTCGAAACGACGTTCGAACCCGGCCGAACGCATGTCGGCGCGACCATCCGGGGGCTGGTGCTCGAGGAACCGCTCGACCCCCGGGCCGAGGCCCTGCTCATCGCCGCCGACCGCGCCCAGCACGTTGCCGAGGTGGTGCGACCGGCCCTCGAGCGGGGCGTCGACGTCGTGAGCGATCGATTCGTGCCGTCGTCGCTGGCGTATCAAGGGGTGGCCCGCGGGCTCGGTGTCGAGGAGGTGTGGCGGCTCTCGGACTGGGCCACGGCGACGCTCGAACCCGATCTTGTGATCGTGCTCGACACCCACGAAGAGGTGGTGCGGACCCGCCGGGCCGGTCCCGCCGGCGATCGCCTCGAGCGCGAGGGATCGGCGTTTCACGACCAGGTCGTGCGGGCGTATCGCGAGCTCGCGGAGTCACACGGCTGGGTGCTCGTCGACGCCCTCGGCGAGATCGACGCGGTCGCCGAGCGCGTGTGGAACGCCGTCGCGGAGGCCTTCGATGGCTGACGTGCTCGCTTCGGTCCGCGAGCAACCGCGGGTGGTTGCGTTGCTCGAGCGGTCCCTCGCTCAGCCGTCGCACGCGTACCTTTTCGCCGGGCCGGCGGACTCGGGCGTCGCCGGGGCAGCGCGGTCCTTCGCCGCCGCCCTCGTGTGCCCCGATGAAGGATGTGCGGAGTGCTCGACGTGCCGCCGGGTGCTGGCCGAGCGCCACCCTGACGTCACCGAGATCCGGCCGGAGGGCGCGTCATATCTGGTCGCCCAGGCGGCGGGCATCATCGAAGCGGCGTTCCGGTCGCCCGTGGAGTCGGATCGCAAGGTGTTGATCCTCCACGAGGCCGAGCGGATGAGGGACGACGCATCCAACCGTCTCCTCAAGACCCTCGAGGAGCCACCGGAGCACACGGTGTTCATCCTCGTGACGGCGTCGCCCGACGCGCTCTTGCCCACGGTGCGGTCGCGGTGCCAGATCGTGACGCTCTCGGGGGACCCGCTCGACGAGTCGCGGGCCGAGCGCCTCGCCGGCCGACTCGCCAACCTCGTCGACGCGTTTCGTGCCGTGCCGGCGCGGATCGACGGAACTGGCGGTGCCGTGGCGTTGCTCGCCGCCGATCTCCTCGACGCCGTCGAGGGCGCGTTCGGCTCCACCAAGGACGAGCACGACCGGGAAGAGGCTGAGGTCGAGGCCGAAATGGACGCGGCGGGGGATTCGCCGCGCGACATCCAACGGGTCCTAAAGCCCCTCTCGGACCGCCACGACCGCATCCAGCGCCGGGCCCGGGCCGA
The DNA here is from genome assembly GCA_035293045.1 of Acidimicrobiia bacterium. GTDB lineage: Bacteria > Actinomycetota > Acidimicrobiia > IMCC26256 > JACPCJ01 > DATDOY01. Next base: position 13,164 of record DATDOY010000021.1, read on the forward strand.
CGCGCTCGCCGAGGGTCTCGCCGTGCTCGAAGGGTTCTATCGGGACGCGCTCCTCACGCCCGCAGGAATCGAGGCCGCCGACGCGCTCTCTGCCCTCGACGCCGTCGCCGAGACCCGCCGCGTGCTCGCCGACGACACCGTCTTCAATTGGGGCTTGCTCCTCGAGTCATTGCTCTTGCATCTCCCCGCCCCACCTCGCTGAGCGCGGCCGGCCCGTCGAGCGCGGCCTTGTCGTTGCAGGCTGATCCACTCAAGGCCCGAGGGCAGCCGCCGGTACACTGCCCGAGCGTTTCGCCGGGGTAGCTCAGTTGGTAGAGCAACGCACTCGTAATGCGTAGGTCAGGGGTTCGAATCCCCTCTCCGGCTCTCGTCCCTTCCCGTTCTCGAGCAAGTTTCCCACCTCAGGGGTGGGAAACTTGCTCGAGAACGGCGAGCAGTCTGTCTCCACGATCAGCGACTGAGGATCGTGACGCAGGCGTTGGCGCCGCGACCGATCACGTGGGCGAGCCCGACCCGAGCACCGGGTACTTGGCGCGGCCCGCACTCACCCCGGAGCTGGCGCACGACCTCCACCACCTGTCCCAGCGCCGACGCGCCCAGCGGCTCACCCTTCGACAGCAACCCGCCCGACGGGTTGACCGGGAGCCGGCTGCCGAGCGCGAACTCGTCCGTCCCAAGGATCCTCGGCTGGTCACCGGGCTCACAGAGCCCGAGTTCCTGCCACGCCAGCAACTCGCGCGCGGCATCGGTGTCCTGGCACTCGACGACGTCGAGGTCTTCGGGTCCGACGCCAGCCTCTTCGTAGGCCTGGTTCGCGGCCAGGGTCGTGGGAGGCGTGACGGTTTCGTCGTCGCCGGCGAGGGGGGTCGACTCCGAGAGCACGCTGCCCGGCAGGTGGGATCGCAGAACGGCCGCGCGGAGGGCCACCGGCGGAGGGCCGTCATCCCCGGCGAGCCCGTCTCGTTCGAGCACGACGGCGGCGGCCCCTTCGTTGGGCGAGCACAGCATGAAGAGGTGGAGCGGATCGCACACCGTTCGCGAGCCGAGCACGTCCGCGACGCTGACTTCCTTGCGGAACATGGCGTCGGGATTGTCGACGCCATGGCGTCGGTTCTTCACGACCACCTTCGCCAGATCGTCGCTCGACACGCCGGTGTCGAGCATCAGGCGGCGTGCTCGCATCGCGAAGTACGCGGGGGCGGGGGTGAGGCCGGCGGTCTCTTGCCACGGCTCGAAGAAGGTCGAGCGGATCACCCCTTTGGGCATCTTCTCGACGCCGAAGACGAGCACGCGTTGATAGCGCCCAGCCCGAATCGCGGCGGCGGCGAGCTCGAGCGCGGCGCCTCCGCTCGCACACCCCGCTTCCACGTCGACGATCGGAGGCCCGGTGAGCGCGAGTTGTCCCAGCACCTTGTGCCCGGCGGCCACGCCCGCATATGCCGTGCCACA
>DATDOY010000022.1:0-8087 GCA_035293045.1 Acidimicrobiia bacterium
GTGGGTGATCGCGTCCCCGTGGTGGCCGCCGGCGGGATTTACGACGGCCGTCACCTCGCCGCCGCCCTCGCCCTCGGCGCCGACGGCATCTGGGTCGGCACGCGCTTTATCGCCACACCGGAGGCGCGCAGCGTTGCGCACTACAAGGACAAGCTGCTCGCCGCGCACGAGGACGACACCGCCATCAGCCGGGCCTTCACCGGCAAGACGCTTCGAGCGCTACGCAACTCGTACACGAAGTACTTCGACGAGCACCCCGACGAGCTTCAGCCGTTCCCCGCGCAGATGGCGCGCTCGTTCCAGGACGGCGCCATGCACCTCATGGGCGACGAGACCACCGAGGGGATCGACCCCGACAAGGAGTGCTACCCGGCGGGCCAGGGGGTGGGTGCCATCGACGAACTCGTCCCGGCGGGCGAGTTGGTGCGCCGCTTCGTGGAACAAGCCGAGGCCGTCCTACAAAAGTCGGCTTCATCCGTGTCTGTGGCGCGTTAGCGGGGATATAGCCGGGTAACGCGCCACAGACGCTCAGAAGAGGCCGAGCCAGGCGTCGATCGACCACTCCTGCCACGCCTGGGTGCCGAGGCAGACGGCGGCCATCACCATCATCATCCCGTTCTGTCCCTGCTCGGCGAACTCGTGGATCATGAGCAGGAGGTAGATCAGGTTCAAGAGGATGCTGGCGACCAGCGCGATCGGCGAGAGGAAGCCGAACGTGACGCCCAGGCCCAGTGCCAGTTCGCTCAGCAGCACCACCCAGGTGAAGAACTTCGGGTGCGGCTTGACCCTCCGTTCGAACATCCGGGCCACGAACTTCCACCGGTGCTTCTCCGCCACCGATGCCGCCCAGTTGATGCCGGCGTCGCGTTTGAGCCACGCCTCGAGGTTCTTGTGCCGCACGCTCTCGAGCCACCACAAGCCGAGCCCGATGCGCAGGACGGCCATCCATTCCACGGCCTCGAGGCCCCACGTGTTCACGACGTCTCCCCTTCGTTCGGTTGTTGCACGCTCTCAGCTGCCGCCACCGCCCGTTCGATCAGGGCGCGGTCGGCTGGGTCGAGGGTGATCGCGAGCGCGGCCGCTTTCCCCGCGTCGCTCATCTTCTTCAGGGTCTTGCGGACGATCTCGACGACCTTGTCGTCGTCGAAGCGCGACGCCAGCTCGGCGAACTGCGTCTCGATGAAGACGAGACACAGGGCGTCTTCGAGGGCCTGTGTCTCCGGGTCGGCCGGGGCCCCCTTGGTTCCGAGGCCCTTCTTCTGCACCAATTCCTGCACCCGTGAAACCGTGGCGTCCTCGTAGCCACACGCCGTGAGGATCGCGCCGACCTCCTCGGCGTGGCGGCCGTGGAGATCCCGCCGCCATCGCAAGTACCCCGCGCGCCCCTCGGGGTAGGACGAGCGGGGAACGACCCACCGCCGGAGGTGATGCGCCCGTGCGGCGAGGAGGAGCGCGTCCGACGGGTCGGCGACGAGCTGTCGCACCCAAGCGGTCACCATCTCGGCGTGCGCGAGTTCCTTGGGGCGCGTCTCCCCGTCGACGACGAGCGTGTTGGGATCGTCGGCGTTGGCGGCGTCGATCGCCGCGATGGCGGTGTCGAAGCGGTTTTCGGCCCCCGATGTCATGAGACCGCAGCGTACGCTCCGCTCATGTCGGCGAAGGTCACCGGGATCCTGTGCGGCGTGGCGAGCGCGTTTGCCTTTGGCACGACGGTGGTGACGGGCCGCAGCCTCGCCAAGGCCGACCTCGGGTTCCAAGTGAGCCTCGGGGTGCCGTTCACCCTGGGCGGAGCGATCCTCGTCGTCGCCCTCATCGCGCGGCGCCGGCCCTTGTTCCCGGCCCCCGGCGAGCGGTTGTGGATCGTCCTCCTCGGCGCCGGGATCTACGCGACGCAATCTGCCTTGTTCTTCTCGGCCCTCGAACGGGGCACGGCCGCCGCGGTGACGCTGCTGTTCTATGCGTACCCGGCGGTCGTGGTGCTGCTCGAGATTCCTCTCGAGCGGCGGTGGCCGGCGGCTTCGACCGCCGCCGCGGTCGTGCTGGCGATGATCGGCGCGACCACCATCGTGGCGTCGAGCGGCGAGGTCGACATCACCCGCACCGGCGTCGGCTTCGCCCTCGGCGCCGGGGGCATGTTCGCCGTCAACCTCCTCATCAGCGAGCGGCGGGTGAGCGCGACCGATTCGGTGACGGCCGCGGCATGGCTCGCCATCACGACCGGACTCGCGCAACTCGGTTGGGGCGTCGCGACGGCGTCGCTCGAGAATCCGTCCGAGCATTGGAACGCCCTTCTCGGTCTCGGAGCGGCGCGCGCGGTTGCGTTCGCCTTCATGTTCGCCGCCCTCCGCCGCCTCGGCCCGGCGAACACGTCGGTGGCCCTCACCTTCGAGGCGCTGTTCGCCATCCTCCTCGCGGCCACCTTCATCTCGGAACCGGTGCAGGCCCTCCAGGGCGTCGGGGGCGTGGCGATCCTCGCCGCCGCCGTGGTCATCGCGCGCACTCCGGACCCACGGCCGGCCCCCGCTGCCGCGCCGCTGCCGTAGCGGCCGCGGGGCTATCCGATCTCGATCTGGATGACCTCGGTGCCGGCGAACAAATCATGGAGCCCCCGTCGGGACGCCGAACCCATCGCCCAGAGATAGGCGACGAACCATCCCGCCACCGGGATGACCACGCCGAGCACCGCTGGGCACGCGGCGCGCCGGAACGCCGCTGCCGGATCAGGCGGTCGGCCGCTTCCGACCGCCACTACCCGCAGCCCGAGGGCGCGCTTGCCGATGGTCTGGCCGGTGGCCGCCGTGAAGATGGTCTCGTAGCCGACGACGCCGATCCACGCGATCGCGACGGCGACGACGCTCGTCAACCGTGCGTCGGGGAGCACGATCAGCACGAGCGGCGAGAGGACGAGGAACGCCGGCACCATCACGAGCACGATGTCGACGAAGCGGGCGACGGCGCGGACCCCGAGGCTGGCCCGGGTGGACGTCAAGCGGGTGACGACCAGTCGGGATCGAGTTGGCGAAGGAACTCCGCGCAGCGCGCCTCCTCGTCGGCCTCACCGATTTCCCCGGCGGTGCGGCGCAACCCGTCGAGCGCGCGCAAGAACCCCTGATTGCCGGGGTGCCGACCCCGCACGTAGCCGGTCCCCCGCCACCCGCTCGAGCGCAAGTGGTCGAGGCCACGGTGATATCCCACCCGGAAATACGCGTAGGCCTCGATGCCGCTCGACAGTTCGCCCAGCGTGGCCCACGCCTCCGACCACCGCGGATAGCGCGCCGCCACCGCGGCGACGGCGTCCTTGCGAGCCGCGGTGGCGAGGGCGTCGGCGAGCATGGCCTGGGCGTCGGCCGGAGCGGGATCGAGGACGGTCTCGGGGGGTCCGGAGGGCGACAGGCCGATCGGTTCGTCACTCACGGGGTTCCTCGGCTCTCTGGTGGGTGGGCGGGTGGGGGTGAGCCGCGGCTGGCCCTGCCAGCCCCGAAGCGCACGACCGGCATCTTCGCGCGAGCCTGGAATGGACATGGCTGACACACCCCAGCACCCCACGCGCCTCGTCCTCGTGCGGCACGCCGTGACGGCGGAGACCGGACGGGTGCTCAGCGGGCAGACGAAGGGCATCGACCTCTCTGCCGAGGGTCGTGCCCAGGCCGAGGCGGTCGCCGAACGCTTGAGCGGACTTCCGATCGCGGCGGTCTACGCGAGCCCGCTCGAGCGGACGCGCCAGACCGCCGAAGCGATCGCGGCGCCTCACGGCCTGCCCATCGTCGACGTCCCCGGCGTGATCGATTTCGACGTCGGCGAGTGGACGGGTCGGGAGTTGAAGGAGCTGGCCAAGGACGACCTGTGGAGGGTGATCCAAGCGGCGCCGTCGCGCGTGGTCTTCCCGGGCGGCGAGAGCCTCGCGGGCATGCAGGCGCGAGCAGTCGCCGCCCTCGATCCGATCGTCTCCGCACACCCCGGTGAACTCGTCGTCGTGGCGACGCACGCAGACATCATCAAGGCCGCCGTCGCTCATTACGTCGGCCTGCACTTCGACTTCTTCCAGCGCCTGGTCGTCTCGCCGGCGTCGGTCACCGCCCTCGCGTTCCATGGGCCGTACCCAATGCTCCTGGCCTTCAACGACACCGGTTCGTTCGACGGCCTGAAGCCGGCCGAGGACCCGGAACCGGCGTCATGACCGACCCCATCATCTTCGAGCGCGTCGACCGGATCACGACCGGCGCGGTGGGACAGCCCGGCCAGCGCGTGTTTCTGATCCAAGCCGAACGCGGCGCGTCCGAGCTGACCGTCCTCGTGGAGAAGGAACAGGTGGCGATGTTGGCGGCGCGCGTGCTCCAGCTCCTGACCGAACTCGAGGACGTGACGCCCGACGAGGAGGAAGCCGAAGCACCGCCGCCGGCGTCGCTTCCCGAGGACCCCGATCCTCTGTTCCGCGCCCGCATGATGCGGCTCGGGTACGACCCTGAGCGCGGCATGGTGATGCTCGAACTGTTCGAGGACATGCCGGAGGTTCCTGAGGACGCCGATCCGGAGTTCTCCGACCTCGACGAGATCGGTTTCGAGCCCGAGGGCTACGTCGCGCGCGTGTTCGCGACCCGGGGCCAGATGCGGATGCTCGCCATCCGCGGCGCTGAGGCCGTCGCCTCGGGTCGACCGCTGTGTCGGCTCTGCATGCTGCCGATGAACCCCGCCGGGCACGACTGCCCCTCGCGCAACTAACGGGCCGAGATGTCGCGCGACGACCCCGCGCTCGCGCGACTCGAGCGCGGCGACCTCGAGATCGTCGAGCGGATGCCGTGGTCCTCGAACGCCACGTTCCTCGCCGTGGTCACCGCGGGTGACGTCGACGAAGGGGACGTCGTGGTGATCTACAAGCCCGAGCGCGGCGAGCGGCCCCTCTGGGACTTTCCCCACGGCACCCTCGCCTCGCGAGAAGTGGCCGCCTACGAGGTGTCGGAGGCCTCGGGGTGGGGCATCGTTCCGCCGACGATTCTGCGCGACGGTCCGTATGGCGTGGGGATGGTGCAGCTCTTTGTTGACCACGATCCCGAGGAGCACTTCCTCGAGCTGCGCGACCTCCACGGCGATCGCTTCCGGGAGTTCGCCGCCTTCGACGTCGTGATCAACAACGCCGACCGGAAGTCGGGCCATTGCGTACGCGGTCGGGACGCGCACGTCTGGGGCATCGATCACGGCGTGAGCTTTCACGTGGGCCACAAGCTGCGCACGGTGATCTGGGACTACGCGGGCGAGCCGCTGCCAGAACGCGTCATCGACGGGTTGTGTCGGGTGGCACGCGGACTCGACTCAGACCTCGCCGCGCATCTGCACGATCTCCTGGACGGCGACGAGATCGCGGCGACCCGGCGGCGAGTGCAGGCCCTTCTCGACGAGGGCGTGTTCCCGCTGCCGCGGGGCGATTACCCCTATCCCTGGCCGTTGGTCTGACCGGGGAGGACAGAGCCGACCACGTCGGCAAAGAACGCCGAGCGGGGGAGCGCCTCGTCCGCGCCGTCGGCCACGGCCTGGCGGAGGGCGTCGACGGCGGTGTGGCGGCCGTAGGCAACGATGCGGGCGTCGGGCGCTGCCAGCCGCGCCGAAGCGACGAGTCCTGCGTGGGCACCGAGGTCGATGATGACGACGTCGGCTCCGGCGGCGTCGGCGGGATCGCGACCGAAAGCGACGTCCCCGGCGCGGCCGAGCTTGGACCGGTCCATGAGGTCGGTGACGAAGGCAACGATGCGCATGTGGGCATGGTCGCGCGCCCGCGCTCGGGCGCGCCGAAGCGGCTCACGCCGCTTCCCCGGATGCCCAGCGTTTTAACTCGGGATCGAGCGGTGGCGGCCCGCCGCCGAACACCCTCCCGTCGGGTCGCACGAACTCCAACTCACCCATCGGGTTGCCCCGTATCGCCCACTCGCCCTCATGGACGAAGCGGTGGTGGTAGCTGCACAGCAACACGAGGTTGCCGAGGTCGGTGGGACCCTTCTTGCCCCAATGCCAGATGTGATGGGCATGAACCCACCGCCTGCGCTCACACCCGGGAAACCGGCACCCCTGATCACGGCGAACGAGTTCGCGGCGCAAACTTGGCGGCACCACCCGCGAGACGTGGCCGATCCCGATGGGGATCCCGCCGAACTCCAACACGTCGTGGACCCTTGCGTCGCAACTCAGTCGGCGCGCCACCTCGGAAGAGACCATCAACCCGTCGATCTCGGCCAGCCCCTCGTCGTCGGCGAGGGCCTGGGCCTCGACGTGGACGACCACCGTGGCCCGATCGGGATCAGGGTCGGCGGCCAACGCACCCGAGGCGATCTGGTGGAAGGCGTCGGCCAGGCGGGCCTCGTAGGGCGGCGGCTCCTCGCCGTCGGCGGGACGCGGCTGACCCTCGAGGGCGCGCAGCAGGGCAAGCTCGATGGCCTTGGCCTCGGCGCCCACGAACTCGCCTCGCACCACCAGGCGGTCGCCCCGCCAGAACATCGTGAGCCAACGCGAGTCCTCGAGGTCGCGGGCGGCGGCCTTGGAGGTCTTGCGGGTGCGCCGGGCTCGGAACTCGAGGGTGCGTAGCGAGAGACCCTCGGCCTCTCGCGCTAGATCCGTGTCGGTCTCAGGGGTGGCATAGCGGGTGAGGGCCCGCACCTGGTCGAACGAGAGTCGTCCGTCGGCGTGGGCGCCGGCGATGCTCGGCAACGAGCGCAGGGCCTGCGCCACCCGGGCTTGCTCCCGGGCCGCATAGGGGGACATGGCAAAGCGCGCCGCCACCCACTCGCCCAACGACCGGGCGCCGTCGCCCGCCCAGGCCTCGCGTTCGGAGAGCTCGCCGAGAAGGGACAGGAACTGGGCGCTCAGCACGCACGAGAGCGCATGCGTTTGCTCCAGTGCCGTCTCGATCTGATCGAGCGTCTGCTCCGCCGCCATGGCTGCCTCCTTCCCTGCTCGGCGGTTAGTGGGCCACCTCTAAACTAACGAACACCAGTTCGTAAGTCAAGGGAGATTCCACAAAAATTTCGGGAGTTTCAGGATGCGTGGCACCCGACCGGGGCGTCCGCCAGGGGAGCCGCGCGTCCTACGATCGAACGTCATGGCCGTCGTGTTGTTCGCCCTCTTCTTGCTCGTCCCGATCGTCGAGCTCACGGTGATCATCACCGTGGGGGCTCGCATCGGAGTCGTCGAGACGCTGGGCCTCATGATCCTCATGTCGGCACTCGGCGCCTTCCTTGCCAAGCGCCAGGGGCTGCGGACGCTCCGCGTGATCCGAGACCGCCTCGATCACGGCCAGGTGCCGGGCAAGGAACTGCTCGACGGCCTGCTGATCCTCGTCGCCGCCGCCCTCATGCTCACCCCGGGGTTCGTCACCGACGCCGCCGCCCTTCTCTTGCTCCTGCCTCCCGTGCGGGCCGGCATCCGCCGGGTCCTGCGGGGATCGTTCGAGCGCCGCGTGTTCCTCCTGCGCGCCGACCCGGGCCCCCAGCCGTAAAGAAGGCGTGACCCGAATCCACAGCGCTCTCCTCGCGTCCCTGCTCGCCCTCGGCATCGTGGGCGTCGCTCCGACCGCCGCCCCGGCGGTGGCGCCGGACGGCCTCGAGTGCCTCGGCGGGTTCGACGACCCCGATCCCACCCACCAACCCGTCCTCCTTGTCCACGGCACGTTCACCAACGGCTGGGAGCACTGGAGTTGGAACTGGTACGAGGTCCTGGCCGAAGAGGGCTTCGACGTCTGCGTCATCACGCTGCCCGACCGCTCGCTCGGCGACATGCAGGGCCAGGGTGAGACCGTGCGAGACGCCATTCGCCACATCGCGGCCCAGTCGGGTGACCAGGTCGACGTCATGGGCCACAGCCAGGGCGCGGTGCACCCTCGTTGGGCCGTGAAGTGGTGGCCCGATGTCCGGGCATCGGTCGACGACATGGTGATGCTCGCCGGCCCGCAGCACGGCACCGAACTCGGCGGGAGCGGAGAGTCACCGTTCGGCTGCTTCGAGTCGTGCTGGCAGATGATGCCGCCGTCGCAATACCTGGCTGCCCTCAACGCGGACGACGAGACCCCCGGCGACATCGACTACACGAGTATCTATTCCGCCTTC
>DATDOY010000023.1:0-3541 GCA_035293045.1 Acidimicrobiia bacterium
CGCGGCACGTCGATCTAACCGCACCAGCACCGACTCCACCCGGGGTCGCGGCACGAACACCGTCGCGGGCACCCGGGCGACGACCGACGCCTCCGTGTAATAGGCGACCTTCACGGAGATGCCGCCGGCTGCGCGCGTGCCGGGCGCGGCCGTGAGCCGCTCCCCGACCTCGCGCTGGATCATCACGAGGAAATGATCGATCTGTCGCACCGTCTCCAACAGTCCGGCCAGCAGCGGTGTGGCGATGTTGTACGGAAGGTTCGACACACAGACCCACCCGTCACCCGCGAGCACGTCCTCCCACGCCAACTCCATCGCGTCGCCTTCCACGACCTCGACGGCTTCGGGACCAACGGACCTGCTCGCGAGGACGTCCCGAAGTACCGGCACCACGTGCCGGTCGCGTTCGACGGCGAGTACACGCGCCCCCGTCTCGACCAGCGCGAGCGTGAGCGAACCGATACCGGGGCCGATCTCGACCACCCGGTCCCCGGGCCCGATCCCGGCGAGGCGGGCGATCTTGCGGGCCGTGTTCGCGTCGGCGAGGAAGTTCTGGCCCAGCGCCCGACTCGCCCGCAGGCCCTGGGCCGACAAGAGCGCGTCGATGTCGGTCGGGCTGAGCAGGTCCACGGCCAGGGACGGTAGCCCTCGACGGCCCCCGCCCTGCCCTACCAGGAGAGGCCCCACCCGGAGACGCCGACTACCAGGAAAGGTGCACGCTGATCACGCCGGCGCTGGGGCTGGCGATCTGGCTGAAGGTGTCGTGCGAGAGGTCGATGACCCGGCCCTCGACGAAGGGCCCCCGATCCGCGACCCGACACACGACCGACTTGCCGTTGCCGGCGTTGGTCACGCTCACCTGCGTGCCGAACGGCAAGGTGCGGTGGGCGCACGTCCCGGCCGGGCCGGAATACCACGACGCCTTCCCGCCCCCGCTGACGTTCACCTTCGTGCCGACGGCCTGAATCCGGTTCACCGGCGGCCGCACCACCGTGCGACGCACCACTTCGCGCTCGACGACCGCGCCGTCGCGACGGGTCAAGCGGTACTCCACGCGCTCGACCCCCGCCCGTCCCTCCTGCACCGTCCGTACGACGCCCCGCAGCAGCGACGGGTCGTCGCGCCGCACCGTCGAGAACGACATCGAGTGCTCTTCGGTCGTGAGGTCGGTCTCGACTCGGGTGACTTCGATCCGAGCGGCGTCGGTGACGGGGGCATCGGCGGCGGGTACCACCTCGTCGTCGCCGTCGAGGGTGATCCCTGCGTCGCGCAGCAGCGTCCCGACCGTCGGCGCCTGCGTGAGAAACAGTCGCTCGCTCCCGTCCACGGCGAGGGTCACGGTCTCACCTTGCCGAAGCACCACCACGGTGCCCTCGCCGAGGGGCGTCAAGGGATCGGCGCCCACGATTTCCGCGTCGGAGAGTCCGAGTTCCTTCGTGATGGCGCCCACGGTCGCGCCCGTCGTCCACACCGTGCGCCTGGCCCCGTTCAGCTCGACCACGATCGGATGCGCCCGCATCACCGTGATCTCCGCTCCCTCGGCAATCGACGATTCGAGCGGGGGCGACACGCGGTCGTGGACTTCGAGGGCGACGCCGTTGCCCTCGAGGACACCGGCGACGGTCGATGCGCGGGTGCGCACCGAGATGCGATCCCCGTCGACGGCGACGGTCACGTTCACTTGGGAGAGCCACCACCAGAGCGCCGCGGCGACGAACGCGCTCGCGACGACGACCACAAGCGCCACCTTGCGCCATCGGGCGCGGCGGCGTCGGTCGGTCCTCCGCCCAGCCGCCGGCGAAGGGATAACGGGAAGGGGTGCGGAAGCCGGCCGCGCGTCGACCACGGGAGAGTCTGTAAAGGCGCTCACGAGGTCCGAGGACCATACCAACGACGGTTACGGAAGCTGGAACACCCGCGTCGCGTTCGTTCGGGTGGCCGCGGCAACCGCGGCAAATTCGTCGCCGCGCACTTCAGACAGGCCTGCGCCGACATGCACGACGTAGGCGGGCTCGTTGCGCTTGCCTCGGTTTGGCACCGGCGTCAGGTACGGCGCATCGGTTTCGACGAGCACGCGGTCCAGCGGCGTCACCGCGGCGGCGGCGCGCACCTCCGGCGCCCCGGGGAACGTCACGATCCCGCTGAACGACAGCCACGTCCCGAGTGCAAGCGCGCGCGACGCCTCGTCGGGTCCTCCCGTGAAGCAATGGAACACCGTCCGCTCGGGCACCCCCTCCGCCTCGAGGACCCGAAAGGTCTCGTCCCACGCCTCACGCGTGTGGATCACGAGTGCGCGCCCCGTTGCGTGCGCGAGCTCGATGTGGGCGCGAAACGTGCGCTCTTGCGCGTCCGCGGGCGAGTGCATGTAGTGGAAATCAAAGCCCGCCTCGCCCACGCCAACGACGCGGTCGTGGCCGGCGAGCGACTCGATCGCCGGCCACTCGTCGGCAAACCGCGAGGCGTCGTGCGGGTGCAGACCGACCGTCGCCCACACGCCGTCATACCGAGTGGCGAGATCGACGGCCTGGCGGGACGTCTCGGCATCGGTCCCCACGCAGACCATTCGGTCGACGCCGGCGTCGAGGGCGCGGCCGATCACCGCATCAACGTCGTCGAAGCCCTGGAGGTGACAGTGGCTGTCGGTCCAGGTCAATCCTCGATCTCCAGCCGGGGAAAGAGCGGCGCACCCCGTTCGAGGGTGAGCCCGGCCGGCAAGAGCCCCCACGCCGCGGCTTCCGGAAGACGCTGGTCCTCCGGGCCACCGGGAAGGCCGAGCCGGCTCCAGAGCTGACCGGCTGCGCCCGGAATCAGCGGCGCCGCGAGCAAGGCGATGATGCGGAGCGCCTCGAGGCAGTCGCCGAGCACGCGCGCTACCTCGGCGGCATTCCCTTCCCTGTTGAGCGCCCACGGCGCGCTCTCCTCGATGTACGCGTTGGTGGCCCCGATCAACTCCCACACCGCGCCGAAGCCGCCGGCGAAGTCGAGTCGTTGTAATCCGTCCGACAGACGGGCGAGGGCGTCGGCGGCGGCGTCCGCGAGCACGTCGGCGCGCGCGTCCGGCGTCACGCCTCCGAGATAGCTGGCCGACATCGTCAGCACGCGATTGGCGAGGTTGCCGAAGTTGTTTGCGAGGTCCGCGTTGTAGCGGGCGATCATGCCTTCGTAGCTGAACTCGCCGTCGGGACCGAACTGCAGGTCGCGCAGGAAGTGGTAGCGCACGCCGTCGACGCCGACCGCGTCGATGAGCGTCGACGGATGGATTTGCGTGAGGCCGGTCTTCGACATCTTCTTGCCCCCGACCAGCAAGAAGCCGTGTGCGAAGACGCACTTCGGCGGCGGCAGGTCGGCGGCCATCAGCATCGCCGGCCAATACACCGCGTGGAAACGCAGGATGTCCTTACCGATCAGGTGATAGTCGGCGGGCCAGTAGCGGGTGAATCGCGAGTCGTCGGCGCCGTACCCGATCGCCGAGCAGTAGTTGAACAGCGCGTCGAACCACACATACGCCACGTGCTTGGGGTCCCACGGCAGCGGCACTCCC
>DATDOY010000024.1:0-3723 GCA_035293045.1 Acidimicrobiia bacterium
CACGGCTCATCTGGCGTGGAGCGCCGTCGCCGAGGCCGTGAAACCGCACGCGACGCCCGACGGCCTGTTCCTCAACGGCAAGTCGTGGCTCGTGCGGGCCGTGAAGCCGTAGCAACGCCGGGCCTCTCGGAAAGAGTGGGCGATACTGGGCTCGAACCAGTGACCTCCGCCTTGTCGAGGCGGCGCTCTCCCAACTGAGCTAATCGCCCGGAGGCAGGTGATCGTAGCAGCGCCGACTGCGATCCCCGATGGCTCAGATCACGGCCTCGGCGAGTTCGATGAGCGCCACGATGATGGCGAATGCGAACGGTGCGGCGAGCACGATCCACAGGACCCACGCTCGCCTCCGCTGGCCGGGCGTCCCGTGGTTGATGGCTCCCGCGACGTCCCTCGCGGCCACGACCCGCGCCCACGCTCCGATGCGCGCGTGCCCTTCGGCCGACGAATCGCGAAGCGGCGCCGAGACCGCGGGCGATTCAGCCTCCCGCTGGCGACGACGGACCCGAGAGCGACCCATGCACCCTGAGGGTAGCCACCCGCGCCCTCGGGGCCTCAGGACTCGTGCGGTGCGAACCCTTGGCGAATCGTGTTCTCGGTCACGACGCGGGGTTCGACGAACTGCAGCAGGTAGTCGGGACCGCCCGCCTTCGAGCCGATCCCGGACAGCCCGATGCCGCCAAAGGGCTGGCGACCGACGACCGCTCCCGTGATCGCCCGGTTCACGTACAGGTTGCCGCACCGGAAGGACGTCGTAGCCCGTCCGATGCGTGACGGCGACCGCGAGAAGATGCCCCCGGTCAATCCGTAGTCGGTGGCGTTGGCGACCGACAGCGCCTCATCGAAGTCGCCGACACGAATCACCGCGAGCAACGGACCGAAGATCTCCTCGGTGGCCACCCGAGCGGTGGCCGACGTCACCGCGACCGTGGGACCGACGTACCACCCGCCGGTCGGAACGTCGTCACGTCGGAGCACCACCTCTCCCTCCTTGGCGGCGACGTCCTGATACCCGCGCACGCGTTCGAAGGCCTCCTCGTCGATGAGCGGGCCGACGACCGTGCCCATCGCCCGGGGATGACCGACCGGCACGAGCGCGGTGGCGCCGACGAGGCGGTCCACGACCTCGTCGAACACCGCGCCGAGGACGACGAGCCGCGAGCACGCCGAGCACTTCTGTCCGGCGTAGCCGAATGCGCTCGCCACGACGGCGGGCACCGCGACGTCGAGGTCGGCGTCCTCGTCGATGATGATGGCGTTCTTCCCTCCCATCTCGGCGACCACACGCTTCACGTGTCCTTGGCCGGGCTGAGGGCGCGCCGCCGCCTCGATGATCTGGAGCCCCACCGCCTTCGACCCTGTGAAGGTGATGAAGCTCACGTCGGGATGCTCGACGAGGTGCGCACCCACCTCTTCGCCGACACCGGGGAGGAACGCCAGCACCCCTGGCGGGAGCCCGGCCTCGTGAAGGATCTGCACGAGGCGATAGGCCACGCCAGGGGTTTGCTCGGCGGGCTTGAGGATGACGCCGTTCCCGACCGCCAAGGGCCCGGCCACCATGCCCGTGGGGATGGCGAGGGGGAAGTTCCAAGGGGTGATGGCGACTCCCACCCCACGAGGCTCGTAGCGGTAGGCGTTCGACTCACCCGGGGGTGACTCCACGGGCCCGCCACGCGAGAGCCGCACGGCTCCCCGCGCGTAGTACTCGAGGAAGTCCACCGCCTCGGCGACGTCGGCGTCCGCCTCGATCCACGGCTTTCCCGCCTCGAACACCTCGAGTGCAGCGAGCTCGTGTCGGCGCTCCCGCATGATGGCGGCCGCCCGGGCCAACACGCCCGCGCGTGTCCGCGCGTCGAACGCCCCCCATGCAGGCTGTGCCCGTTGCACGATCGCGACGGCCCGATCGGCGTCGTCGCGCGTTGCCATCGCCGAGCGACAGACCAGCGCGTCGGTGTGGCCCGGGTCGCTCGACACGATCTCGCCCCGACTTGCGTACTTCTTTCCCCCGATGACCATCGGGGCGACGAAGCCGAGACTCGCTGCCGTGCCGTCGACCGCCGATCCCATCCGTGCGCGCGCGGTGGCACGCCGATACTCCGCGTGCGGCGCGTGGTGGTAGCCGCTCCGGTCGGGCGAAGGCTCGACGCTGTCCGAAGGAACGACCGGTTCGGCAAGGAGCAGGTCGAGGTCGGCCCCCTCGGCGAAGCGCATTCGCACGAACGACTCATTCGACGTGTTCTCCAGCAGCCGTCGGATGAGGTACGCCATCCCGGGAACGAGGTCGCCGATCGGCGTGTAGACACGCACGCGGAGCCCGAGCGATCGCAGGCCTGCGTGCACCGGCTCGGCCATGCCGTAGAGGAGCTGGAGCTCGAAGGCGTCGTCGGCGAGGCCCGCCGCTCGTGCCCGAGCAACCGCGTAGGCCAGCGACCGGAGGTTGTGGCTCCCAAAGGCCGGGCGGACCGCGCCTGCGCCGTCGACCATCGCGTCGACGCACCGCTCGAAGTTGAGGTCGGTCTCGGCTTTGTGCGCGTAGACCGGCGACGGCCAGCCCTGCTGGGCCGCCATCGCGGTCTCGTAGTCCCAGTACGCGCCCTTGACGAGTCGCACCTGGAGCGGATGCCGCAGCGCCCGACCCGACCACGCGATGAGATCGTGAAGATCGGCAAGGGAGTCTCGGAGGTACGCCTGGACGACCGCTCCGATGTGCGGGCCGTCCGGGAACGCCTCTCCCACCCGCCGAATCAGCTCGTGCGTGACGTCCTTGACGTCGTAGTGCTCCATGTCGAAGTGCACCGTGGCCCCGAGGTCACGGGCGCGCGCCAGGATCGGATGCAGCCGCTCCATCGCCTGCGCGAGGCCCTCCTCGCGCGTCAGCGGGCCCAGGAGCGGAGCCAGCGCGGTCGGCTTGATGGAGACGTTGACACGGGGCACGTCGCCCCACGGGTCGCGCTCGAGCAGAGGGTTGGGCGTCCACGACGCGGTCCCCTGCGACAGCGCGTCGAGCATCTCGACGACGCGGCGGGCATAGGCGTCCGCCTCCGCGAGCGTGACCGTCTTCTCGCCGAGGAGGTCGACGGTGAACGCCTCCCCCAGCCCCCACAGCTGCGAGAGCGGCTCCAGCGCCTCCGCCGGGGTCTCGCCGGCGACAAATAGGTGGGCCATGCGCACGATGTTGCGGCGCGCCACGGCGGCCGACACCGCCGCCCCGAGAGGGCCCGTGTGCTCGGCAATCTCGAGTCCGAGGTCGACGGCCCGGGGCACCTCGACGCCGTCGAAGTACTCCTCGAGGTGGCGCTCGATTTCGGCGTTGGTACGACACGCCGGGAAGACGTCGACGAAGCGGAACAGCTGGGTCTTGAAGGCGGGGTGGGCCATCGCCCAATCGAGCATCCGCTCGCTCCACCACGAGAGGTGGAAGACCTTGGCCTCCTGCCCGGTGCCACCCCGAGCGATCTCGGCGGCGATCTCGCGCAGGTCGGCCTCGATCCCCGACGACGCCTTCACCATGCGGCCCCCATGAGAGATCGAGGCTACGCCCGCGAGGCATCCGCGACGGGCGACCCGCGCCACGCCGCGGGGCGGAGCCGCCGGAGAACCCACTTGGAGGCGGCGACGGGAATCGAACCCGTGTGTGCGGTTTTGCAGACCGCTGCCTGCGCCACTCGGCTACGCCGCCACGACGCTGCCTTCTCGAGCAAGTTTCCCACCCCTCAGGTGGACTAC
>DATDOY010000025.1:0-3939 GCA_035293045.1 Acidimicrobiia bacterium
ACGGCTCACCGCTCCCTTGGCGGCAACGCAGCAAGCGGCACGCTCCATCGCCTCGGGAGACCTCTCGGCCCGGGTCGGCGACGCGGGGCGCCACGATCGCGAGCTCGCTGAAGTCGCCGGCGCCTTCGACGACATGGCCGAGGAGCTCGAGCGCAGCCGCCACCTGACCCGCGAGTTCCTGATGAGCGTGTCGCACGACCTGCGCACGCCGCTCACGTCAATCCGCGGCTATGCCGAGGCGCTCGCCGAGGGCGCCACGAGGAGTCCGGAGGAGGGCATGAGGGCGGCGCGGGTCATCGAAGGTGAAGCGCGCCGCCTCGAACGCCTCGTCTCCGACCTCCTCGACCTCGCCCGGCTCGACGCTCGCCGCTTCACGTTCGACCCCCGCCCGGTCAACCCCGGCGACGTGGTCGGCTCGGTGGCGGCCGGACTGCAGCCCCTCGGTGAGGAATACGGCGTCGCCATCCATGTCACAACCAACGGCGCCCGCGAGCGCGACCTCGACCCTGAGCGCCTCGGTCAGGTCGTCGCCAACCTCGTCGAGAACGCCCTGAAGTACGCGAGATCGCGCGTCGACGTGCGTACGGACGAACGCGACGGCCTCGTCGTCATCGAGGTCGCCGACGACGGGCCGGGCATCCCCGCCGACGAGATCGGCCGCGTGTTCGAACGCCTTTACACCAGCCGCCCCGTGACGGGGCGCGCGGTCGGGACGGGCCTCGGACTCGCCATCGTCCACGAGCTCGTCACGACCATGGGAGGCGACGTCGAGGTGGAATCGACGCCGGATTCCGGCGCCACCTTCCGCATCCTGCTCCCATAGCCTCAGTTCGCCACGGCGGCCCGGGCCCGAAACCAGCAGTCGACCGAAACGCGAGCGTTGGTCAGCCTTCGATGCGGCCGCCGCCTCCCCCGCCGCCCGAGGCGCGGGTGGTGGTGGTCGTCTCCGAGGGATCGGGCGGTGGGGGTGCCGTAGAGGTCGTGCTCGTCGACGTGATCGGGATGCACGGCGCGACGTCGAGCGTCTCGGTCCCGAGCGGCGACGACACCGCCAGGCTGTGAGGCCCGTCCTCGCGACACTTCACAACCCACGACACGCGTCCGGTCGAGTCGGTCGTCTCAGTGGCCTCACCACTCACCCGGATCCACGCCGCATCCGACACCAGCGTGACCGGCATCCCGACGATCGGCGTGGTGATGGTGCGGCCCTCGGCGTCGACGGTTCGATCGGCGAAGACCACGACGAGCTGGGCGTTGAAATCCGTGATCGGCGGGTCGGGTTCGATGTCGGAGGTGATGCTCAGGTCTTCGACATTGCGAACTTCGAGGTCGACCTCGCGCTCGGCGTCCTTGTCGGCGAAGACCTGTTCGACCTTCCCGGTGGCGAAGTCGGGCGCGCGATAGGCGCGGATCTTCCACCGGCCGCCGGCGACCTCCTTGATCTCCCACTGCCCCTGGTCGTTGGTGAGCACCTCGATGACGACGGGTGGCTCGACGCGCCACCACTCGGCGCGCACGGTGGCTCCGGGCACCAACTGGCCCTCGGGCGTCCTCACGGCCCCTCGGAAGGCGACCTTCCCGACGTTCTGGGGAATCGTGGTGGTGGTGGTCCCCGACACGCCCTGGAGCACGACGCCCGAGAGGTCGGCTCGCGTCGACGTCGGCAGGAGAGGGGCGCGCCGAACGTCATCGTCGCCCGACGGGATGATCGCTATTACCGAGAGGACGACGGCGAGAACACCGCCGATCAGCACGAGCCGGCGCTTCATCCGGCGAGCACGATCTCCTCAACGACCGCCGCCGCCTCCGCGCCATCCCACCGCACGACGACGTCGGCTCCAGGCGGCACCTCGCGGCGTAGGTAGCCGAGCGCCACGACCGCGCCCCGCTCCGGGGACTCCGCCGCACTCGTGATCGCGCCCGCGGTCGTCCGGTCGTGGGCGATCTCCGCGCCGATCGGCGGCACCGCGCTCGATCCCGACCCGAAGCGCAGGCGTCGCAAATGGCGGTTCACGTGGCCGCGATCCTTGATGCGACACACCAGCTCCTGGCCGAGGAAGCAGCCCTTGTCGAAGGACACGGCCACCTGCTCAAGGAACGCCTCCTGCGGGATGACCGACTCGTCGAGGTCGACGCCCATGCGCGGGACACCGCATTCGATCCGCACCGTCTCCCACGCCGCCTCGGATGCCGGAACAGCGCCGTGATCGACCAGCGTGGGGACGGCGGCGTCGACCGCGGCACGCGGTCCGATGACGTCGACGCCCCGCAACCCCGGCCAGTCGGCGCGCACCACGCGGACATCGCCCCACCGGACGTGGCCGTGCGCCGCGGCCGGCACTTCGACGCGGGCGGCGCGCTCGACGACGCCGATCGCGGCGGGGCCGCGCAGCGACACGCGTCCCCACTCCTCGCCGCGGTCGGCAATCTCGGCCCGGACCCGGATCTTGAACCGGTTCAAGGAGTCGGCGAGACGGCCGCCGAACCCGGGCTCGGTGTCGAGCCAGAACTGGCGCTCGGCCGCTGCGCCGACGCAGAGCACCCGGAACTCGACGTCGAGCTTGCCCGTCGGCTGCAGCAAGAGGCTGTGCGCGCCCTGTCCGTCGTCGAGTTGGGAGAGGTCCTGCGAGACGAGGCTCTGGAGGAAGTCGAAGGCGTCGTCGCCCCACACGACGACCGCCCCGGCCGGGCTCCGGTCGACGAGACCGGCCGCGTCGTGGAGCGCTTGGTACCCGATCACGACGTGGGCGTCGCCGGGGCCATGCGGGCGGCGCTCGCCACCGCGGCGAGGAGCGCCTTCGCCTTGTTGTGGCACTCGAGGTCCTCGTCGGCGGGATCGGAGTCGGCCACGACGCCCGCACCCGCCTGGACGCTGGCGCGGCCGTCTCGCACGATGAGCGTGCGGATCGTGATGGCGGTGTCGAGGTTGCCGGAGAAGTCGAAGTAGCCCACGACGCCGGCGTACGGGCCCCGCTTGGTCGGCTCCAACTCGTCGATGATCTCCATGGCTCTCACCTTTGGCGCGCCGCTCACCGTGCCAGCCGGGAACGTGGCGCGGAGGACGTCTACGGGAGTCTTTCCCGGCTTGAGCGCTCCCGACACCTCGCTCGTGAGATGCATCACGTGCGAGTAGCGCTCGACGGTCATCAGCTCGTCGACGCTCATCGAGCCGAAATCGACCACCCGACCGACGTCGTTGCGGGCGAGGTCGACGAGCATGACGTGCTCGGCGCGTTCCTTCGGGTTCTCGGAGAGCTCGGCGGCGAGGCGACGGTCGTGCTCCTCGGTGCGGCCCCGCCACCGTGTTCCCGCGATCGGGCGGCTGATGACGCGCCCGTCGAGCACCTGCACCATCGGCTCGGGCGACGAACCCACGACGGTGACGTCGGGATGTCGGAGGAAGTACATGTACGGCGACGGGTTGAGCTGGCGGAGCACTCGATACACCTCGTACGGATCGACGATGTCGTCGACGTCGAAGCGTTGGGAGAGCACGACCTGAAAAATGTCGCCGGCGAGGATGTGCTCCTTCGCCACCTCGACGGCGCGCCGGAAGTCGTCCGACGACCGGTTGGCGCGATGGGCGGGGAGCTCCGCGTCGCCGCCCGAAAACTGGGAGTCGGCCGGCGGGGGCGCCGGCCGGTACGGCAACGGCTGGGCGAGATCGTCGACGAGGGCGTCGAGGCGCGCCGCCGCGCCTTCGTACGCGGCCACCCGCTCGGCGTCGGGTTGGTCGGGGTCGAGGAACACGTTCTCCACGAGGTAAAGCCGCTGGGCGAAGTGATCAAAGGCGGCGACGTGCCCGGTCACCGACATCACGGCGTCGGGGGCGCCCACGTCGTCGGTCGGCGGACGGGGTAACCGCTCGATCTCTCGCACCACGTCGTAGCCGAGGTAGCCGACGATCCCCCCGTGGAACGGCGGCAAACCGTCGAGGCG
>DATDOY010000026.1:0-5468 GCA_035293045.1 Acidimicrobiia bacterium
CCCGCCGGCAGGGGCGGCGCGCCGACGGCATGACGGTCGTGGGGCGTCACCACCCAATAGCCGGAGCCGGTCGGGGCTGCCGCCAACGCCAGCGCACCCTCCCCGGGGAGGATGCTCGCCGACCCGTGGTCCGGGGCGAGGCCGTATGAGCGAACCCTCCCGTCGGAGGTGAGGACCCGGTAGCCATCGCCGCGGGCGGTGGCGGCGAACCCGACTACCGGTTCGGTGATGGCCTCGGAGGCTGGAGCACCGAAGAACCTGGCGTCGCCGAAGGTGTAGACGCCACCGCGGTCGTCGACGAGCCAGTAGCCGAGTCCGGTGGGGGTGGCGGCGAGCGCCATGATCCGCACAGGCCCGACGAGACCGGCCCCCTGGAGTCCGGGAATAGACCCGAAGAACCCGGCGTCGCCGAAGGTGTAGACGCCACCGCGGTCGTCGACGAGCCAGTAGCCGAGTCCGGTGGGGGTGGCGGCGAGCGCCACGATGACGGCCGCGGCATCGATGTGTAGGCCCGCGTCGCGGAGCGTCGACATCGACCCGAAGAAGCCGGCATCACCGAAGGTGTAGACGTTGCCGTCGGCGAGCAGAAGCCAGTAGCCGAGTCCGGTGGGGGTGGAGGCCATCCCGACGGGCGTGGCGTCGCTCACCGCCACCCCGCTTGCGCTCAGGGTGTCGAGCGAACCGACGTGGGGAGCGCCGCCGAAGGCCTGGATGTGGTCGCCGGCCGCTTGGGCAGAGGCGGACGGGGTCGCGATGGTGACGCTGGCGCACGCCAAGGCGACGAGCAGCAGCCAGACGGCGAGGCGAGAGGGACGCGCGTCCAGCTCCATGCGACGGCGAGGTTAGGCGGAGGCCGGACCCGTCGTCGGGACCCTGAACCGACCGTCGATGCCACAGGGACGACGAACGAGGATCGACCGGCTCCAGTGCTCACGCATGGATCTGGCGCAAGTCGACCGCGTACCGCCGGTAGTGGTCGGTCATCGCGGCCATCAGCTCGAGAAGC
Organism: Acidimicrobiia bacterium; assembly: GCA_035293045.1. Lineage (GTDB taxonomy): Bacteria > Actinomycetota > Acidimicrobiia > IMCC26256 > JACPCJ01 > DATDOY01. The sequence goes on from DATDOY010000026.1 coordinate 1,007, forward strand.
ACCTGGCCGCCGCGCTCGCGAACCCCTGCGAGGGCGGAATCGTCGAGGACCCGCTCTTTGAGTTCGAGTGCCACGGAGTGGATCTCGATGGCATCCGACGGGCTGGCGTTGAGCACCCCGAGCCTTCGTGCCACCTCTTCAATCTGCTCGATGCAACGAGGAGGGAGGGATCCGGGGGCGCCTGTGACGGCTGTGTCGAGAACCTCTCCGTATCGCCGCACGAGGGAGCGGAACAGTTCGCGCGACGACTGGCGCAGCGTTGCGTTGGCGAAGACCTCGGGTCCCCCTCGGAGGTCGCCCACGGTTCCCCATCCACCAAGGTTCTCCCGGTCCTGCTCGCGAAGCTCGCGGACGTGGCGACGTTGCAGCTCGTTCACGAGGGCCTGTCGCTCGACGGCATATCGCAGGGCGCGGGCGAGGATCTCCCCATTGAGCGGGGCCTTGGGCAGATAGTCCTGGGCGCCGGCCCGAATTGCTCGTGGGCCCTCGTCGTCGGGTCGGACCGTGAGGACGACGATGGCGGTCCGGGGAACGTGGGTCCGCAGTACGACCAGCGTGTCAAGGCCTTTGCTATCGGGAAGGTTGAGGTCCAACAGGATGACCGAGGGGGACCGGCGCCGGAGCCACTCCACCGCGCTCGAGAGTCGATCGACGCGATCGATCAAGAAGCGATCCGTCGAGGCCCCGAGGAGCACCTCTTGGATGAGGCGGACATCGTCGGGATTGTCCTCGACCAGCAGGACGGACTGAGGGTCCTGCATCGTGAGTTCTCCCCCCGGAGTATGGAATGAGGTGTCCGCTGATCGTCGATGATCCCCCCACCAATGGCAAGCAAAACGCGCTCAACGTGGCAACAACACCACGATTCGCACCGGTTGGGGGACGTATGCTCACCGCGAGACCGCCACGCAGGGGGAGCGATGCCCGACGCGAACTCGCCGGCTTCTGGCCCGTTTTTCCAGGCGCTCTTTGAGTCGGCACCCGGGTTGTATCTCGTCCTCGACCCCGATCTGCGTATCGTCGCCGTGAGCAACGCGTACCTGCACGCCACCATGACCCGTCGTGAAGACATCCTCGGGCAGGGGATTTTCGCCGTCTTCCCGGACAACCCCGATGACCCGGAGGCGACCGGCGAGGCGAACCTACGCGCCTCGCTCCAGCGCGTTCTCGACACGGGCGCCCCGGACGCCATGGCCGTGCAGAAGTACGACATCCGGCAACCCGAGAACGAGGGTGGTCGCTTCGAGGTTCGGTACTGGAGTCCCGTGAATTCGCCGGTCCTCGGAACCGACGGGGATGTCAGGTACATCATCCACCGGGTCGAGGACGTCACCGAGTTCGTCCGCCTGCGCGACGAGGGGAGCGAACGCGCGCTCGCCACCGCGGAATTGCGTCAGCGGGCGGAGGCGATGGAGGCGGAGGTGTTCCTCCGGGGCCAGGAACTCCAGGAGGCAAACGCGCGGCTGCGAGAGGCGGGGGAGGTGCGCGCGGCCGCCGAAGCGCAAACCCGAGCCATCCTCGAGAGCATTGGCGACGCCTTCGTGGCCGTCGACCGCGAGTGGCGCCTTGTCTACGCGAACGAGCGGGCACGGTCGCTTGCCCTGTCGACCGAGTCGCTCCTCGGATCGACGTTGTGGACGTCGTATCCAGACCTGGCGGACCCGACGTCCAAGGCGCGATACGAGGAGGCCATGGCGGCGAGCACGCCGACGAGCTTCGAGGTTGAGACGTCTGCGCGAGGGTGGCTCGAGGTTCGCGCCTACCCGACCCGCGACGGGTTCTCGCTGTTCTTCTCGGACATCACCGAACGGAAGCAGATGGAGGCTGACCTCGAGGACGCCAACCGCGAGCTGGAGACCTTTTCCTACAGCGTGTCCCACGACCTCCGCGCACCACTGCGGGCCATTGACGGGTTTGCCGACCTGCTGGTGAACCGTCATCTCGACGGCCTCGCTCCCGAGGCGGTCGAGTTCCTCGGCCTCATCCGCGACGCTGCGAAGCGAATGAGTCTGCTCATCGACGACCTTCTCGAGTTCTCGCGACTCGGACGGCACGACCTCCAGCGGAGCCCGTGCGACGTCCGAGCGCTCGTCGACGAGGCGATCGCCATCGTCCAGCCGCCGGGCGCGCCTGGGATCGTTGACTTCATCGTCCATGACCTGCCCTACTGCGAAGCGGACGTCCCTCTCGTGCGCCAGGTCTTCGTCAACCTGCTGTCGAACGCCGTCAAGTTCACCCGGAGAGCGCCAACAGCTCGCGTCGAGGTTGGCGCCCGAGTCTCCGGGTCGCCTCAAGATCCGGTCTACTTCGTCCGCGACAACGGAATTGGGTTCGACATGACCTACGTCGAACGCATCTTCGGAGTCTTCGAGCGCCTCCACGTCCAGGAGGAATACGAGGGGACCGGAGTCGGCCTCGCGACGGTCCGGCGGGTCGTCGAGCGCCACGGCGGCCGCGTCTGGGCGGAAAGCGCGCCCGACGCCGGCGCCACGTTCTTCTTCACCCTGGGCGGGTCGGAGTGAACACTGGCCCGGTCGAGATCCTCTTTGTCGAGGATGACCCTGCGGACGTTCGTCTGACGCTTGAGAGTTTCGGCGACAACCACCTGGCCAACCGGGTCCACGTCGCTCGGGATGGGGCGGAGGCCCTCGAGTACATCTTCTGTACCGGCCGATACGCCGACCGTCAGATCGCCGATGTTCCCAAGCTCATCCTGCTCGACCTCAAGCTGCCCCTCGTCAACGGTCTCGACGTGCTCGAGGCAATCAAGCGAGACGCTCGCACCCGGGCCATCCCGGTGGTGGTCCTAACCTCGTCCCGGGAGAATCCGGATATCCAACGGGCATACCAGCTCGGGGTCAACAGCTACATCGTCAAGCCCGTGAACTTCGAACAGTTCCGAAAGGCGGTCCTCACGGTCGGGTTGTACTGGGCCGTCATGAACGAACCGCCCGGCCTGACCACGGGACCTGAGGATCCTCATGCAGTGCTCGCCGTCGGGGGATCCAGCAATCGTGGGCCACTTGACATAACGAGGATTATGGGCGGTCGCTCCAAGGGGGCGCCTGCGGCGCCATGCGTGGCCCACCGCCCATAATCCCGCTGGGTTATGGATCGGCGGCCCTGGCGGGAGCCTTCGGGCTACGGGAGCCCCTTCGCCCATAACTCGGCGGGCCCAAGGGGGCGCCTGCGGCGCCGTGCGGGACCCACCCCGCCCATAATCCCGCCGGGTTATGGATCGGCGGCCCTGGCGGGAGCCCTTCGGGCTACGGGAGCCCCTTCGCCCATAACCCGGCGAATCCAAACGGGGCGCCTGCGGCGCCAGGGCGCCGGGCGCAGCTTTCGTGTGCACTTTCCGTCGTGAAATTGGCCCCGGAGCCGAGAAATCACGACGGTAAGTGCACAGGAAACCGAGAACGCCCGCCTTGCCGTGCCGCCTGGGTGCAGGCGGCGCTAGATCTCGAAGGTGCGGGTGGCGTCGATGATGCCCGTGTCCATCAGGAAGTCGAGCAGGCCGTCGACGAGATCGAGACCGTCGAGTTGGTCGGGCGTGAACCAGCCGGCCCGGTCGGCGTCCGTGTGTGGGACCGGGTCGACCGACGGGTCGGCGGGAATGGCGCCAAAGTCGAGGATGACGTAATGGAAACCGCCGCCCGGGTCGATGCGCTCGACGAAGCCGAGGAAGCGGTCGACGACGACCTCGAGCCCCGTCTCCTCGGCGACCTCGCGCACGACCGCCTCGTGGAGGGTCTCACCCGCCTCCACCCGCCCACCCGGCACCGACCAGCGCCCGCGGCCTGGTTCCTCGGAGCGCCGGATGAGCAGCAGGCGACCGTCGTGGGTCACGACCGCGCCGACGGCGACCTCGGGCATCATTCGGACGGGCTCGCCTCGGGGGCGTCGTCCGTCAGTCGTTTGTGGACGACGATGCCGCGGGACACGAAGCCGTGTTCCTCGAAGAAGTTCTTGGTCTCGCGCTGACCGGGGAGAGCCCAGGAGTCCACGCCGATGCAGCCGAGGGCGCGGAAGTGGTCGACGAGGTTGTTGGCCATCTCCTCCCCCACGCCGATGGCCCGAGCGCCGGGCTCTACGCAAATGTCCGAGATGATCCCGAGGAGACCCCCGTCATGCAGGACGTCGGTTTCGCCGACGGCGAATCCCATGACCGTGCCGTCGATCGTCCCGACGAGGACGCGCACGCCGGCATCATCGAAGAGAGCGCCATACGACGCCTCGAGCGGTTCGGGTCGACCCTCCCGTAGGGCCCAAACGTCGCCGCCGCGCACCGACCGAATCTCCTCGCGCATGGCGCGGGCGAGCTCCACGATGCGCGGGAGATCGTCGCGGGTGGCGAGGCGACAGCCCTCCATCGAGTGGCGTCAGGCCGTGAGCTGTTCGATGCGAGTGAGGATGGTCCGGCGCTGGCGCTGACTCTCCTCGTACACGCGCACGGCGTCGAGCT
>DATDOY010000027.1:0-3799 GCA_035293045.1 Acidimicrobiia bacterium
GGACGGTCCGCAACGTCTTCCCGGGTTAGGACCGCGCCCAAGGTCTTCCTGGGTAGGACCGCGCCGCGCTCCGTCTGTGTGAGTGTCTGCCCGCTCATGGGCGGGTGGGCACTCACACACGCTCGCGGGACGGCGCGCCGACACCTCCGCGCCTGGGTCTAGCTGGCCCTCTTGGCGCGGCTGCGGCGGAAGTTGCCGATGCGGTCGGTGACCGTCGGGAAGTCTTCCTGGCTTCCGACCTCGGCACCGAGGTGCTCGAGGAGCCGGTCGAGCTTGGCACCGAGGCGGGCCGTGTCGCGCTTTCGCGCCTCAGCAAGCCCGAGGGCCAACCCCGTGAAGACGAAGCCCAGGCCGGCGAAGCCGCCCGAGATGATGTACGGGATCTGCTGGTCGGTGAAACCCTTGCTTGCCGCGCCGTTCCAGCCGAGGAAAATCACCAGGAACCCGAGCGCGGCAATGCCTACGGCGACGTAGGTCGCTCCCTTGCTTCCGAGCTGCATGGGGTCACACTACCGCGAGCGGTCGGGCGCGCCGAGGCTCAAGCGTCGAGCGACCGAAAGACCAGACCCGTGCTCGGCTTGGGATGGAAAAAGGTCGTCTTCTGGGGCATCCGCTCGTGCTGCTCGGCGACCGCCCTGATCGTGGGCACGTCCACCGGACGGAGCAGAAAGGCGGCGTCGGCCGCCCCCTTCGCCACCTGCTCCGCCACCGTGTGGCGATCGTGCCGGTAGGCGATCTCGGCTCCCGCTTCGACGAGAACGGGGGCGATGCACGCCTCGAACTCAGCCGCGTCCATGTTGCGGAGCACCTCGGGCTCGTCGGCGAGCATCGGTGCCAGCGCGTCTCGCTGGGGGATCAGCAGGGCGATTCCCTCCGCGTCGACGAGGGCCATGGCCGCGCGCCGGGCCATGTCGGCGCTCACGCGGGTGACCACGGCGTCCGCGTTGGGTCCCACGGGCTCGACGACGAACCGGTCGGCAAGCACGGCGCGCACGTCGACGCGCCCAGACACGGTCCGGTGGATGGGCTGCACGGCGAGCTGGTCGTCGGCCAACTCGACGATCATGGTCATGATCCAGTCGTCGCCGTCGGCGTGCTCTCCCGCTTCCCGCCGCTCCGCCTGGTAGTGGAGCGAGGTCTCGTACCGGTGATGCCCGTCGGCGATCACGACCGGCGTCGCCGCCACGGCCGCGACGATGGCGTCGATGCGGGCCGGGTCGCGGAGTGCGTAGAGGCGATGGCGTGCGCCACGAGTGTCGGTGCACCCGACGAGCGGCGGGCCGTCGGCGTCGAGCAGACCGGTCAGGCCCTCGGTGAGGGAGAGACCCCAGATCGGTTCGAGGTTGGCTCGGGTCGCCCGGAGGAGGTCGAGGCGGTCGCCCTTGGGTTTCGACATCGTGCGCTCGTGTGGGAGCACATCGCCGGTGCCGGGGACTTCGAGCCGGAGCAGACCGATGACCGCCGTCATCTGGCGGGGCGCTCCGTCTTCGTCCTCGAATTCCACCTGATAGAGGTACAGGCAGAGTTCGTCGTCGGCCACGAGGGTCGCGTCGGCACGCCACGCGGACCACAGTTCCGCCGCGTGCGCGTAGCGGTCGTCGTGGCCGGCGTCGTCGGTGACCTGTGGGAGCGTCAAGTGCACGGCGTTGACCTCGTGCAGGCCCCCGAGGTGGGCGCGACGCTCGGGATCGATGACGTCATAGGGGGGTGCGGCGACCGCCGACAGGTCGGTTCCGAACCGCTCGGTGTTGTAGTGGATGCCCCGGAAGGGGGAGAGATCCGGCACGGTGTCTCGTTTTGGGCGTTGGTTCTGGGGGCGTGGGCGAGGCCCCTGGGTGCGGCTCCCTGCCCTCCCTGATGGTCCTCGGCCGGGTGAGTCTCGCGCGCGGAATGCGCGGGACCCGATACCGGTTGGCGAGAAGCATGGAGGCGTACGACGAGTTTCAGCGGGGCCTCGAGCTCTTGCGGGCGGGCCGTCCGCACGCGGCGGTGCCGCCCCTCGAGCGGGCGCGCGCCCTCGAGCCGGCGAAGGGGTCGATTCGCGAGGCGCTGGCCCGCGCCTATTTCAACTCGCAGCGATTCCGAGCGGCGAGGGACGAGTTCGCCGAGATCGTAGAGAGCGATCCCGCCAGCGACTACGCCCATTTCGGCCTCGGCATGTGCCTCGTGCGACTCGGCGAGCGGCAGGGCGCGCTCGGCCATCTCCGGCTCGCCGTCGCCATGAACCCGAACTCGGAGGACTATCAGCGAGCGCTGGCTGCGCTCGAGGCCTGATTGCGTCCGCTGCGCTCTTTCAGGACACGTCGGGCACGGCGGCCGCGGGGGATCGCGGGTCCAGCGCTCGGATGAAGAGCGCGACCGCCGCTCCCACGACGAACCCACCGACGTGAGCGGCCCACGCCACCCCGGAATTGGGGTTCGTGAAGAACTGCATGACGAACCAGATCCCGAGGACGAGACCAGCCGGCAGGCGGGTCAGCGAGAAGACGAAGAGGATCGGGACCACGGACAAGATCCGGGCGCCCGGCCACAGGACGACGTAGGCGCCCATGACCCCGGCGATCGCCCCTGACGCACCCACGACGGGGATCACGGAATCCACGTCCGTCACGACATGGGCCGCCGTCGCCGCCACGCCGGCGAAGAGGTAAAAGAGCGGGTAGGCGAGATACCCGAAGCGGTCCTCGACGTTGTTGCCGAACACCCAGAGGAACAGCATGTTCCCCGCGAGGTGGAGCAGCCCGCCGTGCATGAACATCGAAAAGAGCGCGGAGAGCCAGACATTCTTCTCGGGGAACGGCTGTGCTGCAGGGCCGAGTTCGTCGGGACCCGGAGCATTGCACCCCGACTGGAGTTGGTTGATGGTCAGGGGTTCGCTTTGGACAAGCTCACACGGAACGGCGGCGTTTCGATAGAGGAACTCGAGTTCCCGACTCGCTTGGTCTTGCTGGGAGCCGAAGTCCTCGGTGACCCCGAAGGTCTGGGGCTGAACGAAGAAGTAGATGAGCACGTTGGCCGCGATCAGGAGGATCGTCACGACCGCGACGCGGTGCGTAGGGTTCTCGTCGCGCAGCGGAATGACCATCGATTTCACCCTATCTGGGTAAGCTCCGAGCACATGGCGCAGGGTTGGAGGCAGTATCTCGAGGCGGGAATGCAGGTGGGTGAGATGACGCGCGCCCAAGCGCAGCGCGTCGCCCGGCAACTCGTCAAGGAGGGCCAACTCGCCGAGGAGCGGGCTCGCGCGTACGTCGACGAACTCATCGACCGGAGTCGGCAGCGTGCCGACGAGCTGCGCACGCTCGTCCGGCGAGAGGTGGAGGCGCAGCTGTCCGGGCTCGGCCTCGCCACCAAGGCCGACGTCGCCAAGCTCGAGCGAACCATCGCCAAGCTCGCGTCCTCGACCGCGGCGCCACGGTCGAAGACGAAGTCCGGCGCGACGTCCGCCGCCCGCAAGCGCCCGGCCGGCTCCCGGGCGGCGTCGGGCACGAAGTAGCCCTGGTCGCCATGGCGACCCGGCGTCGCCTCGACGTGGAGATGGTGCGGCGGGGTTTCGTGGAGACCCGGGCCAAGGCGGCGGCGGCGATCGAGGAGGGGCACGTGCTCGTGAGCGGGACGGTCGCCGAGAAGCCGTCGCGTCTCGTCGCCCTCGGCGATCCCATCGAGGTGGTGATTCCTGAGCGCTTCGTCTCACGAGGCGGCCTCAAGCTCGACGCGGCGCTCGACCGATTCGGCGTGGACGTCACGGGGCAGCGCTGTCTCGACGCCGGGGCGTCCACTGGCGGGTTCACGGACTGCC
>DATDOY010000028.1:0-3844 GCA_035293045.1 Acidimicrobiia bacterium
CTCGACTTCCTCGAGAGCATCCAGCTCGATCCCGACGAAGCGAAGGCCGAACAGGCCGACGAGACCGACGGTCGTCTCCTCTACCAAGCCAACTGCGCCCGTTGTCACACCAAGCACTGGTCCTACCTCGACACGTTCATCGCGGTGACCGACAAGGAGACCAAGGAGACGATCGCCAACACGCTCTTCGACCTGTTGGGCGTCCCCGGCGGCGGCGCCTTCGGTCCCAACCTCACCGGCGACGTGACCCACCGCCAGTTCCCCAACCCCAAAGCCCACGCCGAGTTCATCTTCACGGGGTCCGACTTTCAGAAGCCCTACGGGGTCCGCGGCGTCGGCTCGGGCCGCATGCCCGGATTCGGATCCATGCTCTCGGAGAAGCAGATCCAGGCCATCGTCGAGTACGAGCGCTCGCTCGCGGCCGATTCGGTCGTCCTCGACAACCTCGTCACGACCGACGGCGAGACCGGAGCGTCGACCGCCGAGACCACCACGACAGCGGCCACAGAAGAGGGAGGCGGAACATGAGGACGCTCGTAGTGCTGGCGAGCGGGGCCATCGAGCACAAGACGTGGTGGAACCCCTACGTCAAGGGCATCATGATCGCCGTCCTCGCCGTCGGCCTCTTCGTCGGTTCGGTGTACCTGCTGTTGTACACCGACGTCGGCACCCGCCTCGGCTTTCTCCTCACCGCGGCCGCCTTCACCGGCGTCATGACGATGCTGCCGTTCTTTTGGATCTTCAATGAGTTCGTCACCGGCCCCAAGGGCCGGCTCCCGGGATGGCCCATCGAAGAGATCGTGTCCGACCTGTCGGAGGCGAAGCTCGAACCGGTGCGCACCATCGAGAAGACGGGCACGGAGGCCGACTCCGCCGAAGCGGGTCAGATCCGCGCCAACCTCGACGTGCAGCTCGCGAGCGACCCCGAGAGCACGTTCAAGCAGTACGACGCGGCGAGCGACTTCGTCGTCGCCAAGACCTACACGAAGGGCGGCGGCCGCAAGTGGCCGGTGTTCTGGAGCGAGAAGACCACCTATGGCGCGGCCGAGGTGTGCCCTGCCGACGAGCCCGACATCCTGCCGCTCGAGGCGCCACCCACGCCCGAATGTGACCCAGACAAGCCGAGCGAGTGGGTCGTCGTAGTCGAAGACCTCGGGGCGCAACGACTCCCGCAGTTCTTCTTCCTCGGCGGCTCGTCGATCCTGTTCGCCCTGACGCTGCTGGCCTTGCACCGGTGCGAACAGGAGCTGGCCGGCCCGGCCGAACCCGACGACGACACCGGGTCGGGCAACGGCGGTCGGGATGGCGACGACCCTGAGCCCTCCGAGCCGGAACCCGAACCGGCCATGGCCTGATCGACGACGAGCCGAGGAGACACCCATGCTCGCCCAGCAGTTCATCGACTCGTCGACCGACGGCGGTGGCGCCTTCATCGTCTTCGCCGTGATGTGCTTTGTGATTGTCGGCATCCTCTTCGCCGTCGACAAGGTGCGTCGCAAGTCGTCCGACGACGACGACACGAAACCGTCCTGACGCCCCGGGGCGCAGCCCAACTTCGGTTTCGCTGATCCGCGGTTTCGGCAAACGTGGGCAGGATTGAACGCCAGCGTTCAATCCTGCCCACGTTTGCAGCGCCGCGGCACCCCACGAAGGTCGGCCAACAAGGGCGCACCGGCCGGGCTCTCGCCTCGTCGCCGCCGTCGCCCCCCGTCGTCGCCGACGGGCCTGCGCGGTCTTCCGGTGTCGCACCACCGTGCCAGCATGAGCGGGTGAACCCGGCGGACCACGCGACCGAATCCCTCGACAAGGTCGTCGCCCAACTCTCGGCGGGTGAGGAGCGGTCAGGTCAGCGCGAGATGTGCCATGCGGTCGCCACCGCCTTGGAACAGGAACGCCACCTCCTCGTCGAGGCGGGCACCGGCGTCGGGAAATCGCTGGCGTACCTCGTTCCCGCGGTGCTCTCGGGCAAGCGCACGGTCATCGCCACCGCCACCAAAGCGCTCCAGGATCAGTTGGTCACCAAGGACGTTCCGTTCCTGCACGAGCACCTCGGAGTGCCGTTCGACGCCACGGTCCTGAAGGGTCGGAGCAACTACCTGTGCAAGGCCCGCCTCGCTGAGACCGTCGCCGACGGCACCAAGGACTCGCAGCTTCGGCTCGTCCCCGCCACCACCATCGAGCGCTCGCTTCCGGCTCTCACCGAGTGGGCCACGTCGGCCGAGTTCGGCGAGCGGTCCGACCTTCCTGTCGACATCAGCACGTTGCTCTGGGACGCCCTGACCGTGGGACCCGCCGAGTGCCCGGGCGCCAAGCGGTGTCCCCACGGGGAAGCGTGCTTCGCCGAGTTGGCGCGCGAGCGCGCCCTCGCGGCCGACATCGTGATCGTCAACGCACACCTCTACTGCCTCGACCTCGTGCTCGACGGCGCGCTCCTCGGTGAGCACGACGCGGTGGTGATCGACGAGGCACACACGCTGGAGGAAACGGCGGCGTCGGTGTTCGGGCTCACCATCGGCCCCGGACGATTCTCGTGGCTGGCGTCGCAGCTCCGGGGAGTGCTCGTGCGCGACGCAAAGGAGATCGAGGCCACGGAGCGGCTGGCGTCCGCGTTCGGCCGGGCGCTCGAACCCCTCTCCGGCCGGCGCGTCCAGCCCGACGAGGGTTCGCTCGCGACGGCGGTCACCACCGCAAGCCAGGTCGTCGCCTCGGTGCTGACCACGTTGCGCAACCTCAAGGTGACCGACTCCACCGAAAGCCGACGCCTTCGGGTGTTGCAGGCGCTCGACGGACTCGCCCGAGAACTCGAGACCCTCCCCGCGCTGCCTTCCGGCCACGTCGCGTGGGTCGAGGGGGGCGGCTCGATCACGCTGCGGGTGGCTCCGGTGGACGTCGGCCCGCTGCTCACCGAACGCCTCTTCGCTCACCGCACCGCGATCCTCACGAGTGCGACGCTCTCGGTAGGCGGCGAGGTCCGGTCGACGGCGTTCTCGGTGGGCCTCCGCGACCGCGACGACTACACGGCGCTCCGCGTCGCCAGCCCGTTCGACTACCAGCACCAGGGGTTGCTCTACTGCCCCACCCATCTCCCCGAACCCCGAGACGACGCCTTCCTCGACGCCGCCATCGACGAGTTGGCGGGGCTCATCGAGGCCGCCGGCGGCCGCACGCTGGCGCTGTTCACGAGTTATCGCGCCCTCGATGCCGCCGCCGAGGCGCTCCGCGAACGATGGGACTGGAAGGTGCTCGTACAAGACACCACGTTCGGCGGAGGCACCGATCGGGCGCAGCTGCTCGCCGAGTTCCTCGATGACGAACAAGCGTGCCTGTTCGCGACCATGGCCTTCTGGCAGGGCGTCGACGTCCCCGGCGACTCCCTGCGCCTTGTCGTGATCGACAAGCTCCCGTTCGGACGACCCGACGAACCGCTGACCCAGGCCCGGCGCGAGGCAGCGGAAGCCGACGGCCGGAGCGGGTTCGAAACCGTCGACCTCCCGCGGGCCGCGCGTTTGCTCGCGCAAGGGGCCGGTCGACTCATCCGCACGACGACCGACCGCGGGGTGGTCGCCGTGCTCGATCGCCGGCTCGCGACGGCGCGCTACCGGGCTGCCATCCTGCGCTCGCTGCCCCCGCTGCGTCGCACCGTCGACCCCGACGAAGTCCGCGAGTTCCTCGCCTCGCTGTAGAGCGGCGATGCGCGGGCGGCCGTGGTGGGCGACGGGGTATTGCCTGCCCCTGACCCGCGGGTCAAGATATGCCCGAGTTGGGGAGTTATTCACGCTCGAGGGGGGGCAGTGTGAGGGGCTCTGGATCCCTAGCGGGGCGTTATGCGCCGTTCTTGGTTCTC
>DATDOY010000029.1:0-4063 GCA_035293045.1 Acidimicrobiia bacterium
GGGTGGGCGGCGTCGTACGCGGCGCGCAGGCGGTCGGCCGTGATGCGGGTGTACACCTGCGTGGTCGAGATGCGGGCGTGGCCGAGCAACTCCTGCACCACGCGAAGGTCTGCCCCCCGATCGAGCATGTGCGTGGCGCAGGAGTGGCGAAGCACGTGCGGGGTCAGGCGGTCGGCGAGGCCGGCCCGCCGCCCGTGCCGCCGGATGATCATCCAGCAGCCCTGTCGCGTGAGCCGCCCGCCGCGTGCGTTCAAAAAGACGGCGTCGACGTCGCCGCGGCGGGCGAATCTGGCTGGGGCCAGGCCGGGGCGACCGCGGTCGAGGTAATCGACCAGGGCCGTCCGCGCGGTGGTCCCCACCGGCACCATCCGCTCGCGGCCACCCTTCCCGAGCACGCGGAGGAACCCCGAGTCGAGGTCGAGGGCGTCGAGGTCGAGACCCACCAGCTCGCTGATGCGAACACCGGTTGCGTACAGCGTCTCGACGATGGCCCGGTCGCGGAGGGCCGACGGCTCGTCGCCCTCGATGCCATCCAGAAGCCGCTCGACTTCCTCGAGGGCGAGGGCCTTGGGAACTCCCTGCGGAACGCGGGGGGCACCGACGTCCTCGGTGGGATCTCCCTGCGCGTGACCTTCGGCGAGACAGAAGCGATGGAACGAGCGCACCGCCACCAGGGCGCGCGCCACGGTGGCGGGCGAGAACCGGGGTCGGCCGTCATCGTCACGGGCCGCCGTCATGTCATCCACGTATGCCGCGACCGTGTGCTCGCCGATCTCAGTCGGCCCCGTGACGCGCGACTCGCTGAGGAATCGCGCGTACCGGCGGAGGTCGCGCCCGTACGCGCGCCGCGTGTTGTCTGCCACGCCGCGCTCCACGCCAAGCCATATGTCGTGCTCGCGGAGCAGGCGGGTCAACGCGTCGTCGCTCACGGTTCGCCCGGAGTGAATCCCGCGTACGTACCCTCGAGGTAGCGGCGGGCGAGGACCAAGCCGATGATGCTCTTGCCGTCGCGGATCGCTCCAGTGGCCATCAGCGCCTCCGCCTCGGCGAGGGCGATCCGGCTCACCTCCATGAAGCGCTCCTCCGCCTTCAGCTCGGCCCCGGACGCGGCAGGCGACAGCGAGCGGGCGAGATAGACATGGGTCAGCTCGTCGGTGAACCCCGGCGAGTTGAAGAACTCGCTGAGCTTGACGAGGTCGGCCGCGTGGAGCCCGACCTCCTCTTCGAGTTCCCGCCGCGCGGTCACCTCCGGCTCCTCGTCGGGCTCGCGCTTGCCGGCGGGGACCTCGAGCAAATGGCCGCGGGCCGCGCTGCGAAATTGGCGGACCATGACAACGCGCTCATGCTCGTCGACGGCGACGATCACGACCGCACCCGGATGACGCACGGTGTAGCGGGTGAGGACCTCGCCGTCGGGCGCGACGACGTCCTCCTCCATCACCTCGAGGAACCCGGTCCGCGCCACCGAGCGCGACGAGCGCACCTCGAAGTCGGGCCCGGGCTCGGTCACGACGAGAGGGTGGGAACCGCCTCCTCGATCGGAAGACGGGGCGCCCGACCCTCTGCACGCGCCTTGGCCGCGCCGACAAAGTCTCGGAACAGCGGGTGGGGCCGGTCGGGGCGGCTCTTGAACTCCGGATGGGCCTGGGTAGCCACAAAGAACGGGTGGCGATCGGGAGAGAGCTCGACGAACTCGACCAAGCGATCGTCGGGCGAGGTGCCCGAGCACACGAGGCCGTGCTCTTCGAGCCGGGCCCGGTATTTCGGGTTGACCTCGTAGCGGTGTCGGTGTCGCTCGTAGACGACGTCTTCGCGGTACGCGTCGTGGACGAGGGTGCCCGGCACAAGCTTGGCGGGATAGGCGCCGAGCCGCATGGTGCCGCCGTAGTCGACGACCTCGCGCTGCTCGTCCATGAGGTCGATGACCGCGTGGGGGGTCATCGAATCGAACTCGCCGGAGTTGGCGCCCTCGAGGCCGCTGACGTTGCGGGCGAACTCGATGACCGCGCACTGCATGCCCAGACACAGGCCGAGGAAGGGGACGGCCTGCTCGCGGGCGTAGCCGGTCGCCGCGATCTTTCCCTCGATCCCCCGAATCCCGAACCCTCCCGGCACGACGATCCCGTCGAGGTCGTGGAGCCGTCCCTCGGCCAGCAGGCCTTCGGCGTCGTCGGACTGGATCCAGTCGATCTCGACGCGCACCCCGTGGGCGAAGCCGCCGTGGCGCACCGCCTCGGCCACGGAGAGGTACGCGTCGGGGAGGTTGACGTACTTCCCGACGAGCCCAACTCGGACGACTTGGGTCGCCGAGGCGATCCGCCGCACGAGGCCTTCCCATTCCGCGAGGTCCGCGTCGGCGGCGTCGTGGAGCTGCAGCAGGCTCAGGATGTAGCCGTCGAGACCCTCGTCGTGGAGCACAAGGGGGATCTCATAGATGCTGTCGGCGTCGACGGCGGACACGATGCCCTGCACCGGGACGTCGCACAGCCGGGAGATCTTCTCCTTGAGCTTGGGCGAGATCGGCCGGTCGGACCGACACACGATGGCGTCGGGCTGGATGCCGCGGCTCCGCAGCTCCGTGACCGAGTGCTGGGTGGGCTTGGTCTTCTGCTCACCCGACGGCGCGATGAAGGGAACGAGCGTGACGTGCACGTAGAAGACGTTGTCGCGTCCGACGTCCTTGCGGAACTGCCGGATGGCTTCGAGGAAGGGCAGGATCTCGATGTCGCCGACCGTGCCGCCGATCTCGGTGATGATCACGTCGACGTCGTCGGTGGCGAGGCGGAGGATCCGCTCTTTGATCTCGTCGGTGATGTGGGGAATCACCTGGACCGTGTCGCCGAGAAAGGCGCCCTTGCGCTCCTTGGCCAGCACGGTCTGGTAGATGGATCCCGTGGTGGCGTTGGATTCGCGGCTCAGCTCGACGTCGACGAAGCGCTCGTAGTGCCCGAGATCGAGGTCGGTCTCTCCCCCGTCACGGGTGACAAAGACCTCGCCGTGCTGGAACGGGTTCATCGTCCCGGGGTCGACGTTGATATAGGGGTCGAGCTTTTGCATCGTGACCCGAAGGCCCCGGCTCTTGAGGAGCCGTCCGATCGAGGAAGCGGTGAGGCCCTTGCCCAGGCTGCTCGCCACGCCACCGGTCACGAAGATGTGCTTGGCCATACACCCCCCTGAATCACTGCCGCGCGCTCGGCAACGGCCGACCGTAGCATTCGCCCATTCCTGATCCGGAGATAGTCCCGACCCGCCGTCTCACCGGTCTGCTCATCGGATCGGTCGCGCTGCTCGTCCGGCTGCCGGCGTTCTTCGCTTCCGCACACCTCACCTTCGATGACGGCGTGTTCGGCGCGTCTGCGGTTGCGATGCGCCACGGAGGCGTTCCATTTCGGGAGGTATTTTCAAGCCAAGGACCCCTGTTCCTCCCCCTTGTCTGGATCGGAGACGTCGTCGGGTTCCGTACGGCCAACGCCCCCCGGGTCCTTTCGGTGGGTGCCGGCGTCGCCGTCGCACTGCTTGTGTGGACCATCGCTTGTCGTCTCGCCGGGCCCGCGGCGGGCCTCGTTGCGGCGTTGATCGTCGCGGTGAGCGGTTCGGTGCTGTGGACGACCGGCCCGCTGGCCGCCGACGGGATCGGCCTCGCCTTGGCTCTCGGCGCGGTCGCCGTGGCGCTCGCCCACCGGGATGAGCCGACCTTGGCCCGCGCCGTCGCGATGGGGGCGCTTATCGGGGCGTCCTTTGCCATCAAAAGCCTGTTCGCAGTGCCTCCCGCGGTCGTGGTGGCGTGGGTGCTCCTCGAGCGCCGCCAATGGGGTCGCCTCGCGGCCGCCGTGGGCGCTTCGGCGGCGCTCGTGCTCGCCGTCGCTGTCCCCTGGGGCCTCGCTGACGTGTGGGATCAGGCGGTCGACTACCACCTCGATGCCGCCGGAGAGCGCACGCCGGGACGCAACGCCGCAAAAATCTTCACGACCGCGTGGGATCGCGATCTCCTCCCGCTCGCGGCCCTCGCGGCGGGTCTCTCAGCCGCGGGCTGGGCTCGGATACGCCGACGCGACGCCGCCAT
>DATDOY010000030.1:0-24776 GCA_035293045.1 Acidimicrobiia bacterium
GCGCCGGGCCGGGTAACGCCGAACCGGCACGTTCCGGATCGGCGCGGCGATGACTCGCTACACCACCACCGCTTCGCCGAAGGTCGCCTGCATCCTCGGGGTGGACGACGACATCAGCGCCCGCCGCGGGAGCCCGAGGGCCTCGAGCTCCTTGGCGATCGGGTGGGAGCCCAGCGTCAGCTCGGCCCCACCGGGGCGCGCCGATGGGCGCTCACCGGTTTGGGTCCATTCCGTGCGCCGCAGCACGCCGTCACGCCACGAGTAGGACGGCGGGCTCGCCGACGGCAGAGGGAACCACCCGCGGCTCCGGACGCCAAGCGTGAGAACGTGTTCGCCGTCGTGGCGCAGGTCGCACACGGCGAAGCCGCCGACCTCCGACATCGTGATCTCGGCGAGGAACTTGGGGAACCCCCAGATGGTCTGACCCGCTTCCATCGTGAACGTCTGATCGACCGGCAGCTGGTGGATGAACGCACCCACCTTCCCCGACCAGAACTCCCGCAGCAGTTCTCCCTCGCCGTGGATCGCGGGCGCGTCGTCGGGCCGCACGACGACCGACACCGCGACCTCGTGGTACGCGTCGAGGTCGGTGTCGCGGTAGTCGACCACCGCCAGCGCCACCATGGCCCGGCCCGGAAACGGGCGCGCCACTTCGAGACCGGAATACTCGATGAGAGATTGGGCCGCTTGGGCCGGAACGACGAACTGCGCCGACCACTGCCGAGCGTCGCGCACCTCGATGGGCGGCGTCAGCTCCCGCCCCTGAATGACGTACGTCACGCGGCGAGCGGATCGCAGATGCCGCAGGGGGCGAGACCCTTTTCCTTGCCCGACACCCGCTTCAAGCCCGGCTTGCCTTCCACGACGACGCAGTCCGGGCGGTGGAACATCGACCCACCCGCCGTGGCGACAAACCCAGAACTCGGCGCCGACGCCCGCGACGTTCGCGCGCTCACCGAGCGCACCGAGCCGTTTCCAGCCGCGCCCCCACCGAAGGCCTCCTCCATACGTTCGAGCGCGTCGGCGAGACGATCAGCGGCGGCCCGCTGCTCCTGCACCATCCGGGTGAGCCAATAGCCGAAGTAGAGGAACCCGCCGACCACCATGAAACCCAGCCCGAGCAAGCCACCGGAGATCACGTACGGCGTCTGCTCGAAGGGGTATGGGGTGTTGGACGCTCCCTGCCAACCCAGCACGATGACCACGAGGCCCAGCGGCATGAGGACGCCACCCGCGATCAAGAGATAGCGCGCCACATCGCCGGAGGCGGCGCGGGTGCGCATGCCCGCCACCGCGCCACGGAGTTGCGCGAAACGCGTGCCCGCGTCGACAACCTCGGCGGTCTTGGGGGCTTCAGCCACCACCTCGATCGCCTCGGATCGACGGCGGCTCGCTCCGATCGGACGACCCGGCGCGCCGCGCGTCGTCGTCCTCTTGGTCGTTCGCCTACCTTCGGCCAACGCCTACCTCCCGCTGTGCGAGACCCACGTTGGGGCCCCGGCCTCCCAGGCGTGTGTGAGTGCCTGCCCGGCGATAGCCGGGCAGGCACTCACACACGAGTTCTTGTTCTTGCCCTTTCTACTCCTCGTCGCCGAGCGGGCAACTCGGACCGCCGCCCCCGGCGGCCAGCAAGGTATCGCTCAAACGCTTCAACCCTCGCGCAGCTCCGAGGGCGAGGGCGAGGGCGATGAGCACTGAAACCACCGCAACTCCCTCGACCGAGACCGGCCCTGCGAACGCCGGGCTCGAGTTCACAAAGGTCTGACCCCCGCCGGACGACCCGGGGGCAGCGAGCGGCCCGCTGTCGAACGAGCCACCGTCGAACGACCCCGCGTCGAAGGACGCTCCGAGGACCGAAGCGTCGAAGTCGTCATCGTCGTCGAATGAAAAGAAGGCGTCCTCGTCGAGGGTGAACTCGAACGACTTGATGGCCGACGAGCGCACGTTGGCGGCGCCGAAGATCAGGGTCAGGTCGTGCGTCGTCGACATGTTGGCGCGCACCTCCTTCTCGAGATCGTCGGGAAGCTGCGACACCATCTCGTCGAAGCGCGTCGACTGCATGCGGACGATGAGGCCGCCGGCGCTGCGCGCGCCCTCAGCCTTCTCGGTCGTGTCGATGGGCTGCGCCAGCGTGAGCGAGATCCCCGACTCGCCCAGCGCCTCGAGCGCCGCGGCGTTCAGTTCCTGGGTGACCGGGTTCGACTCGTCGTTGGCGTGGAACCCGGTGTCGTCGAGGGTGAAGCCCTGGCCGTTGATGGTGAGACCCGCCACCACGGTTTCGCCGGTCATCGTGGGCTTGGCGCCATCGCTCGTCACGACCACCGTCGTGGTGATGGCGTCGACCTTGATCTTCACCGGACCGGTTCCCACGGCAATGTCGGTCGCCGTCGACACCACTTCGGCGCGGGCGCCGTCGAACGTGGTGTCACCGTCCTTGACCTTGCCGACGAACGTCTGCGCAACGGCGCCGCCGCCGTCTGCACTGAAGACGCCGGGGATCGAAATGGCGCCGGCGTGGGAGCGGGCGAGGACGAGCGACTCGGTGGAGTGGGCGTGGGAGCTCGGGATCACGTCCGACGTGTGGGGTCCGGTCGGCTCGAACACCTCGGCGGCCGTCGGCCACTGGCGCGGCGTGAGCTCGGGGCGACCGAGTTGCGGCGGCGGGAACTGCCCCTCGGATCCCTCCTCGACGCCGTCCCAGAACGAGTCCTCGATGAACGGACCCGCCCCGACCGCGGTGCCGCCCGGCCAGAACACACTGCCGACGCCGTGACCCGAAGGCCCGTCGGTGAGCGTCGCCAGGGCGTAGGCGGCGTGCATCTCACCCGTGGGGTGCGCCGGGACGGGGCCGTTCGGGTCGTCGTAGATCATCGAGAAGGCCGAGCCCCATGCGTCCATGGCGAAGCCGGCGAAGGGGCCGTTCTCGAACTGCGCGGGGGCGCTCGTGGGGATCCCCGCGAGGACCCAGACGAACGCCGCGATCAGCAAGAGGCGAAGAGCCCGAGTCATGCCACACCTCCGAGGTAGGCACCGGACAGCTCCGCCTCGACGTCGGCCGGTTGGCCGACCGCTTGCACCTTCCCGTGGGTCATGACGGCTGCATAGTCGGCGACGGAGAGTGCGATGTGTGCAAATTGCTCCACGAGGAGGATCGACACGCCCTCCTGCGCGATCTGCTTCACGATCTCGTACAGCTCCTGCACGATGATCGGGGCGAGGCCCATCGAGAACTCGTCGAGCATGAGCAGGGCCGGCTTGGTGGCGAGGGCGCGGGAGATCGAGAGCATTTGCTGCTCGCCCCCCGACATGCTTCCGGCGAGCTGATGACGTCGCTCGCCGAGCCGTGGGAATCGCGAATAGGCGATCTCTTCAACTTCGTGTTCGTCGACGCCGCCGTAGGTCACCATGCGGAGATTCTCGCGAACGGTGAGGTTGGGGAAGATGCCCCGCCCCTCCGGGATGGTGCAGACGCCGGCGCGCGACAGGGCGTCGGGCGTGGCGCCGTTGACGTGCTTACCCGCCACGTGGAGGCATCCACGCGTCGGCATCATCTGCCCGCTGGCGATCTTGATCGCCGTGCTCTTGCCCGCGCCATTGGGCCCGAGCAGCGCGACGACCGAACCCTCGGGGACGACCAGGTCGACCCCGTGCAGGACCTCGATCCGGCCGTAGGCCGCGTAGACATCGCGGAGCTCGAGGACGGGCGTACCCATTATCGGATCAGCCCTTCTGAGACCCGCGGCCCGAGCGGCCCTTCCGAGCGGGGAACCAGGGAGTGTGTCGACAACGTCATGCTGCGGTCCCGAGGTAGGCGGCCTGGACGGCCTTGTTGCGCTGGATGTCCTTGGGCGTGCCCTCGGCGATCATCCGCCCGAAATCGAGGACGAAGATGCGCTTGCACACGCGCATAACCAGCTCTACGTCATGTTCGACGAGCAGGATGGCGAGTCCTTCCTCTGCCAAATCCACCAAAAGGTGCGCGAACTCGTCCGTTTCTTCCTCGTTGAGGCCCGATCCGGGCTCGTCCATGAGCATCAAGCGGGGATTGGTGGCGAGGGCTCGAGCCATCTCGACGAGTCGGGCGGGCCCGGTGGGCATGGCGTCGACCCGCGTGTTCGCCAGGTGGGCGAGGCCCACCCGCTCGATCAGGCGGTCGGCTTGCGCGTCGACGTCGACCTCTTTGTTCCCCGACCAGCGCTTCCAGATCTCGCCCGCCACGAGCACGTTTTCTCGGGCGGTGAGCGAGCCGAACACCTCGAGGCGCTGGAACGTGCGGGCGATCCCCATGCGCGACCGCTTGTGCGGCTTGACGTCCGCGATGTCCTCGCCGTCGAGGAGCACGCGACCGCCATCCGGCGGATGGAGGCCGGTGATGGCGTTGAACAGCGTGGTCTTGCCCGCGCCGTTGGGCCCGATCAGACCGGTGACCATGCCGCGATCGGCGACGAGGGTGGCGTCGGACAGGGCATGAATGCCTCCGAAGCTGACCCTCACTTCCCGCACCTCGAGGAGCGGGGGCGCGGCCGGTTCGGCGTGCTTACGCGACGGCAACGGCGTGCACCTCCTCGGTGGCTTCGGCGTCCCCAGTCCCTCGATCGCCACCCTCGGGCGCGTCGTGGCGCCACGGAAGGAACCGTCCGAACGTCTCCGACAGGAAAAAGGCGATGCCGTTGGGGTTGCGGCCGAGGCTGACAGCAGCCGCACCCGTCAACAGGAACACGATCCCGGCGAGGTCGGGGATGCGCTCCTGCAGGAGCGGCAACAGCGCGAGCGCGAGGCCTCCGATGAGCGCCCCGCTCACGGTGGTAATGCCACCGACCACGGCAAGCAAGAGCACCGGAAGGTTCTGGAGCACGACGAAATCGACCGGGCCGGCCACGCTCCTCGCGCCGCCAAGCAGCGCGCCACCCAACCCGGCCATCGCCGCCGAAATCGCGAACACCGCCAGCTTGGTGCGCGTGAGGTCGAGTCCGAGCGTGGCGCACGCCGCCGGACTGTCGCCCATGGCCGACAGCACCCGTCCGAACGGACCACGGCGAATCCACAGGACGAAGACCCCGACAAGGCCGAAGATGGCGGCCACCAACATCATGTAGGCGACCTCGCCGTCGAACGAGATCGGGCCGAGGTCGAGCCGACCGACCCGGAGCGACGTGTTGAAGCCGAAGAAGCGCTTGTCGACGAAGATCATCTCGACCGCCATCACCGCGAATGCCATCGTCGCCAGCGCGAGATAGAGGCCCTGCAAGCGAAGCGCCGGGAGGGCGACGAGCGCACCGATGGGCGCGGCGATGGCGGCGGCCAACACCAGACCGACGATCGAGCCGTCCCCGCCCCACTCGGCCATCGCGAACGCGCCGAACCCGGCGAACGTCAGCTGGGCGAGCGACACCTGGCCGCCATAGCCCGTCAACAGCACCAGCGACAACATGATGACGCCGGTGGCCAACCCCACCGACACGCGTTGCACGTCGCCCGGATCCAAAAACAGCGAGGCGATCCCGACGGCCCCCACCAACGCGCCGGCGCCGACGAAGGACTCCCGAAGCGAGGGCACGCGGGGAGCCTTGGCTCCCGCAGAGCGCCCAAGGTTGGCGCGCAGCCGCTCCTCGGGCATCAGCAAGAGGACGGCGAACAGCAAGAGCGCCGGCAAAGAAGGGCGCAGGCCTTGCCAGAGGCCGCCGAGGTCGACGTAGCCCTTGAAGTACTCCTCGGCGAGGCCGAGCCCGAACGCGCCGGCGAAGGTGAGCGGGAGGCTGCGCAGCCGTCCGACCATGGCGGCCGCGTAGGCGTTGATCACCAGGAACGTCAGGACGATGGTGTCGAGCTGGAGCACCGGCGCGATGAGCACGCCCCCGAGCGCGGCCAGCGACGAGCCGATCGCCCACGACAGCATCGAGATCCGCGACGGCTGCGCCCCGGTCAACGACGCCAGGTTTCGGTCGTCGACCACCGCCCGCATGGCGACGCCGAGTCGCGTCCGCGTCAGTAGATACCACAGGAGGACCGCCACGAAGGCGGCGAGGACCAGCGTGATGGCCTGGTGCCAGCTCACGACGGTCCCGAGGA
This sequence comes from Acidimicrobiia bacterium, assembly GCA_035293045.1. Classification (GTDB taxonomy): domain Bacteria; phylum Actinomycetota; class Acidimicrobiia; order IMCC26256; family JACPCJ01; genus DATDOY01. The sequence continues at coordinate 6,070 of DATDOY010000030.1, forward strand.
AGTCGAAGCCCGAGCCGGCGAAGAACTCCGGCATCGCCCGGGCTTCGGGCTTCCAGATGCCTTGCGAGACCCCGATGAGCATGACCGTGAGCCCGATGGTGATCACGAGCGAGGTGACCACCTGCGAGCGATCCATCTGGCGCATCAGCACTCGCTCGATCAGCGCGCCGAGCAGTGGAGCGATGACGAAAATCACGGCGATCAGCGCGATCGGCGCCGGCCACGACTGGTTGACGCGGAACTCCCAGTAGGCGAACGCGGCGAGCATGCCCACCGCGCCGTGGGCGAAGTTGAAGATGCCGGACGTCGTGTAGGTCACCACGAGGCCGCTGGCCGTGACGGCGTAGATCGACCCCGTGACGAGACCGGCGACGGTGTACGCAGCGAACAGGTCCACCCGTTACCGCCCGTCCGCGTGACGCGCGAACTCGATCACACCTGGACGCGCCCGGCGAGCGTGCAGTCCTGGGTGTTGACAGCCGACGGGTAAGCGCGCTGGAACTTCCCGCCGGTGATCTTCATGTAGAGGAAGCAGGTGGTCGGGGTCTTGGCGCCGATCCCTTGGGACCCGTGGATGCCGTGGCCGTCCCATTCGGCCGTTCCCTTGAGTTTGTCGAGCAGCGCCTGGCGCGTCGGGGACGGCCCGAGGGCGACCATGGTGTCGACAAACAGGGCGACGGCCGACCACGCGTAGATCCCGAAGTAGTCGGGCTCCGCCCCCGGTGACGACTTCGCCAGCCACTCGGAGTACAGCGCCATCTCGGGGTTCGCGGCGCCTTCCTCGATCATCATGGTGTTGACGAAGACGTAGCTGCCTTCGGCGGCCTCACCGGCGAGCTCGACGAAGCCGGGGTCGTAGGCCACCGAGTCCCAGTCCCACACCTTGGGCGCCCATTCCTGCTGCTTCGCCGCCTTGAGGAGCCGGGCGATCGAGTTGTTGTCGCCGACCATGGTGACGTACTCGACGCCGAGTTCTTTCATGTCCTGGATGAACGGCGTGTAGTTGGCCTCGAGGACCTGCACTTCCTTCGGGTAGATGAACTCGAACCCGACGGTCTTCCACGCGTTCCTGCGGGCGGTGGCGTTGTTGCGGGTCACGGTGGCGTTCAGCCACAGGATCGCCGCCTTCTTGATGGTGGCCTCGCCGAACGTGTTCTTGATATACGTGCTTTGCCCGACTGCGAGCACGTCCTGGCGGTTGGGGTTCACGGGAAGCGTCCACGCGGCGTTGATGCGCTCGGGGCTCGTCGGGATGGCGCTGATGTCGGGGATCTTGCACTCGTCGACGGCCTGCGCGCCGCCGTCGTCGAAGGCGGACATCGACCCGACCATGGCAAACGCCTTCCCGCACGCGTCGAGCACCGCGGCGCGGTTGCCGCCCGATTCGGTCTTGGTGTCGAGCTTGAGCACCTTCACTTGGCGGCCGCACACACCACCCTTGGAGTTGATGTAGTTGGCGTACGCGCCGACCGCTTCGTGGGTGCTCTTGAACAGTCCGGGGCTCGGGCCGGTGATGTCTGACGCCACCGCGATCGTCACCTGCTTGTCGGAGATGCCGGTCTCGCTCACGGGCCCGGCCTTGCACTTGGCCGCCGCCGGCGAACCGGCCGCGCCGCCGCCCCCGCTGTTGGTTCCGCCGGTGGGGGTCTGGGCCGTCGCTCCGGTCGGGCCCCCGCCTCCGATGTCGCCGGTGGTCAGGTCGCCCGGCGTCGCGGTGACGTCGCCGACCGACTGGTCGCCGACGGCCACGTTCGTGCTCGCGTCGCCGTCGCCCGCGCCGGCGCCGGCCATGGCGCGGATCCCCGCGACGCGCTCGGCGTCGCTCAACCGGGCTCCACACGCGCCGCCCACGAGGGCGAGGCACACCACCAGCGCTAGCTTCCGTACCGCCACGTTGCCCCTTCGCTCTCGCCGCCCGCCTGCCGGACCCATTCCCGGGATGGGCGGGATGGGATTCCCCGGGTCCCTCGCGGTCACCCGGAGTGGCCGATGATATGACACACCGTCAGAAACGGCCAGGGTCTTCCCGGCGTCACCCGAAATCCGACCACGCCGGTTTCGCCACCCGCTCCGCGAACCGCCACCCGTCGGGCGTGCGCCGCAGGCGGTCCTCGTAGGTGCCGCCCACCGAGAAGACCCGGCCCTGGTGGTCGACGAGCGGGTTGAACACGGCGCAGCGCGCCCTGGCGGCGTCGTTGTCTCCACCGGGGTAGAGGGAGATCTCACGGTTGGCGCACAGGTGTTGCGAGACGGCAAAGCCCGACAGTCCTTCGGCGACCCACGCCACGGCCTCGTCGACGGTGCCGCGCGGGCCGTCGAAGGCGGTGTAATCCAGCACGGCGTCGGGCGCGAACAGCGCCGCCATGGCGTCCCAATCCCGCTGGTCGACGGCCACCGCGTACGCCGTGATCAGATCGTCGATGGCGAGCCGGTCGAAGAGGGCGTCGATCGATGGGGCCACCGGGCTGACCCTAATGGGTTCGGAAGTCGAACTCCGCGCCCGTGCTGAACTCCGTCAGCTTCACCTCGACCGGCACCTCCGCGGGGACGCCGGCCGCACCGATCGTTACCCGCCACGAGGCGACCGCGCCGGACCGGGGCGGAGCCACCGGCTCCACCCGAGCGGCGCCGTCGACGGCGGTCACGGCGGCTCCGACGGCACCGCAGTCCGAGCGCCCGAGAAGCGCGGGCCAGCTCAGGTCGTCGCCTTCCTCGAGACCGAGACACTGCCGGAGCGTGACGATCAATTCCGCGTCGGCGTGATCGACGACCACGTCGACATAGGCGCGGGGGTGAAAGGCGGGGTGCACTGCAAGCACGCGGGCGACGCCGCCCAAGCCGGGGCCGGCGCCGATGGCCTTGGCGAGCCGTCGGCTCGTGAGCCCGGCGATTCCCGTGAGCTGCTGTGTGCCCATGCGTTCGGCGATCTCGACACCGAAACGGTCAGCCACGGCGAGCATGAACGAGCGCGCCAGCAGATGACCCTGGAGCGCGAACTCCTGGAGCAAGAGCACGAGGGTGTCGTGAGAGAAATGCTCGAGGCGGAGATCGGGGTCGAAGGGTCCGGCGTAGTCGCGGGCGCCGTCGCCGTCCGTCGATCGCCCACGCGAGAGTTCGATGGTCGCGGCGCGTGCGGCGGCGAGGCGGACGGCAGCCTCGGGCTCGGGGATCGGGTCGGCCGCGTCGTCGATCCCCACCGTCCACCGGCAATGCGGCTCGCGGTCGGACGGCACTCGCGGGGGTCGATGCACGGGCCGCATCCGGGCTCGGGGGTTGGTCGCCGCGGCGGTGGCGTCAAAGGTCGGGTCCTCGATGTCGTGGCACATCGCCACCACGAAGTCCTCGCCCATCGGCTCGACGTCCATGAGCGCCCCGCACGACGCGAGCGAGAACTCGCCGTGCTTGGCATCGGTGACCGAGTAGCGAAAGTCCATGAACTCGTGGGGCGCGCCGATGTCGAACTGCATGCCCTTGAAGATGGTGGGAACGTCGTCGCCGTCAAAGCCCAGGGCGCGACGGATGCGGCGCGTGTAGATCGGGCTCGCTCCCATCCATTCGTCGATCGCCACGTCCCGCATCGCCTCGAGGCCGAAGGCGCCGATCACGTGGGGCATCCCGGCGCGATCGATGAGGTGCCCGGCGAGCAGATACTCGCGACCGAGGACCGCCAACTCCTCGCGCGAGTACGGCTCGAACTCCTCGCTCATCGAGCAGTCACTCGCGCGGTCACTCGCCGGCGTACCGGGCGATGAGGGTTTCCACCGCGCTGTTGAGCTTGGCGCCGCGGGGCCATCCGGCGTAGTGCGCGAGGAACACCACGAGTTCGCGCAGGTCGGTCGCCGAGAGGTCGCCGACTCGCAGCGCCGCGTCGCACTGCAGCTCCGCGACGTCGTCGAGACCGAGGCCGACGAGCAGTCCGACCAAGAGGAGCCGGCGCTCGCGGAGCGTGAAATCTCCGCGATCCCAGACGGTGCCGAAGAGGTGGTCGACGGTCAGGTTCAAGAAATCGCCCGGGTCGTCGGTGGAGGGCTCGTCGATCTCCCATCCGTACACCTGTCGCATGATCTCCAGGCCCCGCGCGCGCCGGTCGTCGCTCATGGCGTGTTCCCTCCTGCTTGCTCGTTCGCTGATGCCGCCGCTTTCGATGTCGGCGCCCCCTCGCGACCCGAATGCGGCACGCCGAGAGCGTCGGCGAGGCGCGTCAGCGCCTCTTCGGCCAGCGGGAGCGCCACGCCGAGGTCGGCGGCGAGGTCGAGCACGAGGCGGAGGTCCTTTTCTCCCAGCGTCCGCGTGTGCACCATGGCGTCGTACCAGTCATCACCCGGCGCCAGCAGCGCCGTCGAGTCGCGGAGCATGATGGCTCCCGGTCCCCCCGTGACCGCGTCGGAATGCCGCACGACGCGACCGAGGGCCGCAAGGTCGATCCCCGCCGCTTCCGCAAGGCGCTGGGCCTCCGCAGCGGCCGCGAACGACACCATCGTCACGAGGTTGCGCGCCAACTTCGCCCTGGTCCCTGCGCCCACCGGTCCGACGTGCACAAAGAGATTCGCCCACCGGCCGAACGGACCCCGGCAGCGCTCGACGGCGGCGTCGTCGCCTCCGACGAGCACGGCGAGCGTGCCCTCGTGGGCGCCGACGAAGCCGCCGCTCACCGGGGCGTCGACCACCGCCACGCCCATGGTGCCCGCATCCTCGGCGAGCGACTCCGCCGTCCCCGGAGCGATGGTCGAGTGGATCGCGACGACCCTCCCGGGGCGGGCGCCGGCGAGAACGCCGTCGCCGCCGGCGAGGACCTCCCGCACCTGGGCGTCGTCGAGCACCATCACCGAGATCACGTCGGACGCCTCGGCCACCTCCCGAGGAGAGCCCGCGACCTTGGCGCCCCGCTCTGCGAGCGCCGAGGCGGCGTCGGCACGCACGTCGAACACCGTCAGCCCACCGGACCAGTCGCCAAGGCGGCTAGCCATGGGAGACCCCATGGAACCGAGGCCGATGAAACCGACCGAGGAGGCGCCGTCGGTCATGGACGCCGCCCGTTCACGACCGCACGATCTGGCCGCCGTCGACGTTGAAGATCTGTCCGGTGATCCACGAGGCGTCGTCGGACAGCAGGAACAGACACAGGCCCACGAGGTCGTCGGGAGTGCCCCGGCGCTTGAGCGCGAGGCCCTTCACGATGTCGTCGATGATTTCGCCGGGAACGACGCCGCGGGTGGCTTCGGTGTCGATCGGGCCCGGGGCGATGGCGTTGATCCGAATGTTGGAGCCACCGAGTTCGTACGCCAGTTGCTGGGTGAGGCTGTTGACGCCGGCTTTGGCGAGGCCGTAAAACCCGGCGTACATCCACGCCGCCGTGGACGACTGGTTCACGATGGCGCCGCCGCCGCGCTCGATCATGTGCGGCGCACAGGCGCGGGTGCAGAGCAGCGCCCCGTCGAGGTTCACGCGGAGGAACCGCTGGTAGTAGTCCCACGGCACCGACAGCAACGTGTCGATCCGCATGCCCGCGTAGATGGCCGCGTTGTTCACCAGATAGTCGATGCCCCCGAAGCGCTCGACGGTCGCTGCCGCGAGGTGTTCGGTCGACGGCGGGTCACCGACGTCGGCGCGCACGAACGCCGCGCTGCCGCCGTCACCCGCGATCGACTGCTCGACCTTTCTGCCGCGCTCCTCGTCGAGGTCGGCGATCACCACCGACGCGCCCGCGGCGGCGAGGGCACGCGCATACGCCTCGCCGATGCCTCCCGACGCCCCCGTGACGACGGCGACCTTCTCGGCGAACCGCGAGGCGTCGGTCATGACGGCACCTCCCACAGCCCGACGGGCGCATCACCGAGGCGGTAGTGCCCGGGGAGCGATCCGGCCGCCACCCGCTCCATGCGCTTGGTCATCCCCTCAGACAGCGTGCCGTCGCCGATCATCTCCACGAAAAGGGCGGCGGCGTTGCCGAAGTCGAAGAAGTCGCGCTGCCACGACCACTGGAAGTTCCCCGCGTACCGGAACCAACTCCCGCCGAGGCCGGGTACTTCGTAGGTGCTGCCGTCGGCCCGCTTGGCGTCGGCGATCTGGCGCCAGAAGCCGACAACGTGCCCGCGGCGGTCGTCGACGAGGATGTCCTCGTAGGGGTACTTCCACCCGTCGAGACCGCCCATCTCGAGGCCGAGCGCGATGTCGCGGATCTCGTCGCGGCCCACCGCCATGAACTCCTCCCTCGGCCCGAGATTCCACCCGTAGGTGGCGTCCTCGGTGAACATCTCGGCCAGCGGGCGCCAGTCGCCGGCCTCTTCGCAGCGGCGGTTCCCTTCGAGCCACCGCTCCACCATCTCCTCCATTTCCTCTCGGGGAAACGCCATGTCGATCAGTCCTCCACAATCTTGAGGGCATGGGTGGGGCAAAACTTCACGGCCAACTCCACCTTGGGGCGGAGATCGTCGGCGGGCGCGTCGTCGAGCACGGTGAGCTCGCCCGCCTTCGAGACCGAGAACACCTCGGGAGCCTCGGACTCACAGACGCCGTGCCCTTGGCAGAGGTCGCGGTCGACCTCGATCCTCATGGCGCGCCTCCTGCGGATCGGCGGCGGTAGCGGGCGAGGCACGGCTGCGCGAGCTGCACGACCATCTTCGAGTGGTCGTTGCGGTAGCTCGCGGACGGCTGGGACAGTGCAAACGAATAGTCCCGGAGCAGCACCGAGAAGATCGCCTTGAGCTGCATCATGGCGAAGGCGGCCCCGACGCACCGGTGGCGGCCGGCTCCGAAGGGAATCCAGTTCCAGGGATTGGCGACGTCCTCCTCGCGGGGCTCGAGGTAGCGGGCGGGCGCGAACGCCTCGGCGTCGGCAAAGGATTCCTCGATGCGATTCGAGACGGCGGGGCTCGCGCCGACCATGCAGCCCGGTTCGATGACGAACCCGCCGACCTCGATCGGCTGCTTGGCCACCCGCAGCAGGAGGATGAGCGGCGGGTGGAGCCGCAGGGCCTCCTTGATCGCCGACTCGAGCCGCGGGATCTCGCGCAACGCCTGATAGCTGACGTCCGAGCCGTCGGCGTAGAGCGCGTCGAGCTCGGCGACGACCTGCGCCAACTCCTCCGGGTGCCGCAGCAGCTCGATGAGGGTCCACGCAGCCGTCCCCGAGGTCGTGTGGTGACCGGCGAACATCATGGCGATGAACATCCCCGTGACCTCGTCGGCGGAAAAGCGCGGCCCGCCGTCGTCGCCGGGGATGGACATCAGCACGTCGAGCAGATCGCGCTCGTCGTCGTCGTCGCCGACGGGCGGGGCGGCCCGCCTCGCGCCCATGATCTCCTCGACCAACTCCACGAGACCGGCCCGCGCCGCGTCGCGGCGCCGGAAGCTCTCGATGTCGGCGTAGGGGTCGACGTAGGCGAGGGCGTCGGTCCCCTGTTCGAGGTCGTGGTACAGAGCCGCGAAGCGACCGTCGAGTTGGTCGCGGAACTTCTTGCCGATCAAGCACGCCGACGACGTGTAGATGGTGAGCTCGGCAAACCAGTCGAGGAGATCGATCTCGCCCTCGTCGCCCCACGGCGCCGCCATCGCGCGGACTTCCCGGTCGATGGTCTCGGCGTGACCGCGCATGAACTTGTCGCGGAGGGCCTGGTTGTGGAGCATCTCGCGCCGGCGTTCGGGTGGGGCGTCGAAGACGACTCCTTCGCCGAAGATCGGCGTCATGAAGGGGTAGGCCTCGGCCTGGTCGAGTTCCTCCTCGGAGGCGCGGAAGAAGACCTCGTTGGCTTCCGCCCCGGTGAGGAGGACGACCCGGCGATCGGCGAGACGGAACTCGCCGACGTCGCCGCATTCCTGCCGCACGCGTTCCATCAGACCGATGGGGTCCCGGCGCAGCTCCTCGAGGTGGCCCCCGTCGCCGGTCGCGCCCGACACCTCAGGAGGTCGTCGCGTCTCGGTCGTCGTCGTGCTCATGACGGTGCTCCTCGTTGACGTTCGTCGGTGGTGGCGATCGGGGCCTCGGGCTCGATCTCGAGGAGGGTGACGTGGGCGCCGGGCGGCATCGCCACCACGGCCGCGATCGCCGCCGCCACGTGGGCGGGCGAGAGAAAGTGGTCGTGGCGGGCAAGACCCCAGTGCGCCCACCGCTGCACCAGGTCGGTGAACCGGCCGGCGTCCCATCCCCTCCCCATTCCGGTCGCCGTGGGCCCGGGACGCACGATCGACGCCCGCACGCCCGTCCCTTCGAGTTCCATCTGCGCCGCCCGCGCCAACCCCTCGAGACCCCACTTCGAGGCCACGTAGGCGGCGATCCCGGGCCGGGGCATGCGGAGGACGTCCGAGGTCACAAAGACGATGTCGCCGCGACCCCGCTCGATCATGCCGGGCACGACCAGCGACATGAGGTGCTGCGCGCCGAGAAGGTTGACGCGGGTCTCGGCGGCGAAGGCGTCGGGCGGGATCTCCGCCGCGTCGCCCATCCCGGTGTCGCCCGCGTTCGAGACGACGACGTCGATGCGACCGAGTGCACCCTCGGCGGCAGCCACGAACTCCTTGAGGGAGGCCTCGTCGGCGAGATCCAGGCCGGCGGCAAAGGCTCGGCCGCCCTGCTCGACGATCTCGGCCGCGACGGCCTCGCACCGCTCGACGCGCCGCGCCCCGAGCGCCACGGGGTGACCGGCGGCGGCGAGCACTCGGGCGGTGGCCTCGCCGATGCCCGACGACGCGCCCGTCACGAGCGCGGGTCGGATCGGCGGATGCGGGTCGAAGCGCGGCACGTCAGCGCACCCTGACCGAGGTGGGGAGCGAGGCGAACCCGCGCACGTTGACCGAATGCACGCGCCGTGAGTGCTCCTCGTCCACCTCGTAATCGGCGACGCGTCGGACGAGTTCGGTGAGGGCGATCCGAGCCTCGAGCCGCGCCAGCGCCGCCCCGAGGCAGAAGTGGCGGGCGAACCCGAAACTCACGAGGTCGGCCGTGTCGCGATCGAGGTCGTAGCGGTCGGCGTCAGGAAACACGCGATCGTCGCGGTTCGCCGATCCCACCAGCAGGAGCACCCGCGCCCCGGCGGGCATCAGCACCCCGTGGCGTTCGGTGTCCTCGGTCAGCGTCCGCGCCAACGCCTGGGTCGAGGTGTCGTAGCGGAGGGTCTCCTCGATCCACGCGTCGACGCGGGTCGGGTCGGCGAACGGCTTGGCGCGCTCGTCCGGATTCCGCCACGCCCAATACCAGGCGTTGGCGAGGAGCTTGGCCGTCGTCTCGTTCCCCGCCACAACCATGAGGAAGAGGAAGCTGATGACGTCGTCGTCGGCGAGGCGATCGCCGTCGATCTCCGCGTCGAGGAGCGCCGAGGTGAGGTCGTCGGTTCGGGTGCGGCGTCGCTCACGCACCATGTCGGCGAAGTACCCGGCGAGGGCGATCGCCGCCTCGATCCCGGACGCGGGGACGTCGAAGACACCCTCGTCGCGGTGCACAAGCAGATCCGCGAGGCGGCGCACCTCGTCGCGATCGGCCCGGGCAACGCCGATCATCTCCGACATCACGTCCATCGGAAGCCGGCCAGCGAAGTCGGCGACGAAGTCGAACGAGCCCTGCTCGAGCGCGGGGTCCAAGTGCAGGCGCGTCAGCTCGAGGATGTGGGGGGCGAGGTCGGTCACCCGCCGGGGCGTGAACCCGCGCGACACCAGCCCGCGCATCCGGCCGTGATCGGGCTCGTCCATGGCGAGGAACGACATCGTGCGGCGCGCGTGGGGTCCGGTCGCGCTCGGGTCGAGCGACACCCCGCTCGCGCTGGAGAAGCGGGCGCCGTCACGGAAGGCGTCGACGACGTCCGCGTGACGAGACAGCGCGAAAAAGTCGACGTCGTCGTTGCGATACGTCGGCGCTTCCTCGCGTAGGCGACGATACGTCGGATAGGGGTCCTCGTGGATCGCGTAGTCGTAGGGGCTGTATTCGACGCGACCGGCCGTCCCCTGATCGGCGGAGGCGACGCGGGTCATCGGTCGCCCACGATGACGGTCACGGCTTCGGACAGGAGGTCGGGCAGGTCGTAATACGACACATGTCCGGCGCCGGCTTGCACCATCGCCCCCGCCACCGCGAGTTCGAGGGTGCGGAGGAGCGCCGGATCGGCGTCATCGCCGAGGGCGTCCGACAACCGCTGGCGGATCGTGGCGCCGACCCGATCACGCAAATGCTTCACGTCGGGATCCTGGGCGAGCATCGCCGTCGTGCACGCCGCCGCGAGCTCGGGTTCGTCGGCGACGAGCAAGGCGACGTCGCGCAGCGCCGCGCTCACGCGGGCGGCTCGCCGCAACCGCCGGTCGACCTTGGGCGGCTCGAGCGCCCGGAGCCGTCGCCAGAAGACCTCGGCGACGAGGTGATCCTTGGAGGTGAAATACGTGTAGGCGGTCGCGGGGGCGACGCCGGCGCGCCGGGCGACGTTGCGCACGGTCAGTCCGTCGTACCCCGCCACCCGGACCTCCTCGACCGCGGCGGCGGTGAGGCCCTCGACGGTGTTGGCCTGGCGCGCCGTGAGCCGCCGGCGGGGCGACTCGTCGACGATCACGGGTCCGGGCGCAACACTGGACATCTGTCCAGACACTAGATCCGCGCGTTGGAAGGTGCAACGAGGTTGAGGGCTGGCCGTCGATGTGGTGGTGGTCCGGGGAAAAGTCGGCTGGGGCCGACCGGTCCGCCCCCGGCGCGAATCCCCGCCGAGGTGAAGGAGCAGGTGCTCAAGACCGTCGATGTGGCGGTGGCCGAGGGCTTCCCCCAGACCTGGCTGTGCCATCTCTGGGGCGTGTCCGACGACCGGGCGCTCCGCTGGTGGGCGAGGCGGTCGATGACGGGCACGCTCATCGACCGGGCACCCGCGGGCGACCCCTCCCATCGGATCCTGCCCTGGGAGGAGGCGACGATCCCGGCCAGCAGCTACCGCGAGGTCGGTCGCCTGGTTGAGGGCCTATCGGCTTCGAAGGAATTCTTGACCCAGAACGCGCCGCACGGTCGAGGGCGACGCCCACACGGTTCACGACCTGCGGTCACGGGCTCGCGGGCCGGCCTCGGGCAGCACGAGCCGGGATCACCGGGTGGGAGTTCAAGTCTCCCCGCCGACACTTGGGGCGAGGTCGACCGCAGCCACGCAAGTTCGCCCCAGATCGCTCGCAACCTCTCTGGGTCCCTCAGCGGACGCCGGTTCTTGATCCGTGACCGCGACACCAAGTTCACCCCAGCTTCGACACCGTGTTCGGGAGCGAAGGGCTCCAGATATTGAAGACACCGGTGCGCCCCCGGTGGCGAACGCGTACGCGGAGCGCTGGGTCGGGACCGTCCGGGGAGAGTGCCTCGACCTCATCCTCAACCAGCGCCACCTCCGCTGGGTCCTCGACGAGCACCTCGCCCACTACAACTCACATCGGCCACTCCGGGGCATCCAGAACCGAGCACCCCAAGGCACCGCCGACATCAGCCGCCACGACGACCTGTCGCCAGCACGCGTACACCGACACCCCGCGCTCGGCGGACTCATCAACGAATACCGCCCTGCGGCCTGACCCAAACCGGCACCGACTTCTTGGCGACTGACGACTCCCTGACGCCCCGCTCGGGGCTATGCAGGCTCATTGTCGACCACTACGTCGGCCCGCGGTACCCCGTCAAGACGCCACCGTCGGAACCATCCCAGTCAATGACCCAGTGATCGGGAACGGGGAGCCTGGTGGAGATCTCTCCTTCTTGGAACTCGCCATCGACCAGCCGCTGGGGGTCGTCCTCAGGTGGGCCTACGGAGACGCAGAAGTTGTCGTCCCTGTCGTCGCCCTCGAAGGGGTCCCGCGCGAATTTCTGCGCTCTCACGGAAGCGATCCCCCTGAACGGTGCGTTTCCGTATCCCGTAAGTTCGTCTCCCCGGTCCGGCGTGTTGATCCGGACCATCTGGTCGCCCCCCGGCACGCCCCCCAAGGTCAGGCTGAAGCTGAGCGAGTCGCCGAACGGCACGTGAAACAAGGTCCCGTCATCGGAGTCAGGATCGAGAGTCGGCTTCTGCAGTCCTACGAACAGCCATCCTCCGCCGCCGGACGTGTTGGTTGTCGGGTTGGTGACCGCCACATCCAACACATACGGCTCGGCGCCGCGGTCGACTCCGCAATACACGATGTGGCCGACAAGTCGATCCGTGTCTTCCGCATTCGGCACGTAGCCGAGTATGAAGCGCACGGAGTCGGCCTGGTCGCCACCCAAATCGGCTTGCACCGAGTTCAGCGGGCTCGTCCCTACTACTCCGACGAGCGCGCCCAGAACGCCGATCGCCACAACGTTCGCGGCTCCCTTCATCGGGAACCCCCCCTCCTCGAAGTCTGAAACGGGAAAGAAAACCCGAACTGTCTAGGATGCCAGGCTTGGGGCGAGATGTCTAGCCAGCACGTGCCTCGTCGTCGCCCGCGCGTATTGAACCCGGAGACGACCTGGGAGATCTCTTCCTGCCGGTCACCGCCTGGGCGATCACCTAGGCCGACGCGGCCCGCAATGACTACGCCCTCAACCCGGCACCCCACCCGATAAGGATGGCGCGAGAAGTGCCCGGGGCGTCGACGACCAGATACCCATCAGATCGCGCGCCTCCCGACGCCGATCGGCGCTCACCCCAAGTCCAGGCGCTCCGCCGCGGCTTCGCGATAGTGCGTCGTGCTGTGCACGGGGTCCTTGTCGAGCTCGGGAATGACGTGATCACCGAACAGCCGCACCGTCTCGAGCGCGCACTCCATGTCCATGTCGATCGGCAGCCCGAACACGAGCTGATCACAGCCGACTTGCTGGTAGATCTTCACCTGCTCGAGCACCTCGTCAGGGTTCCCGCACAGCATGTAGCCGTTGTCGATGCGCCACTGGACTTCGGCCAGCGACGGCTCGGGCAGCGCGTCGGGCCAGTCCGGCACTCCCTCGGGCTTGGGGAACGTGTCGTGGTAGCGGAACACGAGGCTGCTGAGGCGGGCCGACCCCATCTCGCACGCGACCTCGCGGGCCTTCTGCCCGTCCTCGAGACACACGACGGTGTTGGTGATCATCACGTTGTTGTTGACGTACGCGCCCACCGGCTGCGCTTCGCCGATCGCCGCCTTGTAGGCGTCAACCATCGGCTTCATTGCCTGCACGGGTGAGAAGTTGAAGCCGAGCGTCCCGAGACCCATGCGCGCCGCCTTCTCGTAGGTCGGCGGGTTGCCGCACGCCACCCACATCGGAGGGTGCGGCTTCTTGTACGGCTTGGGGAGCACGTCGCGCGCCGGCATCGAGAAGTGCTTGCCGTCGTGCGAGTAATCCGTCTGGCTCCAGATCTTCGGGAACTCCGTGATCACCTCGTCCCACATTTCCTTGGTGACGGTGGTGTCGGGGATCGGGAAGCCGGTGACCTCGTGGCTGCCGGCACCACGACCCGTCCCGAACTCGAAGCGGCCATTGGAGAGGTGGTCGAGCATGGCGACCCGCTCGGCGACCCGCGCCGGGTGGTTGACCGGCGGCGTGATGTTGAAGATGCCGGAGCCGAGGTGGATGCGCTCGGTGCAGGCGGCGAGGTAGCCGAGGAAGACCTCGTTGGCGGAGAGGTGCGAATACTCCTCGAGGAAGTGGTGCTCGGTGACCCAGACATACTTCCAGTTGTGACGGTCGGCCTCTTTGATGAGCTCGACGTCGTTCATGATCGACGCGTGCTCGGCGTCGGGGTCGGCCTCTTGCCGGTGCTTGGGCACGTGGGCCTGAATGAAGATCCCGAACTCCATGCGCGCGTCTCCCACTCTTGAGGTACTGGCTCTTGCTCTTGAGGTACTGGTCTTCAGCGAATCTGAGGGTCCGTCAGATCATACCGGTCGTTTCCCCAACGGTCGACCCCCAAACGACCACCCCCTTCACCACCCGCCCCCCTTCCCCAACTTTGTTTCTTTCCTCACACCCCACCGTGGTGCCGCCTCAAAGTTCGCGGCGTCAGAGGGCGTCGAGGTGCGTGTTTGTGCCCGGGACGGTGGGGATGAAGGCCCGCGCCCACGTCGCCCCCGCCACCGCCAGTCGCCAGTCGCCGGCACACTCGTGAGGCGCGGCGTCGAGGAACAACAGGTGGAGGGGGTCCCCGGGGCCCTCGAACCCGGGGGTCGCAATCGGGCGCCACGTGAGGACGAGCGCGACCGCGCCAGCGGGCGACGGCGCGGCGCCGCCCAGCGCGGCCACCAGCCCGGCGAAGGGGTGATCGAGCGCCAGCGCGGGCGGCACTCCGTCGACATCGCGCCGGGCAGCCGCGTCCAACTCGTAGAAGCCCGTGTGCACGTGCTCGCGACCTTCGAACATGCGGCCCTCGGCGCTCAGCCGCGCGAAGGCGTCGACGGCGGCCGGCGCGAATTCGTCGTGACGGCCGGCCTCGATCCAATAGATGGCGAGGAACGACCCGCTCTCCACGCCCGTGAGCGCCTTCAGCGCCGCCGTGGCGACCCAGCGCCGTCCGGCGAAGCAGTGCGGCATCGCCATCATGCCGGCGTAGAAGTGATCGCGCTCGTACCACGCGTTGTACGCGCTCGCCTGGCCTGGCGCCGGTTCGACGACCGTGAAGAGACACGTGCCGAGTTCGATCCCATCCCCCATGGGCGGGGATTCTCGCGCCGGGGATAGCCTCCGGGCGTGCCGCAGAACGTCCCCGTCTTCAAGTTCTCCGACCACGCGCTCGCGCTGCGCCAGTTCGTCTACGAGCACTGGTGCGAGCACGGGCATGGGCCGACCCTCCTCGAGGTCAAGACGGCCACCGGGCTGTCACGTCGCCAGGCGCAGCAGGCCTACAAGGAGCTGCAGCTCGGGACGATCGTGGTGATCGACCAGGACTCCTCCAACGCCAGCCTCATCAAGTGCCAGCCGTTCTCGAGCTTCCCGAGCCAGGTGAAGGCTTTCGTCGACGGGGAGTTCCACTCCTTCGCCGGGTGCGCGATGGAGTCGGTGGCCTTCTCCAAAATGCCGCCCTTCGCCGGCAAGGAGGTGCGCTTCGACTCGTTCTGTGCCTGCTGCCTCCAGCCGATCACGCTCACCAACAAGGACCTGCAGTACACGTCGGTCGATCCTGAAGGCGTGCTCATCCACGTGGGCCTCAGCCCCTACGAGTGGAACAACGTCGACATCCAGCGGATGTGCGACTCGATGAACTTCGTGGTCGACGCCGGCCATGCAGAGCGGTGGGAGGAGCAGACGGCCCGACGGGGCGTCCTGTTCACCCTCGACCAAGCGACGGAGTTCGTCCGCTCGACGGCGGAGAACCGCATGTACGACTACCACTGGGGCGTCGTCCCGGTGATGCCCGAGATCATCATCGACTTCGCCAAGGCCCTCGGGGTCGACGTCTCCGTGTGGGAGGCCGGCCGCGCCTGACCCCGCTCCCCGCTCTACGTTCCCCGGCCGTCACACAGACTTTGCGGCCGCGCTACGGCATGGCGTGAGGAAGGAAACAAAGTTGGGGAGGCGGCGGTACGGTTCACGCCCATGAAGTTCTGGCAGTCGGGAATGTTCCTTCCCCCCGAGCGGCTCACCGACCTCGCGCGCGCCTCTGAGGCCGCGGGGTTCGACGGCGTCATGGTCTCCGACCACATCGCCTACCCCGAGACGCTGTCGTCGCCGTATCCCTACACGCCCGACGGCAAGCCCCCCTTTCAACGCGAGACGCCGTGGCCGGATCCCTGGATCGCCATCGGCGCGATGGCGGCGGTGACCGAGCGTCTCCGTTTCGGCACCCACATCTTCATCGCTCCCGCTCGTCCCCTCCTCACGGTGGCCAAGCAGGTGGCGACCGCCGCCGTGCTGTCGGACAACCGGGTGGTGCTCGGCGCCGGCGCCGGGTGGATGCGCGAGGAGTTCGACCTCATGGGCCAGCCCTACGCGCGCCGGGGCGCACGATTCGACGAGATGCTCGCGGTGCTCAAGACGTTGTGGACCGGCGAGGTCACAGAGCACCACGGGGAGTTCTACGACTTCGCACCCCTGTCGATCGCCCCCACGCCGTCGCAGCCCGTCCCGGTGTGGATCGGTGGCGACAGCGAGGCGGCAGTCTCACGCGCCGTTCGCCACGACGGATGGGTCGGCAACCTCTACCAACCCGACGAGGCGTTCGAGAAGGCCGAGGTGGTGGTGAAGGCTCTGCGCAACGCTGGTCGCGAAGCCGGCGACGGTTTCGATCTGGTGCTCTCGGTGTACGCGCTCAACGACCTCGACTTGTTCCGCCGCCTCGAGGACGCCGGGGTGACGGCCCTCGTGACGGCGCCGTGGATGCTCGTCGAGCCCACCTGGGACGCGCAACGCGACGCCATCGAGCGCTTCGGCGACGAAGTCATCGCCGCGATGGGAGACCAGGGCCCGAGCGGCCCTCGGAGCGGGGGGTAGGCATGGGGTTGCTCGACGGGAAAGTGGCGATCGTGTCGGGGATCGGCCCGGGCCTCGGTCGGCACGCGGCATTGCAACTCGCCGCGCAGGGCGCCGCGATCGTGATGGGCGCCCGAACCGAGGACCGCCTCAAGGAGATCGCCGGCGAGATCGAAGCCGCCGGCGGACGTGCGGCGTGGGCGCCCACCGACATCAGCGACCCCGACCAATGCGAGCGCCTCGTACAGACAGCGGTCGACGCCTTCGGACGGGTCGACATCCTCGTCAACAACGCCTTCGTCCCGGGCTCGTTCCAGCCCTTCGAGTCCTCCGACTTCGGCCGGTGGCGCAAGGTCTTCGACGTCAACGTGTTCGGCACGCTCCAGATGACCCGGGCGGTCGTCGCGCCGATGAAGGCACAGGGAGGGGGATCCATCGTGTTCGTGAACTCGATGGTGATCCACAAGTCGACCTTCCCCCAGGGCGATTACGCCGCGTCGAAGGGGGCGCTCTGGGCCGTCGCTCGCGAGATCGCCACCGAACTCGGGCCGTATGGCATCCGCGTCAACTCGGTCGTCCCCGGGTGGATGGCCGGCCCATCGGTCGACATGTACCTCGCTTGGCAGGCGGGCGAGCGGGGCATCAGCGAGGACGAGGTGGCCGCCGAGATCGCCGCACCCATGGCGCTGAAGCGGATTCCGACCGACGAGGAATGCGCCGGGGCCATTCTGTTTCTGGCCAGCGACCTGTCGAGCGCCATGACCGGCGCCACGGTCGACGTCAACGGTGGGGAGGTCTTCGCATGACCACGGCAGGAAGCCGCGACATGACCGGCAACGTCGCCCTGGTGACGGGCGGCGGATCGGGCATCGGACGGGCGAGCGCACTGGAGTTCGCTGCCTCCGGCGCGCGGGTTGTGCTCGCCGACGTCGACGAGGACGGCGGCAAGGAGACCGTCCGCATCATCGACGGACTCGGCGGTGAGGCCGCGTTCTTCCCTGCCGACGTCACCGACGAGGAGCAGGTGCGCGCCCTCGTGGCCGGAGCAATCGAGGCGTTCGGGCGACTCGACTACGCGCACAACAACGCGGGGATCAGCGGACCGCTGGCGCCGACAACCGAGCTGCGCGCGGCCGACTTCCGCCGTCTCCTCGAGGTCAACGTCATGGGAGTCTTCTTGTGCATGAAGTACGAGATCCCGGTGATGGTCGGCCAGGGCGGCGGCGCGATCGTCAACACGTCATCAGGTGCGGGCCTGTCCGGCGTGCCATACCTTCCCGGCTACTGCGCCACCAAGCACGCCGTCATCGGCCTGACCAAGAGCGCGGCTCACGAGTTCGGCGGGCAGGCGGTGCGGGTGAACGCCGTGTGTCCAGGGCCGATCGAAACCCCGATGCTCGACGGCATCACCGCCGGCAACGACGCGCTCCGCAAGATGTTCACGTCGCGCACGCCGATGGGTCGGGAGGGCAAGCCCGAGGAGGTGGCGCGCCTCGTCGTGTGGCTGTGCTCGCCCGACGCCTCGTACATGAACGGAGCCTGCGTGCCGGTCGACGGCGGATCGGCCGCGTGAGGCCATGAAACCGAAGAACGCCGTCCGCCTCGACCGCACCATCGGATCGTGGCTTGTGTACCCCTTGCACAAGCGCTTGTACCGGCTGACCGGGGGTCGCGTCGGGAAGAAGACGGCGCAAGGTCCGGTCATCCTGCTGACCCACACGGGCCGCAAGTCGGGGAAGGAGTTCACGACCCCGCTGCTGTCGGTGCCGCACCCCGATGGAGAACGGGCCGGGTGGATCGTCGTCGCCAGCAACGGCGGGCGGCCCGAGCACCCGCAGTGGTATCGCAACGTCCAGGTGAATCCCGACGTCGAAGTGCAGGACGGACGCCGGCGGATCGCCGCCGTCGCCACCGTCGCCTCGCCCGAACGTCGGGCCGAACTGTGGCCGTTCGTCGGCGAGCAGTACGAAGGCTGGCACCACTACCAAACCCTCACCGACCGAGAGATCGCCGTCATCGAAATCCGCCCGGCCGACTCCTGAACCCCTCGCCGAACGCGGAAGCGCCCCGAGCGATGCATCGCCGGGGCGCTTACGACCAACCAGAGAGAACCCGGGGAAGTATCGGCACGCTCTCCCCTGACCTTGAGCGATTTTTCAGGATTTTCCTCGCGCCCACACGGGCAGACACAAACGCCGAAGCGGGACGGGAGGCCAGCGCGGCGCCTAGATGACGACGTCGCCGGCAGCGACGATCGGCGCGTCATCCGAGCTCGGCTCGAACAGCAGGCTGCCCGCAAAGTCGGCTTCGAATCCCCCATGGGCTACCGCGAGTGCCACGCTCTGAGCACCACCGCACGCCGCCTCCC
>DATDOY010000031.1:0-4369 GCA_035293045.1 Acidimicrobiia bacterium
ACCTTCAGTGGCCTTGCGGAGAACGCCACGTTCGTCACGGCCAACCGAACCTTCCGCATCAACTACACGGCCGGTGCCGACAACAACGACGTCGTTCTGACGGTGGTGAAGTCCAATACCACCGTCACCTCGCCGTCTCAGTCGGCGTCGTCCACGACGTCAGGACAATCCGTGACGTTCACGACGACGGTGAACCCAGTTGGCGTGACCACGACACCGACGGGAACCGTGAGCTTCTTCGCCGGCGGCACGAGTATCGGGACGGCCGGCGTCAGTGGGGCGGGAGAGGCCTCGATCAGCACCAGCGCGCTTGCCGTTGGGAGTCATTCGATCACGGCTCAGTACACCTCCGGCGACGGCCTGTTCAACGCGAGCGTCGTCTCCGGTGCCATCACCCACACGGTCGTGGCGCCGCCGGTGTCGCCACCGCCGAGTTCCGGTGGGGGCGGAGCGGACGACGGAGGCTCGGGTGGCGGGAGCGTCGGCGCGAGCAGTCCCGCGTCCACGGGCCAGACGATCGTGGACGCGTCCGGCGCGATCCACGCCTTCGCCGGCGCGCCCTTCGTCGGCTCCCTGCCAGGGCGCAACGTGTGGAGTACCGCCGTCGATGTCGAGGCGGTCGCCGGCGGGTACTACGTCGCCGACGTGGCCGGAGGGGTCCACGCCTTCGGGAGCGCCAACGCCCCCTTCCTCGGCTCGCTGCCGGGTCGCGGCGTGAGCGCTCGGGCCATTGACCTCGAGGTCGTGCCCGGCGGGTACTACGTGCTCGACGAGGTCGGTGGCGTGCACGCCTTCGGCGACGCTCCCTTCCTGGGCTCGCTGCCGGGTCGCGGTGTCGCCGCCCGCGGCGTCGACATGGAGGCCATCCCGGGCCAGGGCTACTACGTGCTCGACGAGGTCGGCGGCGTGCATTCGTTCGGGGCCGTCCCCTTCCTCGGCTCGTTGCCCGGACGAGGTGTCCCGGCACGCGGCATCGACCTCGAGGCCACCACCACGGGGTACTACCTGCTCGACGACGCCGGGGGCATCCACTCGTTCGGCACCCTTGGCTTCTACGGATCGCTGCCGGGTCGGCGCGACGCTGGGTTGCTCCGCGGCCCGATCGTCTCGGTCGACCTCGCCCTCACGCCGTCGGGCAACGGGTATGTCCTGCTCGACGACGCGGGCGGCGTGCACGCCTTCGGTGACGCGCCCTACTACGGCTCGCTGGCGGGGACGGGGCTCACCACGGCCGTCGTCGGCGTGGAACTCTCGACGTAGTTCCGTGTCTGTGGCGCGTTAGCGGGGATATAGCCGGGTAACGCGCCACAGACGCAGAAGTTGCCGACGAATCGACAGCTCGGCGGCGCGGTGCAAAAATAGAACGCGTTTCAGTTTTGGTCGGCCACCAGCCTGACCGTCGTTTGCCCGCCCGGGAGCCTGTCGATGCACATCGCCTATACCGAGGAACAAGAGGAGCTGCGCCAGGAGCTGCGCGGCTACTTCGCCGACCTGATGACGGACGAGGCTCGCGACGGGATGCAGGCCGGCGACGGCGAGTACGGGCGCGTCGAGACGTACAAGGCACTTGTCAAGCAGATGGGCACCGACGGGTGGCTCGGCATCGGATGGCCCAAGGAGTACGGCGGCCAAGGCCGCTCCTTCATCGAGCAGCTGATTTTCACCGACGAGGCCTCCATCGCGGGGGCGCCGGTCCCGTTCCTCACCATCAACACCGTGGGTCCGACCATCATGAAGTTCGGGACCGACGAGCAAAAGCAGGACTTCCTGCCCCGCATTCTCAAGGGCGACGTCCATTTCTCGATCGGCTACTCCGAGCCCGAGGCCGGGACCGATCTCGCGAGCCTCAAGACCCGCGCGGTGCGCGATGGCGACGAGTGGCTCATCAACGGCCAGAAGATGTGGACGAGCTTGATCCAGTACGCCGACTACGTGTGGCTCGGGTGCCGCACCGACCAGGACGCGCCCAAGCACAAGGGCATCTCGATGATCATCGTCCCGACCGACGTCGAGGGGTTCCGCTACACGCCGGTCCGCACGGTCGCCGACGTGGTCACCTCCGCCACGTACTACGAGGACGTCCGGGTGCCGTTTGGCAACGTTGTCGGCGGTGAGGCCGGGGTCAACAAGGGCTGGCACCTGATCGTCAACCAGCTCAACCACGAGCGGGTGTCGCTGTGCTCGTCCGCGCCGATCATGAACGCGCTGAGCCAGGTGCGGGCGTGGGCGCAGGAGGCGAAGCTCGCCGACGGGCGTCGCGTCATCGACCAGGAGTGGGTGCAGCGGCATCTCGCCGAGGTGCACGCCAAGGTCGAGTTCCTCAAGCTCCTGAACTGGAAGCTGGCGTGGAGCGAGGACGCGCTCAACCCCGCGGAGGCGTCGGCGACGAAGGTGTTCGGCACCGAATTCTCCACGCACGCATACCGCCTGCTGATGGAGGTCATGGGGCAGGAGGCCTACGTGAAGCCGGGGTCACCGGGGGCGAAGGTGAAGGGGACCGTCGAACGCATGTACCGCGCCGCGCTCATCCTCACCTTCGGCGGCGGCACCAACGAGATCCAACGCGACATCATCGCCATGCTCGCCCTGGGCATGCCGCGGATGCGATAGGGCGGGGAGCGACGCACCCATGGACTGGGCATTCACCGAAGAGCAAGAAGAGATCGCCGCCCTGGCGCGCCAGATTTTCGAGGGCGAGCTGACCGAGGAGCGGTATCGCGCGGTCGAAGAGCGAGCGTTGCAGGAGGGTGGCGCCCGATTCGACGCCGACCTCTGGAAGAAGCTCGCGTCCGCCGACCTGTTGGGCCTTGCCCTTCCCGAGGATGTCGGCGGAGGGGGCTACGGGGTCATCGAACAGGCGCGCGTCCTCGTCGAGTGCGGCCGGGCGGTCGCCCCCGTGCCGATGCTCCCTTCGATCGTGATGGGAGCGCGCGCCGTGGCCGAGTTCGGGACGGCCGACCAGAGAAAGGCCATCCTCCCCAAGGCCATCGACGGGTCGCTGATCCTCAGCGCGGCCCTCGTGGAAGCGCTGAACCCCGACGCCGCGCACCCCGAGACGCGCGCGGTGCGCGACGGGGCGGGATGGAAACTTTCGGGGGAGAAGACGTGCGTACCGGCCGGCACCATCGCCGGGCTGCTGCTGGTGCCCGCCATGACGACCGACGGGGTCGGGGTATTCCTCGTCGACCCCGTGGCCGACGGCGTCACGGTGACGCCCCAGCGCGTCGGCAACAAGGACACCGAGGCCGTGGTCACGCTGGATGGCGCCGCGGTGGGCGACGACGCCGTCTTGGGCTCAACCTCGAGCGGTGTCGAGGTGGTGTCGTCGATCGAGCGCCACGCCATGGTCGGCCTCGTGGCCTACGCGCTCGGCGTGACCGAGCGCGCCGTCGAAATGACCGCCGACTACACCAAGGGTCGCGTGCAGTTCGACGTGCCGATCGCGTCGTTTCAGGCCGTGGGCCAGCGGGCGGCGGACGCCTGGATCGACGTCGCCGGGATCCGACACACGCTCTGGCAGGCCGCGTGGCGGTTGGCGGAGGGCCTCCCGTGTGACACGGAGATCGAGGTGGCGAAGTTCTGGGCGGCCGATGGCGGTCATCGGGTGGTGCATGCGGCCGTCCACCTCCACGGGGGGATGGGGGTCGACACCGACTACCCAATCCACCGGTATTTCCTCGCGGCCAAGCACGCCGAGTTCACACTCGGTCACGCCACCGACCAACTCCTGCGCATCGGGCGCACCCTCGCCGCCGAACCCGTCTGACGCCCAGCAACGTGTGAGTGTCTGCCCGGCTGACGCCGGGCAGACACTCACACGTTGTTTGATCCGGATTAGCGCTCGACGGTGCCGTCGATCAGCTCGCGGGTGATGTCCATGTGTCCCGCGTGGCGGGCTGTCTCTTCGAGCATGTGGAGGAGAATCCAGCGGAGGTTGACCTCGCGATCCGGATTCGCGCTCATCGCATCGAGTGACGGAGCGGCCGCGACGATGCCCCGAGACCGTTCGCACTCGGCTTGGTAACGCTCGACCATCTCGGCGAGCGGCAGGGCGTCGGCAGAGTGGAAGTCGTAGTCCGGGTCATCGACATCACCGGGCAGTTCGAAAGGCTTCCCAGCGAACACGGCGTGGAACCACCAGTGCTCGACGCGCGCGAGGTGGTTCACGATCGCGCCGAGCGAGTTCGCAGTTTCCGCAGGCTTCCACCGGGCCTGCTCCTCGGTGATTCCTTCGACCTTGTCGATGATCTGGGAGCGGTAGTAGTCGAGGAAACCGAGGAGTTGCGCGCGTTCGTCGCCCCGTCGGCCTGGTTGGGCCATGAGTGAAGGCTAACGGTTGGTGAGGAGCGCGACTTCGGCGCGCCGCCGT